>JAYUGJ010000122.1:0-16797 GCA_043738425.1 Burkholderiales bacterium
ATGGCTTTGGCTTCCGCGGCAGTGAGCGCATGCGCGCTGCCGGCTGCGAGGAAAGCGATGGCAATCAGGATTTGTTTGATCCGCATGAACACTTCGTCATTCTCGCGCAGGCGGCCAGGACACTCCGCTCGTCATTCCCGCGCAGGTGACGCGAGCGCGTCATCCCCGCGAAGGCGGGGACCCAGAGCTTCCGCTTTCAATGCCCTGGATTCCCGCCTACGCGGGAATGACGATCCTTATTCCTTCGCGGGGACGACGTTCCTTATTTCTTCGCCGGCTCGTCGGGCTTCTTGTCGTTGCCTTCGATGTACGGGGACCACGGCTTGGCTTTCACCGGGCCGGGGGTCTTCCACACGACGTTGAACTGGCCGTCGGCCTTGATCTCGCCGATGAACACCGACTTGTGCAGGTGGTGGTTTTTCGCATCCATCAGCGAGGTGATGCCGCTCGGTGCGGTGTAGGTTTGGCCCGCCATCGCAGCGACGGCTTTGTCAGTGTCGGTGCTCTTGGCTTTTTCGACCGCCTGCTTCCACATGTGGATGCCGATGTAGGTGGCCTCCATCGGGTCGTTGGTCAGCGGCTTGTCGGCACCCGGTAGTTTTTGCGCTTTCGAGTAATCGGCCCACTGCTTTTTGAAAGCTTCGTTGGTCGGGTTCTTGATCGACATGAAGTAGTTCCACGCCGCCAGATGGCCGACCAGCGGCTTGGTGTCGACGCCGCGCAGCTCTTCTTCGCCGACCGAGAACGCCACCACCGGCACATCGGTCGCCTTCAAGCCTTGGTTGCCGAGTTCTTTGTAGAACGGCACATTCGAGTCGCCGTTGATGGTCGAGATGACTGCAGTTTTGCCGCCCGCCGAAAACTTCTTCACGTCAGCCACGATGGTTTGGTAATCGCTGTGGCCGAACGGGGTGTACTTCTCGTCGATGTGGGTGTCTTTGACGCCCTTGCTTTTCAAGAACGCGCGCAAAATTTTGTTGGTGGTGCGCGGGTAGACGTAATCGGTGCCCAACAACACAAAGCGCTTGGCGCCGCCGCCGTCTTTGCTCATCAAATATTCGACCGCCGGGATGGCCTGCTGGTTTGGCGCGGCACCGGTGTAGAACACGTTCTTGCTGAGCTCTTCGCCTTCGTACTGAACCGGGTAGAACAACAACCCATTGAGTTCTTCGACAACTGGCAGCACCGACTTGCGCGACACGCTGGTCCAGCAGCCAAACATCACCGCCACCTTGTCCTGGCCAATCAGCTGCTTGGCTTTTTCAGCAAATAACGGCCAGTTCGATGCGGGGTCGACCACCACCGCTTCGAGCTGCTTGCCCATCACGCCGCCCTTGGCGTTGATTTCGGCGATGGTCATCAACACGGTGTCTTTGAGCACCGTTTCTGAAATCGCCATCGTGCCGGACAGCGAATGCAGCACACCGACTTTGATGGTGTCGGCGGCCTGTGCGCTGAACGGCACAGTCAAGCCGGCTGCGCCGAGGGCCATGCTGCCCAATACAGCGGTGATGTTGCGACGGGTGAAGTTCATTGCTGCGGTCTCCGTGGTTTGAAAGAACAACACGGCGTCTGCAAAGCCCGTGCCCGCTGCGTGTTGCGGCACGCAAACAGCGCTGAACAGGTCGCCGCACACGGCCGCGCGATCGGGGCGGCCGTGTGCGGCATGGGCCAGGAATTTCGGGGGTTGCGTTTTGCGTTTTGCGTGTCTCGCGTCTCGTGTGTCGTGTGATGCGGGGTCAGCCCCATGGCTGGTGCATGCGGCGCGGTGATGGTGCACGCCTTGCATCACCACCAGCCGCCAAGCCACCGGCCGCACCGTTGTGGCGCGCAAGGAGGTGCTCGATTGCGCGGTGGTCCGACTTGGCCACCGCTGCGATGCAGGTGGCACGCAGCTCGCTAAACCATACTGGCTGACTACGCACCCTTCCACCGTATGGAACTGACCCCGCGCGAAAAAGACAAGCTGCTGGTTTTCACCGCCGCGCTGCTGGCCGAGCGGCGGCGCGCCCGCGGTTTGAAACTGAACTATCCCGAAGCGGTGGCGTTGATCAGCGCGGCATTGATGGAAGGCGCGCGTGATGGCAAAACCGTGGCGGAGCTGATGAGCGACGGAAAGCTGATTTTGTCGCGCGCCGACGTGATGGAAGGCGTGGCCGAGATGATTCCCGACATCCAGATAGAAGCCACCTTTCCCGATGGCACCAAGCTGGTGACGGTGCACCAGCCGATCACCTGATGCCGCCCTCCTCTATTTGGTTTGCAAACGCTGGCGTTCTGCATCCTGTTTCTGCATCTGGTTCGCGCATCTGGCTTCGTGCATCCGATTTCGTGCATCCGATCTACTGCATCTGGTTTTCCAAATCAACGCCTGAGACGACAACATGAAACGAATTTTTCTGCGGATGCTGGCGGTGTCGCTCACCTTGCCGCTGATCGCGCAAGCGCATGCGCATACGCATGCGCTTGCGCTTGCACACGCGGGCCATGGCTCCGGCAGCGCGGCGCACTGGCACGCGACCGACATCTGCGGCGTGCTGTTGGTGGCGGCCGTGCTCGCAGCCGCACTCGCGACCGGGCGCAAGCGGTGATCCCCGGCGAGCTGTTCACCGACGGACCAGACCACGCACTGAATGTCGGGCGCCGCACCGTCACCGCGCGGGTTGCCAACAGCGGCGACCGGCCGATTCAAGTCGGCTCGCACTACCACTTTGCCGAAACCAACGCGGCGCTGGTGTTCGACCGCGCCGCGGCGCGCGGCATGCGGTTGAACATCGCATCGGGCACGGCAGTGCGTTTTGAGCCCGGTCAGCAACGCACGGTGGAGTTGGTCGACTACGCTGGCGACCGCCAGGTCTACGGCTTTCGCGCGCAGGTGCAAGGCGCGTTGTGAGCGCGCGCTGAGCGGCCACCGACGCGGACCTCGACGCCCCATTCCACACTCGCTTCCAGAGTTTCCTCATGGCCACGATTTCACGCCGCGCATACGCCGACATGTTCGGCCCGACCACCGGTGACCGGCTGCGCTTGGCCGACACCGAACTGATCATCGAGGTCGAGCGCGACTTCACGCTGGCAGCGGGCCTCGGCATGACGAACGCCGCCGGGCACGCGGTGGGCTATGGCGAAGAAGTGAAATTCGGCGGTGGCAAAACCATTCGCGACGGCATGGGCCAGTCGCAACGCATGAACGGCCCCGGCGCACACGATGCGGTCGATTGCGTGCTGACCAATGCGCTGATCCTCGACCACTGGGGCATCGTCAAAGCCGACATCGGACTGCGCGGTCAGCGCATTTGTGGCATCGGCAAAGCCGGCAATCCCGATGTGCAGCCGGGCGTCGATATCGTGATCGGGCCGGGTACCGAAATCATCGCCGCGGAAGGCTTGATCGTCACCGCCGGTGGCATCGACAGCCACATTCACTTCATTTGCCCGCAGCAAATTGAAGAAGCGCTGATGAGCGGCGTGACCACCATGCTCGGCGGTGGCACCGGGCCGGCCACCGGCACCTTTGCCACCACCTGCACGCCGGGCCCGGCCAACATCGCCCGCATGTTGCAAGCCGCTGATGCGTTCCCGATGAACCTCGGATTTTTCGGCAAAGGCAACGCCAGCCGGCCGGAGGCGCTGCACCAGCAAATCGATGCCGGCGTGATCGGCCTGAAGTTGCACGAAGACTGGGGCACCACGCCCGCGGCCATCGACTGCTGTTTGACGGTGGCCGAACAAACCGACACGCAAGTCGCCATCCACACCGACACGCTGAACGAAAGCGGTTTCGTCGAAGACACGATTGCCGCCTTCAAGGGCCGCACGATCCACACCTTTCATACCGAAGGCGCAGGCGGCGGCCACGCGCCCGACATATTGAAAGTGGTGGGCGAAGCAAACGTGCTGCCGAGTTCGACCAACCCGACGCGGCCGTACACCATCAACACCATCGACGAGCACCTCGACATGCTGATGGTGTGCCACCACCTCGATGCATCGATTGCCGAAGACCTGGCGTTTGCCGAAAGCCGCATCCGCCGCGAAACCATCGCCGCCGAAGACGTGCTGCACGACCTGGGTGCCATCAGCATGTTCAGCAGCGACAGCCAGGCAATGGGCCGCGTTGGCGAGGTGGTGCTGCGCTGCTGGCAAACCGCGCACAAGATGAAAGTGCAGCGGGGGTGGCTGGAACCCTCCCCCTCGACGGTGAAGGGCCTGGGTGGGGGTGGAGCGTGGCCCACACGCAACGACAACTTCCGCGCCAAACGCTACATCGCGAAGTACACGATCAACCCGGCTATTGCGCACGGCATCAGCCACGAGGTCGGCAGCATCGAGGTCGGCAAGTGGGCCGACCTGGTGTTGTGGAAGCCGGCGTTCTTCGGCGTCAAGCCGTCGCTTGTTTTGAAAGGCGGCTTCATTGCGGCAGCCGCCATGGGCGACCCGAACGCCAGCATTCCGACACCGCAGCCGGTGCACTACCGGCCGATGTTCGGCGCGTTCGGCGGTGCGCTGCACCAAGGCTCACTGACCTTTTTGAGCCAGGCCGCCATCGCCCATGGCGTACCTAAACACCTGGCACTGCACAAACACACGGCGGTGGCAAAAAATTGCCGCACGGTGCAAAAGCAGCACATGGTGCACAACCACCACACGCCGCGCATGGAGGTCGACCCGCAAACCTACGAGGTGCGCGCCGACGGCGTGTTGCTGACCTGCGAGCCGGCCTCGGTGCTGCCGATGGCACAACGTTACTTTCTGTTTTGAGGTTGCGCGACTCACGCAACCGGTTGATTCAGCCCGCCTTGCTTTGATAGCGGGCAAGCCACGCCAACGGCGCAGTTCGGTCACGCAGCCGCAGGAAACGCGATCAGGTGGTCCATGTCGAGGCGGATACCAATGGCTTCGCCGATGCGGTGGTTGTGGTGCGACGGCACCATCGACAACACGCGGGTACCACTGCCGAGTTCGAGCGTGTACAAAATCTGCGCGCCGCGAAACGCCTTGTGGCGCACGATGGCGTGCACCGGGCTGGTGTCGTCGTGCACCACATCGTCGGGACGCAGCAGCACATCGACGTGGCTGCCGACGACGCAGGCGGTGCCGTCTTGTGCATAGCGAATCGGTTCGGTAGCCGACACCGCGCCGATCTCGATCGCCAGTTGCCGCTCGGCCAGCACCTTGCCGCGCACGAACACGCCTTGGCCTATGAAGTCGGCCACGAAGCGGCTGGTCGGCCGGTGATACAGGTTGTAGGCGCTGTCGATTTGTTGGATGCGGCCGTCGGCCATCACCGCCACTTCGTCGGCCATCGCAAACGCTTCGTTCTGGTCGTGGGTGACAAACACCGCGGTCGTGTGGGTGGCTTTCAAAATGTCGCGCACTTCGGCGGCAAGTTGTTCGCGCAGCTCGACATCGAGATTGGAAAACGGCTCGTCCATCAACAGCAGCTGCGGCTGCGGCGCCAGCGCGCGGGCCAATGCCACGCGTTGCTGCTGGCCACCGGACAACTCGTGTGGGTAGCACGCTGCCTTCACGCGCAAGCCGACCATGTCGAGCAGGCGCGCCACGCGGGCGCGGTCTTCGGCGTGGCCTGGAGTGCCGAACGCGACGTTGCGCTCCACGCTCAAATGCGGGAACAGTGCGTAGTCTTGGAACACCATGCCGATGCGCCGCTGCTCGGGCGGCACATGCACGCCGGGCCCGCTGACCACCGCACCGGCGATGCGGATGTCGCCACCGGCCAGCCGCTCGAAACCGCCGATGCAGCGCAGCACCGTGGTCTTGCCGCAGCCTGACGGTCCGAGCAAGCAGCAAATGTTGCCCGCGGGCAGCGCCAAGTTGAGGCCATCGACGCTGCCGTGATCGCCGCGGGGGTCGCCGACCTGGCCTGGCTGGCGCACGCCGCCCGCCGCGCTGCGGCCGCCGGCGTAGCGGTGCCGCACCGCATTCAGGCTCAAAACAGGAACCGCGTCAGTAGGCATGGCGAGACCGAACCAAAGGGGAAAACGCGGCGTGCGAGCGCGGTGACCATGCCGGTGGCGGCAGACCGCTGGCCGTACACTGCTTGCGAATGAATCGTGTTTGCAACTTGCTGTCGATGATATCTGCCGCGGCTCCATCGCCTTGCACTGCGCGCCCATCGCACCGCCTTTCGCGTGTCGCAGATGCCCGCGCGCCCATCGCCGTGGACCCATGGCAACCGCGCATTGCAAACCGCGCAGCCGGCCTGATCAGCCCCATCGGCCCCGTCGACGCATGACCGCTGCCCTGCCGACCGTGCCGCCCGGCGCGCGGTACATCACGCCCGCAGCGCCTGCGCCACGCATCGCCTGGCTGAGCGTCGCCGCAGTGTTGGTGGCGCTGTTGGTGGCGCTGCCGATCGTGTCGGTCGGCAGCAATGTGTTTACCAGCGGCACGCGGGGCACCTGGGCCCATTTGGCGTCGACCGTGCTGCCCGACTACCTGGTGACCACGCTGTGGTTGTGCCTGGGCGTGGGTAGCCTCGCCGCGCTGATCGGCGTCGGCACGGCGTGGTTGGTAACGCACTTCGACTTTCCGCTGCGCAGCGTGTTCGACTGGGCGCTGGTGTTGCCACTGGCGATGCCGGCTTACGTGATGGCGTATGCGTACACCGACCTGCTGCAATTCGCCGGGCCGGTACAAACCGCACTGCGCGAAGCAACCGGCTGGGCGCGCGCCGACTACTGGTTTCCCGATGTGCGCACGCTCGGCGGCGCGGTGGTGATGTTTGCGTTCGTGCTGTACCCGTATGTTTTCATGCTGGCGCGCTCGGCCTTCATGGAAAGCGGCGGCGCGGTCATCGAAGCCGGCCGGTCTTTGGGCCTGACGCCGTGGCGCAACTTGCTGCGCGTTTCACTGCCGATGGCGCGGCCCGCGGTGGCCGCCGGCATCGCGCTGGTGCTGATGGAAACCCTGGCCGATTACGGCACGGTGTCGTACTTCGCAGTGCAAACTTTCACTACCGGCATCTACCGCGCCTGGTTTTCGCTGGGCGACCGGGTCGCCGCGGCGCAATTGGCGATGTGCCTGCTCGGCTTCGTCGTCGTGCTGCTGGCGCTGGAGCGCCAATCGCGTGGCACCGCGCGGTTTCAGGGCAGCGGGCTGCGGCGCAAACCACCGCGCGGCGGGTCGCTGACGGCATGGCAATCCGGCGTCGCCATAGCTGCCTGCAGCATTCCGCTGTTGATCGGCTTTGTGCTGCCCGGCGCGGTGTTGCTGCACATGGCGTTGACCGAAGGCGATGCGCAGTTCGGCGCGCGCTTTTTCACGCTGGCGCGCAACAGCATCACGGTGTCGGGGCTGACGGCTGCATCCGCGGTCGGCTTGGCGCTGCTGGTCGCGTATGCCCGCCGGCTCGACCCGCGACCGCTGACCCGCGCCGCACATTGGGCGGTCGGTTTGGGTTACGCGCTGCCGGGCTCGGTGATTGCGGTGGGCGTGTTGATTCCGCTGGCCCGCTTCGACAACGCGCTCGCGCAGTGGCTGCATGCCAACCTCGGCTGGAACACCGGCTTGTTGTTCACCGGCACGATTGCCGCGCTGGTGTTTGCCTGCACCGCGCGTTTCATGACGGCGGCGGTGCAAACGGTCGACAGTAGCTTGCACCACGTCACTGCACACATGGACGATGCGGCACGCAGCCTGGGCTTGACACCAACCCAAACGCTACAACGCGTGCACCTGCCGCTGCTGCGGCGCGGGCTGTTGACGGCAGGTTTGCTGGTGTTCATCGACGTGATGAAAGAGCTGCCCGCCACCCTGGTGATGCGGCCCTTCAACTTCGACACGCTGGCCACACAGGCCTACACGCTGGCGTCTGATGAACGGTTGGCTGAAGCATCCACCGCCACCATCGCTATCGTCGCTGTGGGCCTGCTGCCGTTGATCGTGCTGTGCCGCCAAATTGCACGCGAGCGGCAGTAGCGCGGCTCTCGCTCAGCGCCAGCCAGCGCGGTCGAAAACCTTTTGCGCAAGCGCGGTGTTCGCCGCCAACTGACCGATCGGCAGCACATCGGCCTTGAACGGGCCCAGGGCCTCGAGTGCCGGGTTTTTAACCTGCGCGGTTTTCACCACCGGCCACTCGTTGTTGCCGTCGGCAAAGTAGGCCTGCGCATCGTCGCTGGCCAGGTATTCCAGAAACTTCACCGCAGCGGCGCGGTTTGGCGCGTTCTTCACGATGCCAGCGCCGGACACATTGATGTGTGTGCCGGAGGTTTTTTGGTTGGGCCACACCACGCCGAGCGCCTGCACGACTTTCTGGTCGTCAGGCTTCGACGAACGCATCAACCGCGCAAGGTAATAGCTGTTGGAGATAGCCACGCCGCATTCGCCTGCAGCCACCGCCTTCAACTGGTCGGTGTCGCCGCCCTTCGGCGCGCGGGCAAAGTTGGCCACCAAACCGCGCGCCCAGGCTTCGGTTTTTGCTTCACCGTTGTGCGCCAGCATGGCTGCGCCCAGCGACAGGTTGTACGGGTGCGCGCCCGAACGCACGCAGACCTGGTTTTTCAATCGCGGGTCGGCCAGGTCTTCGTAGGTTTGCACCCATTGCGCGTCGACGCTGGCCTTGTTGTAGACGACCACGCGCGCCCGGGTCGAAAACGCAGCCCAGTCCGGCGTGCGCAAGTTCGCTGGAATGCGCGCTTCCAACACTGCCGATTGCAACGGCTGGAACAAGCCCGCCTTGTCAGCGATTTCGAGTCGCGCCGCGTCGACCGTGATCAGCACATCGGCTGGGCTGCTGGCACCTTCGTTTTTGATGCGCTCGACGAGTTCTTCTTCTTTGCCATCCAAGCGATTGATCTTGATACCGGTTTGTTTGGTGAAGTTGGCATACAGCGCCTCATCGGTTTGGTAGTGGCGTGCCGAGTAAATATTGACCACGCTATTGGCTGCGCTATTGGCGACCACGCCGCTCGCCGCCGCCAACGCCGGGCTTTGCGCCAACGCGCCGCCGGCGCTGAGCAACCCAATCAGCAGGCCGCCTGCAACGACGCCGAGAGCTGGCAGTTTTCGGGGTTTCAACATGGCGGTGCCTTTCAAGGTGGGTGGGGTGAATTTCAGCCAATTTTATACTAACCGAAATCATTCGCATTTGCGTCAACCCGTCGACTGACGCCATGTGGCGCGGCGCTTCGTGCCAGACTCGGCTGTCGAACTTCCAGTGCGCTATGCGCCCAATCGCCATGCTGACGATCAACAAACTCATCTCCCAAGGCCGTGGCCTCAGCCGCGTGCTGCTGGCCCGCGCCGCTACGGTTTCACTGGACTGGGATGTGCGCCAAAAAAGCCGCTTCGACGCCACCGATTCCGACGGGCGCGCACTCGGCGTGTTCCTGCCGCGCGGCGCGGTGGTGCGCGGCGGCGATGTGCTGGTCGCCGAAGACGGCTCGCTGATTGCCGTCGCGGCCGCGCCGCAGCCGGTCATCGTGGTGACCCACTGCGCCGAGCACGGCTCCAGCTTCGACCTGCTGCGTGCGGCCTACCACCTTGGCAACCGGCATGTGCCACTGGAGCTGAAACCCGACCACCTGAAGCTCGAACCTGACCATGTGCTGGCCGACCTGTTGCGCCAAATGCACCTGACGGTCACCGAAACCGAAGCCGCTTTCGAGCCGGAAAGCGGTGCCTACGGGCACACCGCCGACACGCATGCCGGTGACCATGGGCATGCGCTTGGGAACGCTCACGGGCACGCACATGCGCGCGCAGCTGCGCACGCAAGTGCAGCGCATCACGACCACGACCACGACCACGATCACCGCCACGTCGCGCCGGTCGCGGTAACGCCTGCGCGCAAAGCCATCCCGATTCAAGGCGCGCCTGCGGCAGGCGCGCCGCACGTACACGGGCCAGGCTGCAACCACGGGCACTGAACGCGCGGCCACGCCCAAGGCAACGCTGAACAAGTCCCCGCCATGCGCGTCCGAGTCCAAAACGCAGTGAGTTGTGCGCCAACGTCGCGCGTCGTGTGCCCGAAGGCACACGCAAGTGACTTGGTGCGCAAATCGCCTGTTTTGGGCCGAACCCCTGAAACAGGACCGCAGGTTCTGCCGACTGCTGCTGGGGCGGGCCTTTGCGGGCCGTTCTCGTTCGGGAATGTAGGCCGCGTTCCAAAGCCGGGGGCAGAAAGCCCGACCCCGACTTTGCGCCTTGCGCCTCACTCCGCAAAGACTGCACCGCGCACGGCGCGGACTTGTTCAGCGTTGCCCGCATGAGTCGAACGCTGCAACGCTGCCGCGAGCACCGGCAAGGCTTACACCACCCGGCCCGCTGCGCACCGCGCCCGCTGACTGACGCATCACTGCTGCATTTGGTTTGGCTCGCGTCGCCCGCGTTGCCGGTGGGGGGTTTCAGCTATTCCGAAGCCATGGAGCCCGCGGTCGATGCGGGTCTGGTCGGCAACGCGACGCAGGCGCGCAGCTGGCTGCTCGACCAACTGCACCTGAACTTGGCACGCGCCGATTTGCCGGTGGTGGCCAAAGCGCATGCCGCGTGGCAACGCGGCGACTGCGAAACGATCACCGAACTCAACACCTGGATCGCCACCACCCGCGAAAGCCATGAGCTGCAGCAACAAACCCAGCAAATGGGCCGCTCCTTGGTTGAATGGATGAAGCACCGACCGCCGGATGCACGCCACGCGCAAGCGCTGCGCTACCTTGGTGGGTTGCGCCCTGCGCCGACCTGGCCGGTGGCATTTGCACTCGCCGCATCGCAGGCCAACGCACCATGCCGCGAAACGCTGCTGTGTTTTGCCTTCGGCTGGGCCGAGAACATGGTGCAGGCCGCGTTGAAATCGGTGCCGTTGGGGCAAGCGGCCGGGCAGCACATGCTGAGCGCACTGGCGGCCGAAATTCCCGAAGCGGTCGATGCGGCGATGCGCATCAGCGACGCAGAGCGCCAGGTCTGCGCGCCGATGCTGGCGATCCTGTCGGCGCAACATGAAACCCAGTATTCGCGGCTGTTTCGCTCGTGACGATCGCCCGCCGGTTCGCTGCCGTCCGCAACCCCTGATTTGTGAGCCACCATGACCGCTTTGCATTCGATCGCGCACCGAACTAAACACCTGCCCCCATTGCGCGTGGGCGTCGGCGGACCGGTCGGCTCAGGCAAAACCACGCTGGTCGAAATGCTGTGCAAATCGATGCGCGACCGCTACGACCTGGTGGTAGTGACCAACGATATCTACACCAAAGAAGACCAGCGGCTGCTGACGGTGGCGGGCGCGTTATCAGCCGATCGCATCATGGGCGTTGAAACCGGCGGCTGCCCGCACACCGCGATCCGTGAAGACGCATCGATCAACCTTGAAGCGGTCGACCGCATGCTGGAGAAATTTCCCAACGCCGACATCGTGTTCATCGAGTCTGGCGGTGACAACCTGGCCGCTACCTTCAGCCCCGAGCTGAGCGACCTCACCATCTACGTGATTGACGTGGCGGCCGGCGAGAAAATCCCGCGCAAGGGCGGGCCGGGCATCACCAAGAGCGACTTGTTCGTCATCAACAAAATCGATCTGGCACCGTACGTCGGTGCCGACCTCGAGGTAATGCGATCCGACACCACCCGCATGCGCACCGGTGCGCAAGGGCTGCGGCCATTTGTGATGAGCAATCTGAAAACCCATCAAGGCGTGGCCGAGGTGGTCAGCTACATCGAAACAAAAGGCATGCTGATAGCCAACTGAGCGCGAATAACCGCGCGCGTTCATTGCGGCGAAGTCGGGCAACCCAGCGTGAGCCCCGCTGCGTCACCGCAGCCGACCGATGCCGTTCAACGCTTTCACCGCACCGGCACCCACCGACGCACCGAAGCGTTTGGCCAGCCGCTCGGCCACATTGTCTTTGGGCGTGTAGTCGATGATGTCTTCGGCTTTCACCACCTCGCGCGCCACATAGTCGAGGCTGCCGAGGTGATCGGCCAGCCCCAGCTTGACGGCTTCTTCACCATTCCAAAACAAACCCGAAAACATATCGGGCGTTTCTTTCAGGCGCTTGCCGCGGCCTTCTTTGACCACCGCAATGAACTGCTGGTGAATTTGGTCCAGCGTGGCTTGCAGGTAGGCGCGCTGCGCATCAGGCAGCGGCGAAAACGGATCGCCGATGCCTTTGTTGACGCCGGCTGTCAGCAGCCTGCGTTCGACGCCGAATTTGTCCATCGTGCCGGTGAACCCGAACCCGTCCATCAACACACCGATCGAGCCGACGACGCTGGCCTTGTCGGTGTAGATCTCGTCGGCTGCGGCGGCAATGTAGTACGCGCCCGATGCACAAACTTCCTCCACCACGGCGTAGACCTTTTTGTGGTGCAACACTTTCAGCCGCTTGATCTCGTCGTACACGATGCCGGCCTGCACCGGGCTGCCGCCGGGCGAGTTGATGCGCAGCACCACGGCTTGCGATCCGCTGTCTTCGAAGGCGCTTTTCAGTGCGGCCACCAAAACCTCGGCGCTGGCTTCGCTGTCGGCCGCAATTTCGCCGCGCAGCTCCACCAACGCGGTGTGCGGGCCGCTCGGCGCGGTGGCCTGGAAGCGGTCGCTGAACAGCGTCCATGCCAGCCACAGGAAAAAGGCCAGCCACAGGAATCGGAAAAACAACTTCCAGCGGCGCTCGCTGCGGCGCTCGTGCGCATACAGCCGCATGAATTGTTCGGCCGCGCCATCCCAACCGCCGCGCGAGGCGTCGGCGTGGGCAGGTGGCGATACGGATCCGGCTTCTGGGTCGCTCATCAGGTACTTTCTTCGGGTCAGACCGGTAAGGGAATCAAGACTCAGGCACGGTCGGTGGCACCGCCGCGCGCGCAGGTCGGGTGTCAGCGGTCGGGTACCAATAGACCTGACCCCCGCGTTCATCGACGCGCAGCGCGGTCAAGCTGCCGCGCGCGCAGGGCCCGCCAGCGCAGCGGCCATTGGCCGGGTCATAGGTGGCACCGTGAATCGAGCAGATGATGAACTCGCGGTCACCGTCTAAAAACTTGCCTTCTTGCCAATCGAGTTCGGTCGGCACATGCACGCAGCGGTTCAGGTAGGCAACCACCCGGCCGTCGAATCGCATCACGAATGCGGTGGCCTTTTGCCGCCACTGCAGCACGTCGAACACCAACGCGTCGCCACGCTCGATCAACGCATCCGACGCACACAGCGCAATCGCTACCGACATCGACATCGACGCCATTGCGGGCAGCGGCAGCGGCGTTGCATCAGCGTCAGCCATGGGCGGCCAGCCAGGTGTGCAGCTCGGCCACCGAATGCGCAATGTGCAGCGGCGTGTGTGCGGCAAACGACACTGGCTCGTGCGCGCCGTAACTCACGCCTACGCTGGCCACGCCGGCGTGGGCCGCCAATTGCAAATCGTGCGTGGTGTCGCCGACCATCACGGTGCGCCCGGGCGGCACGCCCAGCTCGGCCATCAGCTGCAGCAGCATCAGCGGATGCGGCTTGGATTGGGTTTCGTCGGCGGTGCGGGTGGCATCGAACAGCCCATGCAATTGCACCGAATGCAGCACCTCGTCGAGCCCCTGCCGCGACTTGCCGGTGGCCACCGCCAGCAGATAGTTGCGCGCCTTCAACGCTTGCAACATCGACAGCGCACCGTCGAACAAGCACAACTCGTTTTGCCGCGCGACGTAATGGTGGCGGTAGCGGGCGCTGATTTCGGGATATCGCGCAGGTGCCAGGCCGGGCGCGGCGTGTTGCAGCGCTTCGCCCAGCCCCATGCCGATCACGTAACTTGCGTCACGCAGGCTGGGCACCGGCTGCTGCACATCCGCGCATGCGGCCTGAATGCAGCGCGCAATCAACGCGGTCGAATCAAACAGCGTGCCGTCCCAATCGAAGACGATCAAATCGAATTGGCGCGTTCGGGTCATAGAAATAGGTTCATGCAAGGCGGCTCAGGCTGCCGCGGCGTTCGACCCAGGTGGGTCGAGTGCGGCGAGCAACGCCATGCATTCTGGCGGCAGCGCTGCTTGCAGCTCGATGACCTCGCCGCTTGCCGGATGTTGAAACCGCAGACGGCGCGCATGCAAAAACATGCGGTCAAAGCGCAGGCCCTGCACGGTTTCGCCACGCGCCAAGGCGCGGTTGGCTGCAAAGTCACCGTATTTGTCGTCACCGGCAATGGCGTGGCCTTCGTGCAACAGGTGTACCCGGATCTGGTGGGTGCGACCGGTCTTGATCGTCACATCGAGCAGCGTGAAAGCGCGGTAACACTGCTCCACTTTGACCAGCGTGATCGAACGACGGCCGTCGGCATGATCGGCATCCACCGCGCGCACCCGCCGCTCGCCATCGGCCGACAAAAATTTGTGCAACGCGACGTCGATCACCTTTTTTTCGGCAGGCCAGCTGCCCCACACCAGCGCGGCGTAGGTCTTGCCCGTTTCACGTTGGCGAAACTGTTCTTGCAGCGCCAGCAACGCCGACCGCTTTTTCGCGATCAGCAGCAAACCCGAGGTTTCGCGGTCGAGCCGGTGCACCAATTCAAGGAACTTCGCGGTCGGCCGCGCCCGCCGCAGCTGCTCGATCACGCCGAAGCTGACGCCGCTGCCACCGTGTACCGCAACGCCTGCGGGTTTATCGACTGCGATCAGGCAGTCGTCTTCGAACACCACCGGAAACTCGCGCGGCGGCACCGGCAGCTCGCCGGCACGTTCGACCGAGTGCTGCGAAGTGCGCACCGGCGGCAACCGAATTTCGTCACCGAAACCCAAGCGGGTGTCGGCTTGGGCGCGGCCCTTGTTGACGCGCACTTCGCCCGAGCGGATCACCCGGTAGATGTGCGTTTTTGGCACACCTTTAAGCAATTTGAGCAAAAAGTTGTCGAGCCGCTGGCCTTCCGACGCTTCGTCAATAACCACCCTGCCAACCGCTGGCGCGGCTGGCGTGTCGAGCCCGGACTGTGCCTGTCGCCCTGGTTTGGCCGGTATACTCGACTCAGTCACGTTTGCGCTGTAAGTGTTTGATTTGTTTGAGTTTACTTGCGCGCTCGCTACGTGATTTGACGGCCATGGTGTGGGTTCCAGAAGTGGCGATTTCTCATCGAATCGCGCTTTCAACGAACCCGGGTTGTGGCCCCCGAGTGATGCAACGCACGCAACGTGCGGCGGGCCCCGTCCCCGAGTGACCAGGCAGCGCACCGTTGATTGCGGCAGAGAAAAGTAAATCAAGCCGCCGAAGCGATGCTTCGGAATAAACCAAGGTTTCCAGGTCGCAGACCGACACCGCAGACCCGCAACGGTCGGTGCGTGTCGGACTGGGACCCGCGTCCAGAGATCGCGCGAATGTCGACTTCCCACCTACCCTCATCGCAGATGCTGCGCCGGACCTGTCCAGCCCCCGTTGGGGCTGCGCACCGGTGGCAGCGACGCGGCGGCGAGGCCAGCGTGGCAAGTCAGTCGCCTTCGGTAGCTGCAGCGTGCGCGCCCCTACGGCGTGACCACGTAGCAGCTGGCCGCAAGCACCGCGTCGAGCACTGACACGCAAGCGCCAACGCTGCGTATGCGACCGATACGGTCGAGCGCAGTCCAGGGTGATTCCTTTCTGGCTTGATCACGCATCTCGTGCATCGATACGTCGGCACCGGTTTTCGGTGCCGGCATGTTGGTAAAGCCGCCGCCCCTGAGGCAGCGGCACTGGAGCACACATGAAACGCATGTTGATCAATGCGACGCAGCCCGAAGAGCGTCGCCTGGCTATCGTCGATGGCCAAAAGCTGATGGATTTCGAGACCGAAATCGAAGGCCGCGAGCAGCGCAAAGGCAATATCTACAAGGCCGTAGTCACCCGGGTTGAGCCATCGCTCGAGGCCTGTTTTGTCGATTACGGCGAAGACCGCAACGGCTTCTTGCCATTCAAGGAAATTTCACGCAACTATTTCCGCGAAGGCGTCGATGTGCGCAGCGCGCGCATCCAAGACGTGATCAAAGAAGGCGACCCGCTGCTGGTGCAGGTCGAAAAAGAAGAGCGCGGCAACAAAGGCGCGGCGCTGACCACCATGGTCAGCCTGGCCGGCCGCTACCTGGTGCTGATGCCGAACAACCCGCGCGGCGGTGGTGTCAGCCGCCGCATTGAGGGCGAAGAACGCGAAGAGCTGAAAGAAAACCTCGACCAACTCGAGTACCCGAAAGGCATGAGCCTGATCGCGCGCACCGCCGGCATCGGGCGCACCGCGCCCGAGCTGCAGTGGGACTTGAACTACATGCTCAAGCTGTGGGACGCGATCGACGGTGCGGCCAAGGCAGGCAAGGGCGCGTTCCTGATCTATCAAGAATCGTCGCTGGTGATCCGTGCGATCCGCGATTACTTCACCGCCGATGTCGGTGAAATACTGATCGACACCGACGACATCTACGACCAGGCCCAGCAGTTCATGGCCCACGTGATGCCGGAAACGGCACACAAGGTCAAGCGCTACCGCGACGACGCACCGCTGTTCAGCCGCTTCCAGATCGAGCACCAGATCGAGACCGCGTTCTCGCGCACGGTGAACCTGCCCTCGGGCGGCGCGATCGTGATCGACCACACCGAGGCGCTGGTCTCGGTCGACGTGAACTCCGCGCGCTCCACCCGCGGCAGCGACATCGAAGAAACCGCCACCCGCACCAACCTTGAAGCCGCCGATGAAATCGCGCGCCAGATGCGGCTGCGTGACCTGGGCGGTTTGATCGTGGTCGACTTCATCGACATGGAAGAAAGCAAAAACCGGCGTGAGGTGGAACAGCGCCTGCGCGACGGCCTGCGCTTTGACCGTGCGCGTGTGCAGTTCAGCTCCATCAGCAAGT
>JAYUGJ010000123.1:0-76324 GCA_043738425.1 Burkholderiales bacterium
ATGGCCCACTTGGTGGTCAAACCTTCGGCTTCCAGTGGATTAGCCAAGCCTAGACCGCACACCACGATGTCAGGCTGGGCGGCACGGCAGCGGTCGAGCTGGTTTTCGACGTGTTGCCCTTCAGATAGAAGCGTTCCTGGCGGCAGCAGTGCAAGCTCTTCTGCCATGTGCTGGCGGTGCAGGTATGGCGTGCCGACTTCAACCAGCTGCATGTCCAACTCGCGCGCCAAGAAGCGGGCGATCGGAACTTCGAGTTGCGAGTCAGGGAAAAAGAACACGCGCTTGCCCTGCAATTGAGCGCGTTGGCGCGCGACCGCGCCAGTAGCGCGGTCGCGACCTGGTGCGGTGACTCGTTCAAAAACAGTCGCTGAAACGTTGAACGCGGTGGCGGCGGCTTGTAGCCATTGCGTGGTTCCTTCGACGCCGAGCGGGAACGGCGCGGCGAGCCGCTGCGCACCGCGGTCTTCAAGCGCCTTACCCGTGTCGGCGAGGAAAGGCTGGGCAAGCAAGAATTTGGTGTTCGGTCCGACGGCCGGTAGATCGTTGGCTTGACGCGGCGGGAAAAAACGCACTGGTGATTCCGCACTGCCGATTCCCAGGTCGGCAAACAGCCGTGCAAACTGGTCTTCGACGACGTCAGCCAAGGTACCCACCACCAGCAATGAAGCGGGAGCTTGTGCGGCGGCGGCAGGCAGACTCGGTACCAGTGAGGCAAGGCAAGCGTCTTCGCCTTGCGTGAAGGTCGTTTCGATGCCGCTGCCCGAATAGTTCAGCACGCGCACGGCCGGCGAAAAGCGACCCGACAGTCGCGATGCAGCGCGCGACAAATCAAGTTTGATCACTTCAGAGGGGCACGATCCCACCAAAAAGAGCAGCTTGATTTCAGGCCGACGATCAAGTAACCGGGTGACTACGCGGTCAAGCTCTTCATTGCAATCGGCCAAACCTGCGAGATCACGTTCATCGATGATTGCAGTGGCAAACCGAGGCTCGGCAAAAATCATCACGCCCGCTGCCGACTGGATCAAATGCGCACAGGTGCGCGATCCGACCACGAGGAAGAATGCGTCTTGAATTTTGCGGTGCAGCCAGATGATTCCGGTCAGTCCGCAGAACACTTCACGCTGACCGCGCTCTTTCAAAATGTGCGTCGTGGGTGGCACTTCTGCGCAGCCTAGCTCCTGCAAGTTGCGAATTGGAATGACGTCGCTCATGCGGCCAACTTCAAGTCACTTGCCAACGTGTTGCGCCGCGCCATATCGAGACGCGCCGCGCGAAGTTTCCAGATGAACTGTGCTGCGTTGATCACGTACGTCGCGTAGGCCGCGAGCGCGAGGTACATCAGCTGCGGTGAACCCAGTGCTCCGGTAAAAAACGCTATCAAGTAGGTGGTGTGCAGGGCCAGCACCAGCATGCTGAAAACATCTTCCCAGTAAAAGGCTGGCGCGAACAGATAACGCCCGAAAACTACCTTCTCCCAGATGCAGCCGGTAACCATGATCAGATACAGCGTGGCGGTTTTAACAACCACCGACGCGGCAGCCAGCGCCGATCCTTCACCGCTGGACAAATATCTGAGCACAAAGAACAAACTGGCCAGGAATACGACGAATTGAACGGGTGCCAGAACGCCTTGCACCGTGGTCCAAACCGTCGAGTCGCGTCTGATGCGCTCTTCAGCGGTGTACAGCGGGCGTTTTGTTTTCGGTGGAAGCTCACGTTGTCTCATGACGATTTCGTAATCCAAGTGGAGGCCGCGCCCCGTCGAATTTGAATTCTGCCGTGCACTTGGTAAATGTCAATCCAGGTTGACGTAAATTTACGTTGACAGTTTCGCGGGGCCGGTTGATGATCAAGTCGTCGTGTCACAACTGTGGCGCTTGGGGTCAGTCGATCCTCAGCATCAAAGCCGCTTGTCTAACTAATTTAGGACAGCTGCGTTTCACGGCATGGAGGAGCAGGCGTTGATCGATACCGTGTTTGTCGTGGACAGCGCTAGCACAAATGCGCGAGTGGCGGTCAGTGATTGCCGGGTGGACAGCGGGTTGCGCGTAAGGCATGCTGACGCAGCCAATAGCTCGATAGATAAAGGTTGTGTGTCGATGACTTTGGCGGGTCTACCTGATGGTTGTTCGGCTGCGCTGGTTCAGGCGCGGGCCAAGCGGCTCCCCCTTTCGAACCCGCGCAGTAGCAGGCGTGTTCATTCCGCCCGGAGACAGTTCATGACGCGATCAACGCCTAACGCACTGACAAGAGACCCCACTGAGTCGAGCCAGGAAATGGCCGATTTGGAGTGTTCGGAAGAAATTCACCGGCTGCCCTTCAACACGGATTCGCCGACGTGGATTCAGCAAAGGTTGGAGCGACCCGCAGCGGAAGACCGGATGTCGCGGCTGGTGAAGACGCTTGAGGCCGAAATCATTCCGCGTTTGGTGGAGGCTCACCGATCTATGCCGACCAATGACGTACTGCCTGCGGTTTGTAGGTGCCCGCCGCCGACGGCAACGGAGGTCGAGTCTTTTGTGCAGCTGGTGCTGCGGCGTGATGATGTTCCGATCTCGTCTTGCATCGATGCGCTGCGCGACAAGGGAATGTCGATCGAAGTGTTGTACTTAGAGTTGCTTGCTCCGGCAGCCAATCACCTCGGCTATTTATGGACTGAAGACCTTTGTGATTTCACCGAAGTCACGATCGCGTTGGGCCGACTTCAGCAATTGCTCCAAAAACTAAGTCCATCGTTCGGCACCGATATCGAGTTTCCAGCCAATGCGCGCCGCGCGCTGTTGGTACCCGCACCCGGGGAGCAGCACACCTTTGGGCTTTCCATGGTGGCTGAATTTTTTATGCATGCTGGCTGGGAAGTCGCCGGTGGTCAGGGCGCTTATCGCGACGAGGCGGTCGATATGGTTCGCCGTGAATGGTTTGATGTCATCGGCTTTTCGGTCGGCAGCGAAGTGCGTCTTGATTGGCTGGCAGCGTGTATCGCTTCAGTTCGCGAGGCATCGCGCAACAAGGACATCGGCGTGCTGGTTGGCGGCCCCATCTTTGCGCTCCATCCTGAATATGTCGCTGAGGTCGGGGCAGACGCGACCAGCAGCGACGGTAAACAAGCCCCGGTCGCTGCCGAACGGCTGATCGCAAGTCGCTTGAAGAGCCGCAGTTAGAACTTGGGTACCTTCAATGGGCACATCAATCAGGCCAGCCAACCCCTCGTTTTTGAGCGCATGCGGATGAACTCGTTTGCAACTCCCAGCCAATCGCTCGGGGACCTGAATGCGCAGGCGGCTGGTCAACTGATCGCTGCGGCGGCCGATGTCGCGTTGATCATCGATGCTGAAGGCGTCATTCGTGACATGGCATTTGGCAGCGACAGTCTGAAGAACCTTGGCTACGACCGTTGGGTCGGGCAATCTTGGATCCAGACCGTCACCAAGGAAAGTCGCCCGAAAATCGAGGCTTTGCTGCGCGATGCCGATTCCAACCAAACGCCGCGCTGGCGTCAGGTGAATCACCCCAACGTCGATGGCCCCGACATGCCGTTGTCTTATTGTGCGATCCGGGTCGCTGATGATCGGCCGAATGCGACGGGGCGTTCTGTGGTGTACGGGCGAGACCTTCGCGCGATGGCCGCGATGCAGCAAAGCCTGGTTGATGCGCAGCAGGCGTCGTTGCATGAGCACTGGCGATTGCGTGACGCGCAATCGAGGTATCGGCACCTGTTCCAGGGCTCGGCTGAATCGGTAGTAATCATCGACAGCGTCACGCAAAAAGTAATAGAAGCCAATCCGGCCGCAAACCAGCTCTTCGCGGATGTCACTCGAAAATTGATCGGCACCACTTTTCCAGCTGGACTCAACGAACGCGGCACGGACGTGGTGCAAAGCATGCTTGCCACGCTGCGAGCCGCAGGAAAGGCCGACGACATTCGAGTCCACATGCTCGGCGACGAAGTCGAGTTGACTATCACGGGATCCATGTTTCGCCAAGAAAGCGGTTCGATGCTTTTCTTGCGTATGACACGTGTGGTGGCCGATGCGGGCTTGCCAGCGGGCCTTGGCGGACACTCGATGCTGTCGAAGCTCATGCAAGGTTCGCCCGACTGCATGGTGGTGACCGACATCGAAGGATCGATCGTTTCAGCCAACGAGTCGTTCATCGAGTTGGTTCAGGTCCCGTCCGAAAAACAAGTACGCGGAGAGTCGCTGGGGCGATGGCTAGGGCGCACCGGCGTTGAAATGAACGTGTTGATTTCGACTTTGCGCCAGCGCGGCTCGGTGCGGCTTTTCCCCACCACCGTGCGCAGCGACCAGGGCACCGCGAGCGACGTGGAGATATCAGCCACCATGGTGGTTGAAGGTGAGCAGTCGTTTCTCGGATTTGCCATTCGCGACGTCAGCCGGCGATTGGCAAATGACGCACGCGCCGCCAAGGAGTTGCCGCGCTCGGTGGGCCAACTCTCGGAGTTGGTGGGCCGTGTGCCGATGAAAGACATCGTCGGTGAGACCACTGACTTGATCGAGCAACTGTGCATAGAAGCAGCGCTTGAATTGACCCGAGACAACCGCGCTGCGGCGGCTGAAATGCTCGGGCTTTCGCGGCAAAGTTTGTACGTCAAGCTGCGCCGGTACGGCTTGAGTGACCCTATCGCTGAGAGCGAAAAGTAGCGGTCTATGAACCGGTGCCGCGCGCCGGTTCATCTGCATGGCGAAGTACCTCTGTGCACTTGAAGACCACATCCCTATCGTTTGGTTTTGATCACCTTGGAAATAGTCGAATCGCCGCCCACGTTGTTCAACGATGCTGTGGCGGTCATGATGTTGGTTGACATCGCCGCCGGTTCACGACTGTGGGGATACGGCCGATTTGTGATGGGCCGGTTCCCGCTGCGTCGTCTGCCCGGTTTGCAATTCGTCAAGGTGCTCGGCAGCGGCTATGAGTCTGGATTTGGTCTGCGCCCCAGCGCTTCCCGTCAGGGCTTGTTTTGCGTGTTTGATAACGACGCTGCGGCCGACTCTTTTTTGCACACCTCCGCCCTTGCTGCTGCCTACCGCTTGCGGGCGCGTGAATACTTCGCCGTCAAGCTGCGTGCATTCAGCAGCCGCGGAACGTGGGCTGGGCTGAAGCTATCTGTCGGCGCAGCAGAGCCTGAGCAAGGCCCGATTGCAGCTATCACGCGTGCCTCCATCCGTCCGAAGCTGGCGCGCGCTTTTTGGCAACAAGCGCCGCTGACGCAACGCTCGCTCGAGGGTGCACAGGGGTGTTTGTTCGCGGCCGGGTTGGGCGAGGCACCGTTGCTACGGCAAGCTACCTTCACGATGTGGGAAAGTGTTTCTCACATGAATGCATATGCGCGCAGCGGAGCGCACCTCGACGCCATCAAAGCAGCGCAACGCCACCGCTATTTTTCGGAATCGATGTTTGTCCGCTTCGTGCCGTACGGTGCCCGCGGAGTGTGGCTGGGTCGTACTTATGATTGAGCCGTCGCACGCGAACGTGCGGCCTACCACCCACCATGTGGTGGTTATTGGTGCGGGTGTGGCAGGTCTGGTAAGCGCGCTGTTGCTGGCCAGTCGCGGTCTGCAAGTCACCTTGGTTGAGCGTGCCGAAACGCCCGGCGGAAAAATGCGTCGCGTCATGGTGGGCGCTCACAACGGTGCCGCTGCGGCGGTCGATTCCGGCCCTACGGTGTTCACCATGCGCTGGGTGTTTGAGCAAATCTTTGCGGCCGCTGGCACGTCGCTCATGGAACAACTGCGCTTGCAGCCACTGGGAGTGTTGGCGCGCCATGCATGGGGCGGTGATCAACGGCTCGATCTGTACTGCGATGCAACCCTATCGGCGGACGCCATCGCCCGGTTTTCGGGGCCGAATGAGGCGCGGCGCTTCGTGGCGTTTTGTGCCCAGGCCCGCAAGGTTTACGACACCCTCGAGGCTCCGTATATCCGCTCGCAACGGCCTACCTTGCTGAGCATGGCGCGCGACCTCGGGCCCAGCGGCCTGGGCGTGCTCGCGGGACTGGGTCCATTTGCTTGCCTATGGCGGTCGCTGGCCAAGCATTTCCACGACCCGCGCCTGCAACAGCTTTTCGGCCGCTACGCCACCTATTGCGGTTCATCGCCTTTTGCGGCACCGGCCACGCTGATGTTGGTCGCCCAGGTAGAAATGGACGGCGTGTGGGCGGTCGACGGTGGCATGTTGGCCGTCGCGCAGGCGCTGGCGCGGGTCGCAGCGCAACGGGGGGCCACGCTGCGCTACGGGCAGGCGTGCGAAGAAGTGCTGGTGCGCCATGGCCGCGCGTGCGGTGTGCGTCTGGCCAGCGGCGAGTGCATTGCTGCGGATTCGGTTGTGTTCAACGGCGACGCTGCGGCGCTACCTGCTGGTTTACTGGGCGGCGACTGTCGCCACGCGGTAGCGCCAGTGGCCGCGTCGGGTCGATCGTTGTCCGCGATGACCTGGTCGATGCACGCCCGAACTGCGGGGTTCCCGCTGGTACGCCATAACGTGTTTTTCAACACCGATTACGCATCGGAATTCAAAGACATCTTTCGTCACGGTCGGCTGCCACGTGAGGGCACCGTCTACGTCTGCGCGCAGGACCGGGACGACAGCGGCGGGCTGCCCGCAACGGAAAAAGATGCACGTCCAGATCGTCCCGAACGCCTACTCTGCCTCGTCAACGCGCCCGCCAACGGCGATGCAGCGCCCTTTGAAATTTCGGAGATTGAAGCATGCGAGCGAACCCACTTCGCGCTGATGCAACGCAGCGGTTTGAGCATCGACAGGAACCAGCACAACACGGTGCTGACGACACCAGCCGATTTTCATCGGCTGTTCCCAGCGACGGGCGGGGCGCTTTACGGCCAGGCGTCGCACGGCTGGATGGGTGTGTTTCAGCGCCCGGCGGCGCTGAGCAAGGTGCCAGGTCTTTACCTGGCGGGGGGCAGCGTGCATCCGGGGCCGGGCGTGCCGATGGCAGCGATGTCGGGCCGTCTGGCGGCCGAGACGCTGATGGCGCACCTCGATTTGACCAGCCGGTCGCACCGGGTGCGTATCTCTGGTGGTATGTCGACGCGATCAGCGACGACGGGCAACATGCTTTGAGCATCATCGCGTTTGTCGGCAGCGTTTTTTCGCCTTACTACGCTTGGGCGCGTCGCAGCGGCCCGGCGGATCCTGAAAACCACTGTGCGCTGAACGTGTCGCTGTACGGCAAGGCAGGTCGGCGCTGGACGATGACTGAGCGCAGCCGCGCCAGCATGCAGCGCAATGCGCGCCAATTGGTCATAGGTCCTAGCCAACTTCAATGGGATGGCACCTGCCTGACGATCAACATCGACGAATGGAGCGTGCCGATACCAAAGCGTGTGCGCGGGCAAGTGCGGGTGTATCCGAAGGGGCTGTGCCAATTTGTGACTGCGCTCGATGACCACGGCCGCCATCGCTGGGGTCCGATTGCGCCTTGTGCGCGGGTCGAGGTCGCGCTCGATGCACCCGCTGCCAAGTGGTCTGGCCACGCCTACCTGGATTCGAACGAAGGTGATGAACCGATCGACCGGCCGTTCACCGAATGGGACTGGTCGCGCGCGTTACTCAAAGACGGCAGCACGGGCGTCATCTATGACGTGCGGCAAAAGCAAGGCGCTGACCGGGTCGTCGCGGTGCGCTTTCAACCGTCGGGCGAATTCGAACATTTCACGCCGCCTGAGCGCCAGCCGCTGCCGCGCACGGCATGGCGAATCGGCCGCACGATGCGCACCGATGCAAACCAGTCGGCGGTCGTCACGCAAACCTTGGAAGACACACCTTTTTATGTGCGCTCGGTGTTGTCCTCGGGACTGCTGGGCGAGTCGGTGGTGTCGATGCACGAAACGTTGAACGTGCCTCGCTTGGTGTCGAACACGGTGCAATTGATGCTGCCGTGGCGTATGCCGCGGGTGCGATGAAAACCAGCAGACGTGATCGGAGCGGATGGTTGGCTGCAGCAAACCGCGGTGTCCGAGCGGCCAACTGACGCAGCCAACTCGCTACACAGGCAGGTTGTGCTGCCCGCGCTTGAAAAAGTGACCAGCCAACGTCAGCCGCTGGCTGACCACTAGCCGCTGAATACCGATGGAGCCCGGCTGCCGGCATTTGCAAATGAGTTGGTGGAAAGGTGTCGTTCCTCGATCTTTTCGAACAGCCCGATGGTCCACGACATGCGTTCATCAAAGCTGCGGGGACGTCTGTGAGCTCGGTGTGTTGATACGGGCGCAGTCCCGCTCGGTGGTTCCACCGCAACTGGTTCGCTGGCGTCGACCAGGTACTGAATAGCCGTCAGCGCTGCGGGTTCGCGGTCTGCCACCGATCGGCGAGGTTCTACCGAAACGGCCGCGGCACCGAGCGCCACGATCATCAGCGCCAGTTTGCGTTGCGGCGAAACGAATGCACGTCGGGCGACCGAGTCGAAGCCCGCACGTTCGATCTCGCGACCAATTTCCGCATAAACCAGGCGCGCTGCTTGGATCGCAGGTCGGCAGTCGCGCGGTAACTTGGCTATGCCAAAAGCTGCGCGCTGGTACAACACATTTGCCTCTGCCAGCAGGCGCGCGATGACCGAACCCAAAGCGGGGCTGAAGCATGGATCGTTCAGCCACGCGTCCGGGTTCAGGCCCGCTTCGCGCATCCAGTCTCGAGGTAGGTACAAGCGGCCCAGCCGCGCATCTTCGCCGACGTCGCGCGCAATATTCGTGAGCTGCATTGCAACGCCCAGTTCGCAGGCCCGGGCCAGCGCACGCGCGTCTCGGGTGCCCATGATGATGGCCATCATCGAGCCCACGGTGCCTGCTACGCGAGCGCCGTAGTCCTGTAGTTGTGCGAGGGTGTCGTAGCGACGGGACTGCAGATCCCAGGCGAAGCCGTCGAGTAACGCATCGAGCAAACTCTTAGGTATGCCGAATTCAGCCACCACGCTGGCTAGCGCCCGGTCGGCGGGCACTGGTGACGGACAGCCGTCGTAAATACGTTGCAAGCGATGTTCGAGGTGATCCAGCGCGCCCTGCGGGCCGCCGTGCAAATGGCTTTCCAGGTCGATGGTGTCGTCCGCCAATCGGCAAAACGCGTAGAGCGCGGTGGCGGGTGCGCGAATGCGGCTCGGCAAAATCACCGACGCCGCAAAGAAGCTTTTAGAGCCGCTGCGCATCAAGGTTTCGCAGTCGCGCAAATCCATGCGCTGGCGCATTTCGGCGTCTACCGCAGCGGGCGACGCGTCGTGGCGGTGCGGTGTGAGCGGTGCGGCAATGCTGCCGTCAGCGTAGGCGAATGGTGTCGACATGAGGTTCCTGAAAACGACGTGGATTACGTGCGCACGTGGTGAATATGATCGGCAGCGCGGGCTGCAAAACTGGCCACGTCGGGTACGACCGACTCGAGCGCCTTGGCCGACGACAGCACGCCGGGAACGCCCGCGCCGGGGTGGGTGCTGGCGCCCACCATGAACAATCCGTCGATGTCTTCGCTGCGGTTGTGCGGACGGAACCACGCGCTTTGCAGCAATACCGGTTCCAGGCCAAACGCCGCACCTTTGAACGACAGCAGTCGGTCGTGAAAGTCTTGCGGCGTGGTGATGCGCGAAGTAGCGATGTGCTGCTGAAAACCAGGCATCACCTTGCGTTCCAGCGCGTCGGCGATGGCCTGCCGGTAGGGTTCAGCCTTGGTTTGCCAATCGGTGCCGCTGTCCAGATGCGGCACTGGTGCCAGCACATAAAAAGCGTCGCACCCAGGCGGGGCCATGGACGGGTCGGAGGCGGTAGGGCGGTGCAGGTAAAGGCTGAAATCTTCTGCCAGCACGTGCTCTTTGAAAATGTCGTGGAGCAGTTCGCGGTAGCGGGGGCCGAGCACCATCATGTGATGCGGCACGTCTGGATACTGGCGGTCGGTGCCAAAGTACCAAACGAACAAACTCATCGAGTACCGCCCCTTCTCGATTTTTCGATCCGTCCAGTGGCGGCGAAACTCAGGGCGGATCAAATGGCGGTAAGTCCACGCGGTGTCGGCGTTCGACACCACGATGTCGGCGGCGAGGTGTTCTCCGCCCGCCAGCGTGACGCCTGTAGCGCGTGGTTTACCGGCACCGTTTTCGACGCAGGTGATTTCGCGCACTTCCGAATTGAGTCGCAGGGTTGCACCGCCCGTGCGCAGCAACGCCGCGAGGCCGTTGATCAATGCGCCGGTGCCGCCCATGGCCCAATGCACGCCGAAGTTGCGCTCCAACGCGGTGATCAGGCTGTAGACGCAGGTGCAGGCAAACGGATTGCCGCCAATCAGCAGCGGGTGAAAACTAAAAACGATGCGCAACTTGGGATCGCGAAGGTGGGTTGCGGCCATCGAATACAAGCTGCGCCAGGCCTTCATCTTCATCATTGAAGGAACCGCAGCCAACAGGTCGCCTACGGTATCGAACGCCACTGCGCTCAACTCTTCAAAGCCTAGGCGGTAGCACTTGTCCGACTCCCGCATGAACGATTCGTAGCCGGCGACGTCGGCCGGGCTGAACCGCGCGACCTCGGCTCGCATCGCGGTCAAGTCGCCGCTGTAGTCAAAAAAAGTGCCATCGTCGAATTGAATTCGATAAAACGGGTCCAGTGCAAGCAGTTCCACATCGTCTGACAGCTTTTTGCCGCACAGAGCCCACAACTCCTCAAGCATTTGCGGGGCGGTGATGATGGTGGGCCCGGCATCGAAGGTGTAACCGTCTTGCTTGTACACGTAGGCTCTGCCGCCTAGCGCGTCGAGTTTCTCCACCACGGTGACTTGGTAGCCTTTGGCAAGCAATCGAATTGCCGCTGCCAGGCCGCCAAAACCGCTACCGATCACCACCGCGGTTGGGGCAGACGAGTTGGGTCGCCGTGCCGATCCACTGTCTGCCGCCGCCAAAAGACTGTGTTCGATCGAAGAGCCGTGCTGCATGGTTCGGTTACCCGCTGGGTACTGCACTGCCGGTGCCTTCAAGATGGACAACAACCGCAGTGGGTGTAAGTTTAGATTGACACTCTGTTGTGTCAACCCCAGAATAATCCCGATGTCGACGCGAGCCTTTTCTTCAAGCGCCCAAGTGCCCAGCTGGGCCACGGTTGCGGAATTTTTGAAGCCTATTACCTGGTTTCCGCCTATGTGGGCGTTTGGCTGCGGCGTGGTGGCATCGGGACTGGCTTTTGACGGCCGGTGGTTTTTGATCGTTACCGGCATCTTCCTGGCCGGACCGCTGGTATGTGCGAGCAGCCAGGCGGTGAATGACTGGTTCGACCGGCATGTCGATGAGATCAATGAGCCGCACCGGCCCATACCGTCGGGCCGCATGCCCGGTCGGTGGGGCCTCCACATTGCGATCATTTGGACGATGCTGTCGTTGGCAGTTGCCACCGTGCTGGGCAGCTGGGGTTTCGCGGCCGGGGCGGCTGGTTTGGCGTTGGCCTGGGCGTATAGCGCACCGCCGCTGCGCCTGAAGCAAAACGGTTGGTGGGGCAACGCTGCCTGTGGCCTTTGTTATGAGGGCCTGGCGTGGGCCACGGGTGCTGCGGTGATGGCTGGCGGGGCCATGCCTGCCGGGCGCTCACTTGCCTTGGCGGTGCTTTACAGCATTGGCGCGCACGGCATCATGACGCTGAACGATTTCAAAGCAATCGAGGGTGATCGGCGCATGGGCGTGGCATCGCTTCCAGTGCAACTTGGGGCGCAGTGCGCCGCGCGGGTCGCCTGTTTGTTCATGTTGGTTCCGCAATTCGCCGTGGTGCTGGCGTTAATTTTTTGGGGCGCACCGATGCACGCCGTCACCGTAGGTGCGTTGATGCTGTTGCAAGCCTTCTTGATGGACCACTTTTTAGACCGCCCGATTGAACGTGCGTTGATGTACAGCGGTTTTGGGGTGCCGCTGTTTGTGGCCGGAATGATGGTCAGCGCATTCGCGTTGCGATCTTTGAGCGGCGTGTTGCTGTGACTGCCCCGGCCGCCATGTGCCATCCGCCGTTTGGCTGGCTCGCGATCGTGCGATTGGGCTTGGTGCAAGCGTGCCTTGGTGCCGTGGTGGTGTTGACCACCTCCACGCTGAACCGGGTGATGGTGGTTGAACTGGCCTTGCCCGCGCTGCTGCCCGGAATGTTGGTGGCTTTGCATTACCTGATTCAAGTGGTGCGGCCGCGCATGGGGCACGGCTCTGACCAGGGCGGGCGGCGCACGCCGTGGATGGTCGGCGGTATGGGCTTGCTTGCGGTCGGCGGTGTTGCTGCAGCGTCGGCGACCGTGATGCTGGCAACCCAACCGCTTGCGGGTATCACGCTTGCGGTGTTGGGGTTCGGTTTGATTGGACTGGGCGTCAGCGCCTGTGGAACGTCGCTGTTGGTGCTTTTGGCCAAGCGGGTCGCCGCCGAACGCCGCGCCGCTGCTGCCACCATCGTCTGGATGTTGATGATTGTGGGTTTTGCCGTGACGGCAGGAGTTGCTGGCCCATTACTTGACCCTTATTCGCCGCAACGCCTGATGGCAGTGACCAGCGGCGTCTCTGCGCTTGCATTTCTGGTCACGCTTTTGGCCTTGCGTGGGTTGGAGGGCGAGGGCGAAACCTGCGCTGCTGGCGTTGTACGTGCACCCGCTGCCGCGACTTCCGCAGTGCGATTCCGCGATGCGCTCTCGCAGGTATGCGCCGAAACTGCAGTGCGGCGGTTCACTGTTTTTGTTTTCGTCTCGATGCTGGCCTACAGCTCGCAAGATTTGATCCTTGAACCATTTGCTGGAACGGTATTCGGCTACACCCCAGGTGAGTCCACCCAACTCGCTGGTGTTCAGCACAGCGGCGTGCTGCTGGGCATGGTGCTGGTAGCGATTGCCGGCAGCGGTGTGCTCGGGCGTTGGCTGACTGCGCTTGCGGCGCGCCTGCGGGGCAGTGCACCGGCCGCCGCGACTGCGTCGGGTCGTCGGTTGGGATCTTTACGCAGTTGGATGGTCGGCGGTTGCCTGGCTTCAGCCATGGCGCTGTTGGGTTTGGTGGCTGCGGGTTTCTGTGCTGGCGCATGGCCGTTGAAAACGACGGTGTTTCTTTTGGGTGTCGCGAATGGCGCATTTTCCATTGCGGCCATTGGTTCGATGATGACGTTGGCCGGGCAAGGCCACGAATCTCGCGAAGGCGTACGCATGGGTTTGTGGGGTGCTGCGCAGGCCGTGGCCTTCGGTCTTGGCGGAGTGCTTGGTACCGCTGCCAGCGACCTCGCGCGCTGGTGGTTCGGCGCTCCCGCGGTCGCATATTCGGTAGTTTTCGGTTTGGAAGCGGTGCTGTTTGTCGCGGCAGCGTGGCTGGCCCTGCGCGGCGGTGCAATCAGCGCAAATCTTTCGGCGCACGTCATAACCACTCCGTCCTCCCACGCGGGTGTGGCATCCGCACGCAGGTCTTTTTTCGGAACCGTGTTTGCGGCGCGAGAGCCACAAATTGTCGAGCCCCCTATCGCGTCCCTGAAGCTGAGGTGAAGTTATGAACTCAATTGAAACGTTTGATGTGGTCATCGTCGGCGGCGGTCCGGCGGGTGCCACTGCGGCGCATGATTTAGCGCTGCAAGGGCGATCGGTGCTGCTGCTCGACCGGGTCGGGCGCATCAAGCCATGCGGTGGTGCCATTCCGCCGCGGTTGATCAAGGACTTCGCCATTCCGGATGAGCTGCTGGTGGCCAAAGCCAGTTCTGCCAGGATGATTTCTCCGAAAGACAAGCGGGTCGATATTCCGATTGACGACGGTTTCGTCGGCATGGTCGACCGGGATGTGTTCGACGAATGGCTGCGTGAACGTGCCGCATCGTGTGGTGCCGTACGTCGCAATGGCACCTTCGACAAGTTGACGCGTGACGACGACGGCGTCAGCGTGGTGCATTTCACTGAACGCGTTGAAGGCCGCGAACGCCGCAGCGCCACAGCGGGCGAGTTGACCGAGGGCGTGCCGACCAGTGTGCGCGCGCGCGCCATCATCGGGGCCGACGGTGCCAGGTCTAAAGTCGCGGCCCAAGCGGTTCCCGGTGCCGAGCACGTCAAGTGTGTTTTCGCGTACCACGAGATCGTTCGCGCACCCGCAGTCAAGCCGGCCGATTACGACGATTCGCGCTGCGATGTTTATTACCGCGGAACGCTCTCGCCGGATTTTTACGGCTGGGTGTTTCCTCACGGCGACACGCTCAGCATCGGTACCGGAAGCGCTGACAAAGGTTTTTCGCTGCGTGGCGCGGTAGGCAGCCTGCGCGAAGCGGCCGGGCTGGCCGATGCCGAGACCTTGCGCCGCGAGGGTGCGCCGTTGCCAATGAAGCCGCTGAAAAAATGGGACAACGGTCGCGATGTGGTGCTGGCGGGTGACGCGGCCGGCGTGGTGGCTCCGGCATCGGGCGAGGGCATTTATTACGCGATGGCGGGTGGACGTTTGGCGGCTGAATCGGTCGATACGCTGCTGCGCACGGGCGAAGGCAAATCACTGGGCTTGGCGCGCAAACGATTCATGAAAGCGCATGGCACGGTGTTTCGCGTCTTGGGAATCATGCAGTGGTTCTGGTACGCCACTGATAAACGCCGCGAAAGCTTCGTCAAGATTTGCGAAGACCGCGATGTTCAGCAACTCACTTTTGAGTCGTACATGAACAAAGAACTCGCACGCAAGAAACCCATGGCGCACATTCGTATTTTCTTCAAGGACATGGCGCACCTACTGGGGTTGGCCCGCGCCTGATGGCCATCGCAGAGTGGCTCACTCCGCCCCGTCTCATCACCATCGTTATAGGTTTCACGCTGATCGAAGGCACGGTGTTGTGGATTTACCGGCGGCTGACTGGGAAGGGCGTCTCCAGCCGGGACTTCACCGCCAACTGGGTCTCTGGTTTGTGTTTGATGCTGGCGCTGCGCAGCGCTGTCGTTGATGCGTGGTGGGTATGGGTAGCGATGTGGATGCTTTGCTCGGGCATCGCACACTGGGGCGACTTGTGGACGCGATGGCAACGCTAGAGGGCTGTTCTATGCGTACAACGACACGGGCATAAAAAAGCCGGTGGGCGTATCGCGCCAACCGGCTTTGACTGTTGCGTACTTGCCTGCTACGGCAAGTACAGCACCGCTTTTATGCGGCTTTTGGCGCGTATGCGCTGCACCAGCCTTTAGACGACACCTGCTTGCCGGCAAACAGCGGGCAAGCACCGGCAGCGTCTCCCGCCTTGCCCTGGAACAATGCGCAGTTTCCGCAAACCTGGGTAGCCTTGTGGGCGGGGAATTTCTTTGCGTCAACCTTCGTTGCATCGGGCTTGTAGCCGAGTGAAACCGCATTAGCGTCGGTTTCAGCAACCATGGCACCCTGCGCGTACGCCTGTGAAGCAGCCAGGCTGCTGCCGGCTGCGGCAACTAACAACATGAAGGTGCGGCGATTGGTAATGCTCATGCGAACTCTCCGAAGTTAAAGAATCAGACAACGCCCAGAAACCATTCCGGATGACAAATTCTTGCACGCCCTAAACGCCGCAGTACTCCGGTGGCCCTTTGTGCGCGGTGTTTTGCACACGCCGGTCGTTGTCTGTGGTTTGACTGTCCGCATGGCGAACATGAGGGTGTTTCGTCGGCGCCATCGATGCTGGCGAGGGCGCGCGGGTAAGTCCGACCAAGTCGGTAATGCGGTGCCCCTACAATTTTTGCTGCGATTGCACAATTTTTTGCATCGGAAAATCAATTCATGCCCACCACGAGACAAGCTCCGCACTCGGCAAAAAAAAGCAATGGCGCGCGAAAGCCCGCAGAAAAAGCGGCTGACGAGCCCGGAGTCGACGGCACCCGGTTGCTGAAAAAATACCCGAATCGACGTCTGTACGACACCGTGGCCAGCAGTTACATCACGCTGACCGATGTCAAAAAAATGGTGATGACTGGTCAGTCGTTTGTGGTGCGCGACGCCAAGTCGGACCAGGATCTGACCCGCAGCATCCTTTTGCAAATCATCTTGGAAGAAGAAACAGGCGGTGCGCCGATGTTCACCGCACAAACGCTGGCGCAGATCATTCGTTTCTACGGGCACGCCATGCAAGGCGTGATGGGCTCTTACCTGGAAAAAAACCTGCAAACATTTACCGAGATTCAAAGCCGTCTTGGCGAACCATCGCTCAGTGGTTATGACCCGGCCGCGTTATCGCCCGAGCGTTGGGGCCAGTTTTTGACGGGCCAGGCCCCGGCGGTGCAAGGTCTGATGAGCAGCTATCTCGAACAGTCAAAGTCGATGTTCGCCCAGATGCAAGAACAAATGGCAAAGCAAACCGGAACACTGTTTCCCGGCATGCCTGGTTTCGTTCCGCCAAAACGTTGAGCCTGACTGGCGACCTGCGCTTTGGGTCTTGGCCTCAAGCGAAAATATGACCATGACACTAGAAAACAGCGCTGTCGCGCCCATCACCACGTTGCCCACCGTTGCTCCAAAGATCGGCTTCGTTTCGCTTGGCTGCCCAAAGGCGCTGACCGACTCTGAATTGATCTTGACCCAGCTGCGTGCCGAGGGCTACGACACGTCGAAAACCTTCGCCGGGGCGGATTTAGTCATCGTCAACACCTGCGGTTTTATTGACGACGCGGTGAAAGAAAGTCTCGACACCATCGGTGAAGCGTTGGCTGAGAACGGCAAGGTCATCGTGACCGGCTGCTTGGGTGCCAAAGGCGGCAAGGACCTGGGCGACGGCAGCGGAAATTTGGTACGCCAGATGCACCCCAGTGTGTTGGCAGTCACCGGACCGCACGCAACGCAAGAGGTTATGGATGCGGTGCGTTTGCACGCGCCCCGGTCGCATGACCCGTTCACCGACTTGGTGCCTGCCCGCGTGGGTGCAGCCGATGCCTTCGGTGACATCGGTATCAAGCTCACGCCGCGTCATTACGCATACCTAAAAATCAGCGAAGGTTGTAACCACCGATGCACCTTTTGCATCATTCCCAGCATGCGCGGCGATCTGGTTTCGCGCCCGATCGGTGATGTGTTGGGCGAGGCCCAACGCTTGTTTGCGTCTGGCGTCAAAGAGCTGCTGGTCATCAGCCAAGACACCAGCGCGTACGGGGTGGACGTGAAGTACCGCACTGGCTTTTGGGATGGCAAACCGGTCAAAACCCGCATGCTCGATTTGTGCGAAAAACTCGGTGAGCTGGCCACTCCATACGGTGCCTGGGTTCGCCTGCATTACGTTTACCCGTACCCGCATGTAGATGACGTGCTGCCATTGATGGCACAGGGTTTGGTGTTGCCTTATCTCGATGTGCCGTTGCAGCACTCGCACCCCGAGGTGCTCAAGCGCATGAAACGACCGGCCAGCGGCGAGCGCAATCTGGAGCGCATTCAGCGCTGGCGCGAGGTATGCCCGGACGTGGTCGTCCGCAGTACCTTCATCGCTGGTTTCCCAGGCGAGACCGAGGCCGAGTTCGAACACCTGCTCGACTTTTTGCGCGCTGCTGAAATTGACCGCGCTGGCTGCTTCGCATATTCGCCGGTGGCAGGTGCAGCGGCCAACACACTGCCCAATGCGCTGCCGGCAGACGTGCGCGAAGCGCGTCGCGCCAGGTTCATGGAGTTGGCCGAGGCGGTTTCCGCTGCCAGGTTGTCTCGTCGCGTGGGTGCCACGATGCAGGTGCTGATCGATGCTGCGCCCATGTTGGGCCGCCGCGGTGGCACCGGTCGCAGTTACGCCGATGCGCCCGAAATTGATGGTGTGGTGAAGTTGTTGCCGCCTGAAAAAGCGTCGAAGACGCTGAAGGTCGGCGAATTTACCCGTGCGCGCATCGTTGCAACGCAGGGCCATGACCTGATCGCCCAGCCGGTTTAAGCATGGACGATGCGCCGGGCCGCAAGCGGAGCAATCAGTCGGCTGATCCTGCCACTGCTGCGCCTGCATTCGCCCATTCGACCGCGCTCATACACCACGCGTACGCGCCTCCCGCTGAATTCGCGTCGGTTCAGCCGCCCGTTCTGAAGGCCTCAACCGTCATCTTCCCGAACACGCGTGCGTTGTTGGCCCGCCAATGGAAAGACAAGTCGGGCTACAGCTACGGATTGCACGGCACCCCCACCACCTACACGCTAGAAGCACGCATTGCCACGCTAGAGGGCGGAACGCACACCTTGTTGTTACCCAGCGGATTGGCAGCCATTGCGTTGATTGACCTGGCGTTGCTGCAGTCAGGCGACGAAGTGCTGATACCCGACAACGCCTACGGCCCAGGTAAAGACCTGGCACGCGCGGAGCTGGCGCGATGGGGAATCAAGTACCGCACTTATGACGCGATGGATGTGGACTCGCTCATGGCCGCACTGGATGCCGTACCTGCGGCTGCGGCCAAGCTGGTGTGGCTGGAGGCGGCCGGATCGGTGACGATGGAGTTCCCCGATCTGCCGGCGCTGGTTCGTGCAGCGAAAGCGCATGGTGCGTTGACCGCGCTTGACAACACCTGGGGCGCTGGCATCGCGTTCAACGCCTTCGAGTTGGAGTCCGGCATCGGCGTGGATATATCGATGCACGCGTTGACCAAGTACCCGTCTGGCGGCGCTGACGTGTTGATGGGGTCGGTGACCACCCGCGACCCAGCCATTCACCTGCGGTTGAAAGCCACGCACCTGCACATGGGTTGGGGCGTCGCCGCGAACGACGCTGAGCTGCTGCTGCGCTCACTGCCAACGCTTGCGCTGCGTTACCACGCGCACGATGCGGCAGCACGCCGCTTGGCCGCTTGGTGGAGCACGCGCGGTGAAATTGCGCAGGTGCTGCACCCGGCGTTCGCTACGTCACCCGGACACGCGGCCTGGCAGCGGCTGTGCAGCGCATCTGCGGGGCTGTTTTCGGTGGTGTTCGATGCGGGCTACAGCACCGCACAAGTGCATGCATTCATCGATGCACTGCGCATTTTCAAAATTGGATTTTCGTGGGCCGGGCCGATGAGTCTGGTCGTCCCGTACGACCTGTCGGAAATGCGCGCGGCGCCTGCGTGGAAGGGCACGTTGGTGCGCTTTTCCGTCGGACTCGAAGCGGTGGAGGATTTGATCGGCGACTGCGAGCAGGCGCTGGGCATGCTTGCAGCTTGACCACTCGCCCCGCGCGGTTCTTGTGACGCTGCGCCGCATCGACCGGCCCGGTTGCGTGCCGCGGAAGTGCGTTCGGCGCTGCGCGCCGCAACGCTTACGCCTTAGATGAGACTTTGTGTCTCATCAGCCGGCCTTTCTCCCGATCCCAGTCGCGCTTTTTTTCTGTGTCGCGTTTGTCGTGTTCGGCTTTGCCTTTAGCGAGTGCGATTTCTGCCTTCACCAAGCCGCCTTTGTAGTGCAGGTCGAGTGGCACCAGCGTGTAGCCCTTTTGCTCAACCTTGCCGACCAAGCGTTTGATTTCTTCTTTGTGCAGCAGCAGTTTTTTTGTACGGTCGGCTTCGGGGTTGACGTGGGTTGATGCGCTGCGCAGTGCATTGATGCGGCAGCCGATCAAAAACAATTCGCCGTCGCGGATGACGACATAGCCGTCGGTCAACTGCACCTGGCCGGCGCGAACTGCCTTGATTTCCCAGCCTTGCAGCATCATGCCGGCCTCGTAGCGTTCTTCGATGTGATAGTCGAATCGCGCGCGGCGGTTCTCGGCAATGGGCATGGGGCGTTCGCGGCAAAAGCGCGTCAATACAATCTGGCGATTGTATGAAGCACGTTAAAAAGTCAGTGCTGCTGTGGTACTCGCCGCACGAGATGTACGAGCTGGTCACCGCAGTGGCCGATTACCCGAAATTTCTGCCGTGGTGCGCCAGCGCCGAAGTGCTGGATGAAAGCGAGGTCGCCATGACCGCGCGGTTGCACCTCTCTTACGCCGGCATACGCCATGCATTCACCACGCGCAACGAGCACGAGACCGACACCTCGGTGCGCGTCAAGTTGGTCGATGGCCCGTTCTCGCTGCTCGATGGCATGTGGTTATTCCGCCGCGTTGGCTCTGAAGCGCAGGCCTGCAAAATCGAATTTGAATTGCGCTATGCGTTTTCCAGCCTGGCGCTAGAAGCGGTGGTCAGTCCGGTGTTCGACCGCATTGCGAATACCTTCGTCGACTCGTTTGTGAAGCGCGCCGCGCAGGTCTATGGGGAACGTTGAGGCCGGTTGTATTCGTGTCGAGGTCATCGTTCACACCGGCGTGGGCCAGACCCGATCGCTACAGCTGAGTTTGCCCTGCGGTTCGCTGCTGCAAGCGGCACTGCAGTTCAGCGGCGCGTGCAGCGGCAATGCTGAGGCGACTGCCAATGCGCTGAATGCGGACGACATGAAATGCGGCGTGTGGGGACAACTATGCCGCCCGGACCATGTGCTGCGCGACCTGGACCGAGTCGAGGTGTACCGACCGTTGCTCGTCGATCCGATGGAAGCGCGTCGCCAGAGGCAACGCGCTCAGCGGCGCAAGAGTGGGCTGCCTTGATGCAGTAGACCGCGCGGCAAGGGGTTGACCGCACACGGCGCGTGGTGCCCGTCGGACTACCTGCTTATTTGCAATCCGAGGCGATCACGCCTTTGGTGCGACTGGTTTCTTCAGCGCGGCCCTTGTCGTCAAGGATTTCGCGCTCGCCCTGGGCGTTCATGCGGGCTATTCGTATGCCGTCATCCAGCACCTTCATGTGGTTGCGTGCGCGGGCGCAGTTGTCGGCTTTCTGGGCAGCGATTTTGTCGTTCTCGGCTTTCGCTTTTGCCAGCTTGTCGTCTTCGACTTTCTTGATCCGCGCTTCCAATTCCGGGTCTGCGGTTTTCGTTGCCGGTACGGCCGATGCCGACGCAGCAGTCGCGGCAGACGCAGCCGCGCTTGAGGCTGGTGGGCTGACCACCGTGACTGCGTTGCGCGACTTGGCCCCTGCGGGCCGCTGAAGAATGTTGGCGTCTGGCGTGCCCTGTGGCGGCGGGATGTCGCTGTATTGGGTTTGACCGCCCTTGTCGCGCCATTTCCATTGCGCTGCCGCAGGCACACACAGCGTGGCGATCACGGCGAACCCAACGAGTGCAAGAAGCCGGTGGCGCATAGACAAACACCCTCTGATAAAAAGCTGCGCGAAGTGTAGCTGCGGGGTGCGGGCATGCGGCCGGCACGCAGGCGCGCAAAGCGTGCAACTGTTCCTGCATACCTATAATTTCGGTTTGCCTCAGGAGCCATATCCATGCGCCTTCTTGGTAAAGCGCTCACCTTCGACGACGTGTTGTTGGTGCCGGCGTTCTCCCAGGTGTTGCCACGCGACACCCGCCTCGCCACCCAGCTCTCGCGCAACATTCGGCTCAATTTGCCGCTGGTGTCCGCGGCCATGGACACGGTGACCGAAGCCCGCCTGGCGATAGCCATTGCGCAAGAAGGCGGCATCGGCTTTGTGCATAAAAACTTCAGCGCAAAACAGCAGGCGGCCGAAGTCGCGCGCGTCAAGCGCTACGAATCGGGTGTGCTGCGCGACCCGATCACGGTCACGCCCGACACACCGGTGCGCCAAGTCGTCGAGCTGTCGCGCCAGCATGGCGTGTCGGGCTTTCCGGTGCTCGAAGGGCCGCGGGTGGTCGGCATCGTCACCAACCGCGACCTGCGTTTCGAGACGCGCCTCGATGCGCCGGTGCGCGACATCATGACGCCGCGTGAACGCCTGGTCACCGTCGACGAACGTGCCACGCTCGACGACGGCAAGGCGCTGATGCACCTGCACAAACTCGAACGCGTGCTGGTGGTCAATGCCGCTGGTGAACTGCGCGGCTTGATGACGGTGAAAGACATCACCAAACAAACCAGTTTTCCAAATGCGGCGCGCGACGCACAAGGCAAGCTGCGCGTAGGCGCCGCAGTGGGCGTGGGCGAGGGCACCGAAGAGCGGGTGGAGGCATTGGTGCGTGCGGGCGTCGACGCCATCGTGGTCGATACCGCCCATGGCCACAGTGCGGGTGTGATCGAGCGCGTGCGGTGGGTCAAGCACCACTACCCGCAGATCGATGTGATCGGCGGCAACATTGCCACCGGCGCAGCCGCGCTGGCGCTGGTGGAGGCCGGAGCCGACGGTGTGAAAGTCGGCATCGGCCCGGGCTCGATTTGCACCACCCGCATCGTGGCCGGGGTTGGCGTGCCGCAAATCACCGCGATCGACAACGTCGCGAAAGCACTGGCCGGCAGCGGTGTGCCGCTGATCGCCGACGGCGGTATTCGTTACTCCGGCGACATCGCCAAAGCACTTGCCGCGGGCGCGCACACCGTGATGATGGGCGGCGTATTTGCCGGCACCGAAGAAGCCCCCGGCGAGATCGTTTTGTTTCAAGGCCGCAGCTACAAAAGCTACCGCGGCATGGGCTCGATAGGCGCCATGCAGCAAGGCAGCGCCGACCGCTATTTCCAGGACAACACCGGTGCTAACCCGAACGCCGACAAGCTGGTGCCCGAAGGCATCGAAGGCCGCGTGCCGTACAAAGGCTCGATGGTGGGCATCGTGTTCCAAATGGCCGGCGGCATACGCGCATCCATGGGCTATTGCGGATGCGCCACGATCGAAGACATGCGCAGCCTGGCTGAATTCGTCGAGATCACGTCAGCAGGCATCCGCGAGAGCCATGTGCACGACGTGCAAATCACGAAAGAAGCACCGAACTACCGCATGGAATGACGATGCCGGTGATGGACCAAAACGGCACCGCACGGGCGGCCGACAGCGCATTGCCCGGTGCCAAACCAACTCGCGACAAACGCCAGGCCGCGATGCCGTTCATCTTGATCGCGGTGCTGATCGACATGATGTCGATCGGCATCATCGTGCCGGTGCTGCCGGCGCTGGTTGGCAGCTTCACCGGCTCGCAGGCCGATCAGGCGTTTTGGTTGGGCGCGGTGAGTTTTGCATTTGGCATCGCCAATTTCTTCGGCGCGCCCATCCTCGGCGCGCTGTCAGACAAATACGGCCGGCGGCCGGTACTGCTGTTGGGCTTTTGTGGCCTTGCGCTCAACTTTTTTGCTACTGCGTTGGCGACTTCGTTGGCGGTGCTGATTGCAGTGCGGCTGGTGGGCGGCGCGATGCAGGCCAACGCCGCGGTCGCGAACGCGTACGTGGCCGATATCAGCGAGCCGCATGAGCGCGCCAAACGATTCGGCATGCTGGGTGCCATGTTCGGCTTGGGCTTCATTCTTGGCCCCGCGCTGGGCGGGTTGCTCGGTGCCATCAGCCTGCAACTGCCGTTTTATGCCGCAGGTGCGCTGTCGGTGCTCAACTTGTTGTACGGCTATTTCGTGCTGCCCGAGTCGCTTCCGGCAGACCGCCGCCGCGAGTTCGCGTGGGCCTCGGCGAACCCGATCACCTCGCTGCAGGCATTGGCGCAACTCAAGGGCGTCGGCAGCCTGATCGTGGTGATCGCCTGCACTGGCTTGGCGCAGGGCGTTTTGTACAACTGCTGGGTGCTCTACACCACCTTCAAATTTGGTTGGACCACGCTCGACAACGGCTGGTCGCTGGCCGCCGTGGGCTTGGCCTCGGTAATCGTTCAGGGTTACTTGCTAGGCAAGTTGCTCAAGCGGTTCACGCCGCAAAAGCTGGCGGTGATTGGCCTGGTGTCGTCGATGTGTGCTTACTTCGCCTGGGCTGCCGCCACGGCCGGTTGGATGATGTACGCGGTGGTGTTTGCGAACCTGTTGGGCTTCACCGTGACCGCATCGATCAACAGCATCGTCTCGGGCGCGGCCGATGCGCACAGCCAGGGGCGCACCTTGGGCTCGGTCAGTTCATTGACCAGTCTGATGGCGGTGGTCGCACCGGTGATCGGCGCGCCGATGCTCGGCATGGTGTCGCACCTGCCGCCCGGCCACTGGGGCATTGGTGCACCGCTGTACTTTGCTGCCGGATTGCAGGCGACTGCGCTGCTGTTGGCGTGGTCGCACTTTCGCCATCAGCGCCACGCGCACCAGCGTGCCGAGGCTGCGGCGCAAGCCAACGCTTAACACCTGACCCCCGAGCGGCTTCGCTCGAAAACTGTTTGCCTTCACCGCCGAACGACGCCATGCATGACGCCACGCACGACAAAATTTTGATCCTCGATTTCGGCTCGCAGGTTACGCAGCTGATCGCCCGCCGGGTGCGTGAGGCGCATGTGTTTTGCGAGATCCACCCGAACGACGTCAGCGATGAATTCATCCGTGCGTTCGCGCCGAAAGCCATCATCCTGAGCGGCAGCCACGCCAGCACCTACGAAGACCACGACCTGCGCGCTCCGGCCGCCGTGTGGCAGTTGGGCGTGCCGGTGCTCGGTATTTGCTACGGCATGTTTGCGATGGTGGTGCAACAAGGCGGCGCGGTCGAAGCCAGCGCACAGCGTGAGTTCGGTTATGCCGAAGTTCGCGCGCATGGCCACACCAAACTGCTGGAAGGTATCGAGGACTTCCGCACCGCTGAAGGCCACGGCATGCTGAAGGTATGGATGAGCCATGGCGACAAAGTCACCGCGCTGCCGCCCGGCTTCAAATTGATGGCCAGCACGCCGAGCTGCCCGATTGCCGGCATAGCCGATGAGACGCGCGGCTACTACGCGGTGCAGTTTCATCCCGAGGTCACGCACACGGTGCAGGGCAGGGCGCTGCTCGAGCGTTTTGTTTTAGACATCGCCCAAGCTCGACCCGATTGGGTCATGGGCGACTACATCAGCGAAGCGGTGGCACGCATCCGCGCGCAGGTCGGCAACGACCAAGTCATCTTGGGCTTGAGCGGCGGGGTCGATTCGAGTGTGGCGGCGGCCCTCATCCACCGTGCCATCGGCGACCAACTTACCTGCGTGTTCGTCGACCACGGGCTGCTGCGCCTCGATGAAGGCCGGCTGGTGATGGAAATGTTTGCCGGCCGGCTGCAGGTCAAAGTGATCGCGGTCGATGCCAGTGCGCAGTTCCTCGGACACCTTGCGGGTGTGACCGACCCCGAGGCCAAACGCAAGATCATCGGCCGCGAATTCGTCGAAGTTTTTCAAGTCGAAGCGAAGCAACTGAAGCAAGCCCGGTGGCTGGCTCAGGGCACGATCTACCCCGACGTGATCGAGTCGGGCGGAGGCAAGTCATCGACCGGTAAAAAGAAGGCCACCACCATCAAGAGCCACCACAACGTCGGCGGGCTGCCCGCCACCTTGGGCCTGAAGTTGCTGGAGCCGCTGCGTGAATTGTTCAAGGACGAGGTGCGCGAACTTGGCGTGGCGCTCGGCCTGCCGCCCGACATGGTGTACCGCCACCCGTTTCCCGGCCCCGGTTTAGGCGTGCGCATTCTGGGCGAGGTGAAAAAGGAATACGCAGACCTGCTGCGCCGCGCCGACGCGATATTCATCGAAGAACTGCGCCAGACCCGTGACCCAGCCAGCGGCAAAAACTGGTACGAGCTGACCAGCCAAGCATTCGCGGTTTTCTTGCCGGTGAAAAGCGTCGGCGTGATGGGCGACGGCCGCACCTATGACTACGTGGTCGCGCTGCGTGCGGTGCAAACCAGTGACTTCATGACCGCCGATTGGGCCGAGCTGCCGTACGCCTTACTGAAACGCGTGAGCAGCCGCATCATCAACGAGGTGCGCGGCATCAACCGCGTGACCTACGACATATCCAGCAAGCCACCGGCGACGATCGAGTGGGAATAACGGCCGGTGTGGCGGGCGAAGCCAGCGGCGGCTGAACACCGAATCACGGCGTCAGCCGACCAGCCCGTTAGCCCATTAGCCCATTAGCCCATTTGCCCATGAGCCCATCAGTTCACGGCACTGCCAGCGTGAATATCGCCCGACCGGTGAACACGCCGGCCGGTACCAGATTGGTGTTGGCGTAGCTGAAGCTGAAGCAGTTCTCAACGAACTTGTTGCGCGCAATATTCACCAGCGACAGCGTGCCGCCGTTGAAGGTGCCCGCGGGTATGTCGGCAGCGGCATTGCCGATGGCGGTGCTGCTCCAGCTGATTTGTGAAAACGGGATCGTGTCGGTGCCGCTTACCAGGCTGGCCGGGGTAGTCACCTGCAACGATGCTGCAGCTGCACCGGTAGTCGAGTTTGGTTGGCGGTACGAGCCGCCCACGTACACCTGGGCCGGCGGACTGCACACCACGTAGTTGTCGTACGGGCTGATGGCCTGCGTGCTGTCGCTGGTCATGGCCAGCGCGGCTCCGTTGCCCACAGTGGCCGCCGGTACCGAAACCGATACCGTGTTGGTCGTGCCGTTGGCGGCTGCGGCCGAACCCACCCCCACCATCAAAAACAATTGCTTCGGGCCGGGCGTGAGGTTGAGCACCCAGGCGTGCGTAGGCGCGGCGCACAGCAGCGCAATTGCGGCCATGGTGCACGCGAGTGGCGACGAAAAAATGCAGGTCTTTAGCCGACGCATAAAGCCGCACGCGCGCAGCTGCACCCGCGGCATCCGATGGTGATGGTGCCGCAGCGCTACCGCCTGGTCAGCCGGCGGTGCCTTCATCTCAAGGCATGGTGGCGGTGTAAGTCGCACGTCCGTTGTTCAATCCACTCGCGCCGCCGTAGGTGCCGGCAGCAGCTGCTGCGGTGTTCAGGTACCGGTAGGTCCATTTCGCATCGCGGTTAACGATTTTGGCCACTGCCGGCACGGTGGTGCTGGTCACCGCAGCGTCAGCCAACGCGGGTGCCGGTAGTGCGGTGGCGCTGTTGAACACCGACGCGGTGACGGCGATCTGGCTGTACGAAATGGTGTCCCCCAAGCCGTTGTTCAGTGCGGCAGCCGTGGTCGAGGTCAAGGTGACCGGGCCGTTGTTGCCGAACACGCGTGCAGTCACGGTGCCGTTGCCGCTGTCGCCCGACGCCGAGGTGGCCGCGATCGCCGTGCCATTGCCAATACTCGCAACAGGCACCACGAAGTCGATCAGGTCGACCGCGGTGTTGTCAGCAAACAAAGTGCCGGTGCCGACTTGCAAGAACAACACCTTGGGAATGGTGATCTTGAAATCTAGTTTCGCGATGGCGGTCGATGTGCCCGCGGCACCGATGGTGACGTCGGATTCCGCCTGCGCCCACATCGACACGCTGAGCGCTGTGATGCCAGCGGCGGCCCCGACCGCGCGGATCAATAACCTGTTCATAGCTTGATCTCTTTTCAAGTTGGGTACGGTTTGCGCCGCAGTCATTGCTGAACCCCGGACGCAAACCACCACGGGTTTGTATCGCGGCCCGGGGTCCCCGAACGCTGCGACCCATTTGACCAGGCCGGTCGACCAGTCGCTGCAAGCGACGGGTCAGCCGTCCAGGGCATCTGTATTCAACCCGACTCAAGGCATGGTGGCGGTGTAGACGGCGCGTCCATTGTTGGCGTTGATACCGCCATAAGTGCCAGCCGCTGCGGCCACCGTGTTCAGGTACGAGAAAGTCCACTTTGCATCGCGGTTAACGATCTTGGCCACGGCCGGCACGGTGGTGCTTGTAATTGCTGCATCTACCAATGCAGGTGCCGGAAGCGCGGTTGCGCTGGTGAAGGTGGCCGCAGCTACGCCGATTTGGCTGTATGAAATGGTGTCACCCGCGCCGTTACCGAGCGCACCGGTGGTGGTGGAGGTCAACGTCACCGCACCGTTGTTGCCGAACACGCGGGCGGTCACGATGCCGTTGCCGCCGTCGCCGGATGCCAAGGTGGCCGCTATCGCCGTGCCGTTGCCCACGCTGGCAGCGGGCACCACGAAGTCGATCAGATCGACGGTGGTGACATCGGTGAACAACGTGCCAGTACCTACTTGCAAGAACAACACCTTCGGAATGGTGATCTTGAAGTCCAGTTTCGCGGTCGCGGTCAATGCGCCTGCGCCGGTGGTGACGTCAGATTCAGCGTGGGCAAGCATCGGCGCGCCGAGCACCACAAAACCAGCAGCAGCAGCAATCGAGCGGATCAAAAACTTGTTCATGGGGAGATTTCTTTCTAGGGTTGAGGGAGTGACCGCCTTGATTAGCAGTGGGGGTTAGCGGCTGAATAAATTATGTTTTTCTGTTTCACGTCGTGCCGACACGCGCTGCGCGAAGCGTGACTTTTGCACTTGACGGGCTGTGCAATGCAACCGGTTTTTCGCGTGCTGTCGCGGTGCAGAAGTTTGGAAATCTTTAGCTTTTTTTAGTGTGCGCGGCCGGCCAGAGTGGCTGTGCGTGCGGCCTCACAGGCCGTGCGCAGGGCAGTGGGCCTGCACTGGCTCACGGTTTGAGCCTGCCTGTAGCCCAGCGCACGGCCTGACCCTGTGGCGGTGCACGCGTCGGTGCAACAACGCTGGTCACGGGGTGCTTTTCTGGCGATGGTTCGGCCCGTGTGCGCGGCACATTACGGGTGACAAGTGCTGGCAGCTCCAGCGCGCCATAGCCCCTTGATGATGAACACACCCGATAGGTATTTGCCGCTGCGCCGCGCAGTGCTTTCGCGCACGGCAACACTGTGCGCCGCGCTGATGCTGGCCGCCCAGCCGCTGCACGCCGCAGGCTGGGCGACCTACGCGGTCGACGATTCGATGAGCCAGGTGCAGGCACCTTCGGCTGCCCTGCGCTGGCGCGACCTGCTGCCCACGCGCGACGCTTCCAACCTGATGGATGCGCGGATGGATGTGCGCATCGTGCTCAATCTCGCGCCCTGGGTCGGCAAGCACTCGCGCATCTACATGGTGTTGCCGGTCTTGCCGCAATCGAACGTGGAAGTGCAGTGGACCACCACCGGCCTGCTGATACCGGGCCGCCTGTCGAGCGGCCAACGGCAACTGGTCTTCCAGGGCCCGGTGCCCGGCCCGCGTATCGAAGATTTGATGCGCGTGGCCGTCATTGCCGATGCCCGCGACCCCGTCACCCCACAACGCCTGAACTTCACCTTCGAGATCGAGGTGGCCACGCCATGAACCTGACCATGAACACTCCGCCCATCAAACGCCTGGCCTCCGTTCGGCTGGCCGGTGTGGTTGCAAATGCAGCCGCGGATGCTGTGGCAAATTCAGTCGCTGTCGCAGCCGTAATTGCAGTGGCGTGCGCCAGCCTGTTGTCGGCCAGCAGCGCCCAGGCCCAATTTGCGGCCTCGGTCACGCCGCCGCGTTTCGAAGTCAGCATCGAGCCAGGCCAGGTCAGCCGCCAGGTGCTGGAAATTTCCCACGCGGTGGTGGGTACCGGCGTGTACCGCGTGTATTCCAACGACTGGACACTCGATGCCGCTACCGGGGCCGTCGGCTTCTACGACACCTTGCAGCCAGGCAGTTGCCGGCCGTGGGTAACGCTAGAGCGCAAAGAAGTCAGCGTGACCAACGGCACCCGCGTGCGCTTCCGCTTCGAGGTGGCACCGCCCGCGGGCACCACGCCGATGGAGTGCCGGTTCGCGCTGATGGTGGAGGGCAAGCCGCAAGAGGTGCAGGCCGGCGCGTCGGTGTCGATCCCGATGAGCGGGCGGCTCGGCGTGATTGTTTATGTGAGCGTGGGCGGTGCCAAGTCGGCGCTGGAGCTGGGTGCCATCAGCGCCGGGCCGTTCGATGGCCAAACCGTGCCGGTGATGACGGTCGTCAACACCGGCAAAGCCACCGGGCGACTGGCCGGCATCGTGAACGGCAAGGACGCGGCGGGCAACACCTTCGAGTTCTCGCCAGAAACCTCACCGATCTTGCCCGGCCAGAGTCGGCAGATTGCACTGCAGTTGTACGCGCCGGGTCGCCGTGCGGCGCAGGCCGCTGCGGCCGCTGCAGCGCAGCCGCAAATCAAGTGGCCGCTCACGCTGCGCGGCACGCTGGAATATGGGTCGGGCGCAGGCCCGGCAGCGGGTGACAGTGCCCGCATCGAGCTCGACCGCACCATCACCGTCGGCGGGCGCTAGTCCGTTTCACTCGACTCGCCGCCGTGCCAGCCGTTGCCTCGCGCGCCGGGCGTCATCCCGACGCCGGAGGGAGTGTGGATTGGCCTGGCGCAGCACAGCGTGGGCGTGACTGGCGCAGCTGGGGCATCGCCGTGTTGCTGGCAAGTCAAGGTTGTGCCTGGTCAGCGCCAATTGCGCCGACTCGCCCTGTTGCGGCTGTTGCGGCGACAGCCGCGGTCATTGCCACGCCAGTCGCCGCTGCGGCTGCGCCCGCGTCCGCGCCCGCGCCTGCGGAATATGTAGACAAAGTGATGCCCGGTGCATCACTGCTGCCCGAGTTGGTGGCCGAAGACGACGACGCCGCGTTCGACCGCACGGGCATGGCGCGCAGCCTGCGGGTGGAGTCGCGGCTGCAGTCGTCATCAAGCAAGAATGGCAGCGACTCTTCTGGCTCGATGAATTGGCGCGCGACCCTCGACACCAAGAACTTTGGCGCGTTTTCGCTCGACGCGTCTACCCATCTGTTCGATCGCAACGGCAGGCAGCGGCATGGTCCCGGCGTGTCGTTTTCGCTGTATCAAGCGTCGATGCCATTCGGCGGCGGCTGGTATGCCTCACAAGGCCTGGGCGTGATTCAAACCCTGAGCCCGCGCGCGGCCGCGCTGCAGGCATCGTTTTTTCTGCCGACGCGATTGGTGCAAGGCGCGTCGACACAGTGGCGCAACGAAAGCCAGGGCGTGACGCTGCAGCTCAGTGGCGGCGACGCGGGCGCGTTTGCCACCAGCGGGCAGGGCGCGTTTCGGGTGTCGGGCCTGCGGGTGGCTTCTCTCGGCGTCGAGTGGCTGGGCGGCGGCAGGTCGGTGTTGCCGAAAGGCTGGAGCTACAGCCTGGTGGGCAGCACCGCGTCCGGCGGCTCGGTGGGTCAAAACTCGCTGCGGCTCGGCGGCCAAAACAGCGAAGGCGGCGGCCAGGGACTGTTCCAAACGCTGCGTTGGGAAACGCCAGTGCTCTTCGTGCAGGGCAACCTGCTCGCCACCCGGGGTGCCGACACCGCAGGCAAATCACTGGCCGCGTTGACCTCGGGTGGTGGCGCATCGAGGTCGCTGCGTCTGGGTGCCTGGGTCGACGGCGCGTGGCAAACCGGCGAGACCACGCAGCGCCTCGGCGTGCACCACCTCGAACCCCATTTGCAATGGCTGGGCAGCACGCTGGGGGGCAACTCCTCGGGCGGCTACTACCGGTGGTCGAAAGTCGGCTTGCGCAACCAATTCGACCTACAGGTCTCGACGACCCAGCCAGTAGACCGCGCCACTGGCGGCTTCGCGCAACACCAGGCCGGTGCGTCGTGGCGTCACTACATCGACCAACAGCACGGGGTGGGCGGTGTGCTGCAGTTCGGCAAAGGCAACGTCAGCACGCTGCAGGCCTCTGCCTACGCCGAAATGCGCCGTCGTTGGGTCGACACGCGAGTGCAGTTCGGGGTCGAGGCCAGTGGCGGCCAGGTGGTGCAGCAGCGGGTGTCCAGCGACCAAAGCTGGGCACTGCCGCTGGGCCGCCGATTGAGCACCTCGCAGGCGTTGACGACGACGCGCGCGCTCGCCCAAGACGCCAGCGGGCGCAGCCGATTCGGCGCCGATGTGCCGGCGCTTGAGCTGGCGGTGGCCGGCGGAATCGACATCGGTAGTCGCTTGTCGCTCGACCTGAACACCCGCGTCAACCAGCCGTTCTCGTCTGCCGACGCCAGCATTTTCAACGTCAACGCGTCGCTGCAATACCGGCTGCCGCGCGGCTGGTCGCTCGGCGCGTCGCTGGCGCTTGCGCAGTCGTCGGGGCGCACTGGCGACGCGCCTACCTCGCCGATACCCACGCTGCCGGGCACCTTCACCTCGGCCGCGTTTCCGGGCAGCAGCTCGCAAAGCCTGTGGGTCACGCTGCGCTACGACTTTCAGGGCGGCTCGACCGCAGCGCCCATAGGCCGCGGCGGCAAAGTCGGCGGCGGTGGCGGCAGCGTGCAAGGCTTCGTTTACCTCGATGACAACCAAAACGGCCGCATGGATGCGCTGGAAACCCGCGCCGCCAACATCACCGTCACGCTGGACGGCCGCTATGCGACCCGCACCGATGCGCAAGGCCGCTATGAGTTTGCGTTTGTCGCAGCAGGCACGCATACCGTGACAGTGGCCTCGGACTCGCTGCCGCTGCCGTGGGCCATGCAGCGCGGCGAACGCACGCAAATCGAGGTCAACCCGCGCGACGTGACCCGGCTGGATTTCGGTGCCACCCGCGACCTGGTTGCCGCGAACGGCGAATGAGTCGGTAGCCACTGCGGTGGCTGCGCAGGCAGCGCAGGCTTTGCGCGGCGCGGCTCGACCTGGGCCGCGGTTGTAGTGTTGGTTTTGGCAGTCGCCCAGCACGCATGTGCGCGCACCTGCGACTTACTGCACGCGCAAAGCCGCGCGCACCCCACGCCTCGGGGGTAGCCATTTCAGCTTGCGCACGCGAACATGGCAGCATGCGGTCGGCGGTTGCTTTGCTTACACGTTGGTGAAGTAACCGCCATCGCATGGTCGTTCCAGGTAAAAGTTGATCGAAGCTAGACGTTGATAGGGTTGATCGAGGGTGTTGTGATTGGGGCGCTTCGGCGCCCCTTTTTTTTCGCCTTCGTGGCCCCGATTGGGCGTGGCCTGTGCGCGATTTGTCGATGCGGTGTGATTTGCTGCACCGCTTGGCTGCCAGCAAACCAATCGGGCGGCGAAAAGCCGGCGTTGCACTGCTTTAATCGCGCGATCGGATGGGCTGCGGCTGCATAAATTCAAAGGCACCGCGGCCTTCGCGACAACCACCCGAACCTGCCATGAAACTCATCTTGAACAACGACAACCTGGTGCTGGCCAACAACTTGCGCGGCGCGGCGATGCGGGCATCGAACGAATTCAACATCGTGCGATTTTTCGCTGACACGGAGTACGCCAAGACGAGCCTGGCAAAGTTCGCTGGCTGTGACGTGCCTGAGCTGTCGGCGCTGGCCAGCTCGGCTGCACGCATTCTTTTTCCGGGTGACATCAGCGTGCCCATCAAAACCGTGGCACCCGCCCAGGCCGTACCCAAAACCAGCACCAGCGCGGCTGATCTGAGCGCCGGGCAGCGCTTCACGGCGGCGAAAGAATTGATGAATGGCCTAGCGGTAGACGCCGTCGGGTTGCGCTCATTTTTCTTCGTGTTGAAGCTCGAAAAATGCGGCTCCGGCAAGGAGCTGTTCGGCTTGATGGAGGGCTTTCAAAAGCTGCTGGTCAAGGGCACAGGCGAAGCCACCGCCTCGGCCATGACCGTGCAGGTACGTCAGTTGCTGGGCAAGCAAAGCTGAAGACCACGGGCCGTTGCGAATCGGGCTGGACCTGGCCGCGCCAGACCCGGCTCAGCGGCTGCGCTTGACTGCCTGCCCCAACCCGATCACTGCCATCGCGTAGTAGCTCGACCAGTTGTAGCGGGTGACCGCGTAAAAGTTGGCGGTGCCCGCCACATAGCTGGGCGCGGCTGCGCCGTTTTGTAATTCGACCAACGCCAGTTTGCCTGTGGCGGCAGCGCCGTGTGGTGCCGCGTTGGCGTCGGCTGACACTGCTGGATCGGCCGCCACCGGCCACGCGACACGCGCGCCACGGTCGGTGAAATCTTGTGCGGTAAAGCTGGGCAAGATGTCAGGGGCCAACAGCCACGCGAGATCGTCCGCATCGCTGGGGGCGGTGACTTCCAACGTCGGCGGCAGGCCGCGCTGCCAGCCGAATTCGGCCAGGTAATGCGCGACGCTGCCGATCGCGTCGGCGCTGCTGCGGTGCAAATCGATGTGGCCGTCACCATCGAAATCAACCGCGTACTTCAGCACGCTGCTGGGCATGAATTGCGGCATGCCCAATGCACCGGCATAGCTGCCTTTGACGGTCAACGGGTCGCTGCCGTCACGTTGACTCAGCACCAGCAGCTGCTCCAGCTGATCGCGAAAAAAAGCGCTGCGGTCTTTGCGACCGGCGGGGAAATCGAACGCCAGCGTGGCCAGCGCATCGATGACCCGAAAGCCGCCGGTTTGTCGGCCGTACAGCGTCTCGACGCCGATGATGCCGACCACGATGTCGGGCGGCACGCCGTAGCGTTGCTCGGCCAGGTTCAGCCACGCTTCGTTGGCTTGCCAAAACGCGACACCGGCGCGAATGCGCACCGGCTCGATGAAGCGGTCGCGGTAGGCGGCCCAGTTCTTCGCGCTGCCCACTGGCGGCGGCATGATGAGTCGGGCCACGCTGGGCACGAACCGCGCTTGCGCAAGTGTGTATTGCACGGTGGTGGCGTCCAGGTTGTGCCGCGCCGCGAGTTCGCTGGCGAACTGCATCACGTCGTCACGGCGGCCGTATGCGATCGCGCCGAAATCGATGGTCGATTCGGGCCCCGGCGGCACGGCAGTGCGCAGCAACGCGACGCGACGCGCATGTGCCGACGCCGGCTTGACATGCTTGCTTTTCGCCGCGCCGATCGCCGCGCGGCCGCTCGTTTTTTGACCCGCAGCGCACGGTGCCGCGGCCACCGTCCACAGCGCGCCGCTGAGCAGCACGGCAGCCATCCGGCAGCTGGCAAATGGGGTGGCCGCAGACCGACATTCGGGGCGGTGCGTGGCGGTGCCCACCAGCCGCGCGCTGCCGTTGTGTGGCGGGGCGCTGCGCACCGCGTCGGCATATTGAAAGATTGGATTCATTGCGGCCGGTTCAGGCGGTTGCGGTGGTGGGCATATTTTCTGTGGCGCGGCTGCGGTGTCGTTTGAGGTGCCGGGCCTGGGCTGCAAAGGCGCGTGTGATGCGCTGGTCGGGCCGTGCCGCGCCGTTCGGGCCGTAGCGCTGCGCATCGATTTGCTCGAGCAGCATCGCCATCGGCTCGCCCGCTTCGTTCAGGTGCTGGCGCAGCCGCAGCGCCAGTGCGCGCGGTGCATCGTGCTCGGCGGCCGGCACGCCGAGGTCGTTCATCACGGCACGCAGCTGATTCATCTGGCGCACCCAGGGGTTGATGTGGCGGCGCTCCCACCAGGTCCATGCCACACCGATTAAAGACATGGCACTGACCACGCCGGCCAGCAGCAAGCCCAAATCTTCCCAGCTCGGCGCGCTGAAACCGAGTTGGCGCAACAGATCGAACTGTGCGCCGCGTGAATAGCTCAGCACCCACTGGTTCCAGCGGTTGTTGGTGGCTTCCCAGCCATTGCGCAGGCCCGCCCACAGTTGCGGGTTTACCTGGCCCAACGCACCGGCCATCAGGCCGGGTCGGCTGACCAGCGGTTGGCTGCGCAGTACGCGGTCGGGTGCCACCGATGAGGTGGGATCGGCGCGCACCCAGCCGATGCCTGCCTGCCAGTACTCGGCCCATGCGTGGGCAAAACTTTGGCGCACGATGTAGTAGCCGTCGACCGGTTCGGTGTCGAGCCCCTGGTAGCCGGTGACTACCCGCGCAGGCACGTCGAAAGCACGCATCACGACCACAAAAGCGGCGGCGTAGTGTTCGCAAAAACCGACTTTGCGGTCGAGCCAAAACTCGTCGATCGCGGTGCGCCGGTCTTCATCGCCATAGGTACCGGGCGTCAGTGTGTAGCTGTAGCCGCCGCTTGCAATGTGCGACATGACTGCGCGCGCCAGCGTGGCTGCATCGGCCTCGGCGTAGGCCGGCTGGCGGCGCATGTCGAACGCCCACGCCAGCGTGCGCGGGTTGAAGCCGGCCGGTAAATCGAGGTAGTCCTGCAAGCCGACCATGGCCTGGCGCGGGCCGTGGCGAAAACGCGGGTAGGCCGCGGCTGTGAAGCGCAACCGCTCGAACAGCGGTCGGTCGGGCGTCCATTGCAAATCGTCTTGTTGCGTGACTTGGACACCGTCTATTTGCGGTGGGGACAGGCTGGCCTCGAGCATCGGAATCACCGCCATGCGCAGCGGCTCGAGCGTCATTTCGTATTCGATGGCCCGGCCTTTCACCGCCAGCTCGGCACGCGGTGTCAACGGTTGAGGAAAGCTCGGCTTTTGCGGCGTCCAGTCGCGGCCGTCGAAGTGGCCGAGCACCGGGCCGCGAAAGTACACGTCTTGTGGCGCGGGCGGCGTGCCTGTGAAACGAATCCGCAACGCGACGCTGTTGTCTTGTGCCAGCGACGCCACCGTGCCCATGCTCATCACGTTGGACAAGCCGGTGCTCGACAAACCGTCTTGCGGCACGTTCCACAGCGGCCCCACCCGTGGGAACAACACAAACAGCAGCGCCATCACCGGTGCACCCCACAGCGCTGTTTTTCCGGCGATGCTGCCGGCCTGGCGCAAGCTGGGTGCACCGGCCGGCATGTTGGCCAGCACCAGCGCAGTCAGCAGCCCCCAAATCGACACCACCATCGCGGCGGCGACCAACACGCTTTGCGAAAACAAGAAGTGCGTCAGGATCAAAAAGAAGCCGAGAAAAAACACCACGAACGCATCGCGACGCGCCCGCAATTCCAGCGTTTTCAGTGCCATCAATGCGACCGCCATCGCCACGCCCGGGTCCTTGCCCAGCAGCGAGCGGTACGAGAAAAACGTCAAGCCTGCGGCGATGGCCAACATGCCCAACAGCACCCGGCGTCGCGGCAACGCGGCAGCGGCCAACGCCAATTTGGCGCGCCACACCAACACCAGCCCGGTGAGCCCGGCGCACCACAACGGCAGATGCCACAAGTGCGGCATCACCGTCCAACCAATCACGCCCAGCAAGAACAAGGTGTCGCGCGCCTCGCGTGGCAGGTGCGACCAGCCGGGCCAGTTGACCAACGGGCGGCGCGGCGCGGCAGCGGGTGCGTGGGTGGCGCTCATGGGGGGTTCATGCGATGTTCATGCGACGTTCGTGCGGTGCGGGTGTGATGCCGTGCGACGCGGGTGCAACGTTGTCAGGCACCGCGCGTTACGCCTTCAGCGCCAGCGCTTGCAGCCCCGCGCGGCGATGCGCGTCGCCTTGCCCCATGCCTAGCTCGAAGCCGGGCAGCGCCAGTGCCCAGGCCAGGTGGCGTTGGTCGGCTTCGATCACCCAGGCGGTCAAGCGCGACAGCTTGGCTTCGGTGCTGCCCGCGCCGCATTGCCAGTCCAGCCACAGCTGCTGCTGGCTTTGCATGCTGGCATCGCGGCTGACCAGGTCGCCGCCACTGGCCAGCGTTTTGGCCGCGTGTTTCCAGGCGATGTTTTTCTGCGGGTCGCCGCGCCGGTACGGGCGTATGCCTTCGAATTCGCCGGTGTGCGCCGTGCGCGCGCGGGTCGATCCGCCGGGCACCGCGCGGGCTTGCGGCAGTGGGCTCGCGGGGCGCTCGGGCCGCGGGTACGCAAGCACTGCCGCGTCGGGTCGCCAAATCGCCCAGGCCCGAAACAGACCCAACGGAAACCGGGTTTCCAGGTGCAGCGCAGGTACCTGGTGCAGGCCGCGCAGCGGCGGCGCAAAGCCGATGTGCAGCACCGATTGCGCGCCCGCCGGCACGTCGGTGTAGGCCGCGCTCGATACATCGGCCGTGCGCAGCCGCAGGCCGATGCCGTAGCGCGCGCGACCTGGGTGACGCGCATCGCCCGGGCTCGACAACACGGCTTCCAACATCGCGGTTTCGGCGGCGAATACCGGGTTGGTCGGCCGCAGGTGCAGCGTCATTCCGCGCAGCGTGTTGTGCGTCATGTGCATCGAGACCACGCCGCAGCCAGCGAGTAAAAACGTCAGCAGGTAACCCAGATTCAGCTGGTAATTGATCGACGCGACCAGCAGCACCACCAGCGTGGCGCAAAACAACAGCCCGCCGCGCGTTGGCAAGATGTAGACGTTGCGCTGGGTCAGCAGCAAGCTGTCGGTACGCGGTGAGCGCGCCTGCCACCAGGCTTCAATGCGCTGCCTGAATCGACCGCGTGGCGCGGCCGCAGCCGGGCGAGGTTGCGCAGCGGGTGTGGCCACCTGAGATGTCGGCCTGGATAGCGTGGTCATGCGGTGTTTTGCACCACGACGCCGCAGCCGACTGCCCGCGCGATCACGGCAGCGGTGTCGCTTCGATCATCGCGCGCACCTGCTCGCTGCGGCCCCGACCGGCGCTGGACAACGGCACCAAACGGTGGGCTACGGTTTGCGCCAGGACGGCTTGGATGTCGTCCGGTGCGACATGGTCGCGGCGGTCCAGCAGCGCGTGCGCTTTGGCAGCACGCAGTACCGCAATGCCGGCACGCGGACTCAGGCCCTCGGCAAACCACGCACCAGATCGCGTCGCGGCGATCAGCGATTGCAGGTAGTCGAGCAGCGCAGCCGACACATGCACGGCCAGCACCGCTTGTTGCGCTTCGAGCAAGCGTTCGGGCGACATGACGGCACGCAGCTGCGCTACCGCATCGCGTCGGTCGTGGCCGGCCAGCAATTCGCGTTCGCTGGCGCGGTCGGGGTAGCCCAGCGTGATGCACATCAAAAAGCGGTCGAGCTGTGACTCGGGCAGCGGATAGGTGCCGAGCTGGTCGCTCGGGTTTTGCGTGGCGATCACAAAAAACGGGCGCGGCAGTGCGCGTGTTTCGCCTTCGACCGTCACCTGTTGTTCTTCCATCGCCTCGAGCAGCGCGCTTTGGGTACGCGGGCCGGCGCGGTTGATCTCATCGGCCAGCAGCACTTGCGCAAACACCGGTCCCGGGTGGAACACGAAGGCTTCTTTGGAGCGCTCATAAACGCTGACGCCGATCAGGTCGGTCGGCATCAAATCGGCAGTGAATTGCATGCGCGAAAACCGCAGCCCCAAGGACACCGACAACGCATGGGCCAAGGTGGTTTTGCCGACCCCCGGAACGTCTTCGATCAGCAGGTGGCCACCGGCCAACAAGCACGCCACGCAGTCGCGAATTTGCGCGCGTTTGCCCACGATGACCGTGCTAATCTGGTCGATCAATCGGGTCAGTTCTTCAGACAAATCTTTGGACATCACACCGCTCCCGGAGGTGACCTTAACCGAAGCATCGGCCTGGCCATAGGTCAAAAAACACGCATGCGCACAGCCTTCTTCAGCCATCCGGAATGCCGCGACCACCACATGGGCGCGGGCCATCCGGAATGCGCGGCGCGGCTGGATGCGATCGACGACTGCCTGTTGGCAAGCGGTGTGGGCAGCGCACTCGAGCGCCGCGATGCGCCGCTGGTCGATTGGGCCGCGGTCGCGCTGGCGCATGGTGCCGGGCATGTCGCCGGGCTGCGCGCGCTGCTGCAGCAGGTGGCGCAAACGGGCCATGCGCGCGCCATCGACGCCGACACCATCGCAGGCCCTGGCACCTTGAACGCGGTGCGCCGCGCAGCCGGTGCCGCCGTAGCCGCGACCGATGCGGTGATCGACGGCGCGGTGAACAACGCCTTCTGCGCGGTGCGCCCGCCGGGCCACCACGCCACGCGCGATGCTGCGATTGGCTTTTGCTTCGTCAACAACCTGGCGGTTGCCGCGCGCCACGCGTTGGTGGTGCGCGGCCTGCAACGCGTGGCCATCATCGACTTCGATGTGCACCACGGCAACGGCACCGAAGACATCGTCGCCGGTGACGACCGCATATTGATGGTCGGCTTCTTCCAACATCCGTGGTACCCGTACAGCGGCGACCCGCCGCAGGCCGACAACCTGGTCAACCTGCCGGTGCCGGCACACACGCGTGGCGCAGCCATTCGTGCGCTGATCGAAGCGCAGTGGTTGCCGCGGCTGCATGCGTTTGCGCCGCAGATGCTGTTCATTTCAGCCGGCTTCGATGCGCACCGGGACGATGGGCTGGCGCAACTCGAATTGCTCGAAGCCGATTACGCCTGGATCACGCGCCAGTTGGTGGCAGTGGCGCAGCGCCACGCGCACGGCCGCATCGTGTCGTGCCTTGAAGGTGGCTACCACCTCGGCGCGCTGGGGCGCAGCGTGGTGGCCCATCTGCGCGAACTGTCGGCTGTCGATGCCGCCGATGCCGATGCCGATGCCGATGCCGCAGGCCACGAACCATCAGCCGCTGGCGCGTCACGCGCTGCGCCGCGGGCACGGCCATGACGCGCACGCTCGACGCGACCGAACTGCGCGAGCTGCTGGCCGCACTGGTCCAGCCCGCTGCACTGATGGAGTGGAGCGTGCTGCTGCTGTGCCTGGCGACGGCGTGGCTGTTGGTGCGGCTGGCACGCGGCAACCCGCCGATCGATGCGCCGGTTTGGTTCGGCAGCCGCATCGTCGACGGCGTGCTGTTCCCGTTGCTGGCACTCGTGTTGGCGTTTGCTGCCAAGTTGCTGCTCGCCGGCGTTGTCAAACCGGCGGTGTTCAAGCTGGCGCTGCCGGTGCTGGTGTCGCTGCTGCTGATTCGCCTGACGGTGCGCGTGCTCAGCGTGAGCTATCCCACGTCGCGGCCGATGCGCGTGATCGAGCGCAGCATTTCCTGGATTGCCTGGGTCGGCGTCGTGCTGTGGGTGACGGGGGTGTTGCCATTGCTGCTCGACGCAATGGACGAGGTGCGCTGGAAATTGGGTGCGTCCGAGATTTCGCTGCGCAATGTGGTCGAAGGCGCAGTAACTGCCGGCGTGGTGATGGTGTTGGCGTTGTGGTTTGCCGCAGCGATTGAAAAGCGTTTGCTGCATGGCACCGGCAGCGACTTGTCGATTCGAAAAATTGCTGCCAATCTGGTGCGCGTGCTGCTGCTGTTCGTTGGCTTGCTGCTGGCGCTCGAAGCGGTCGGCATCGACCTCACCGCACTCAGCGTGTTGGGCGGCGCGGTCGGTGTCGGGCTGGGTTTCGGGCTGCAAAAAATTGCCGCCAACTACATCAGCGGCTTCGTCATCTTGGCCGAGCGATCACTGCGCATCGGCGACATGGTGAAAATCGATAACTTCGACGGCCGCATCACCGACATCCGCACCCGCTACACCGTGATCCGCGCGCTGAACGGCCGTGAAGCCATCGTGCCCAACGAAATGCTGATCACACAGCGGGTCGAAAACTCATCGCTCGCCGATCCGCGCGTGCTGCTGACCACCCAAGTGCAGGTGGCCTACGGTACCGATGTGCGGGCGTTGCAGCCGCTGCTCGCGCGCGCGGTGGCAGCGGTCGACCGGGTATTGGCCGACCCCGAACCGGCCGCGCAACTGTTGGCGTTTGCAGCCGACGGCATGGACATCGCGGTGCAGTTTTGGATACTCGACCCCGAAAACGGCCAGGGCAACGTGCGATCGGATGTGAACCTGGCGATCTTGTCGGTGTTGAACGAACGTGGCATTGCCATTCCGTACGCGCAGCGCGTGGTGCATGCCGCACCGCTGGCTGCAGTCGGTGCCGTCAAATCACCGGTGCCATGAAAAACGGCCGGTCAAAAGACCGGCCGCTGCTGCTAACCGATATGGCTCAGGCAAGCGTCAAAACATATGGCGGATGCCCACGGCGAACGATGAAAAGTCGTTGCCGGGCGAGCCGGTGCCGCCGTTGTTGAAGCCTGGGCCGTAGTAGATATTCCGGTCGTTGTCGATGCCGGTGTAGTACGCGTAGACCTTGGTGCGCTTGCTCAGGTTGTAGTTGTAGCCCGCGGTGTATTGCAGCGCGGAGGTTTTGCGGGTGCCGCTGAAGTCGTCGGCGTAACCGAAGTTCAGATGGAACTCGCTGTTGCCGTTGGTGAGCATGCTCGACAAGCGGTAGCTGGTGCGGCTGCTGTCTTTCTTGCCGTCGTCCAACACGTCGTGGTTGACGTAGCCGCCGATATTGATCGTGCCGAAGCTGAACGTGCCGATGTCGTACAGGCCGCGTATGCCGTAGCTTTCTGATTCATTGGTGGCTTTGGCAAACACGGGGCCGCCAACGGGTGGCAGCAAGGTGGGGCCGGTGGCAAAACCGCCACCCAAGTGGAACGGGCCGTTGTCGTACATGACGCCGACGTTGATCGAATCTTTGCTGCCGCCGCCGGAGGTTTCTTTCAGGCCCCACTGCACTTCAACCGTCGCGCCGTAGAAGTTGGGCGTGGTGTATGCAATGGTGTTTTTTGGATCGGTGACGAACAAAAAGAAGGCATCAGACGAAGTGCCGAAGTCACCGTTGTGCTGGCTCACGTAATCAGCCGTTGAATAGTAAAAGGCGCTGGCCTGCATGTTGCCCAAGCGCACGCGACCCCAGCTGTCGTTGCTCAACGCGACCCAGCTTTCGCGACCGAAGAAGGTGCCGTTTTGATTGCCTGCCGTGCCCGCACGGCCGGTGTCTGCGTCGAACTGGGACTCCAACAAGAACGACGCTTTCAAACCACCGCCGATGTCCTCGACGCCCTTGAGACCGAAGTACGAGTTGTTGTCACGCATTTCGGTGACGTCGGTGCGGCCAATCTTGACTTGCTCAACCGTGGTGTTGACGCGACCGTACAAAGTGACCGAGCTCTGCGCAAACGCCGATCCGGCGGCCAGCGTCGCCAGTGCGGCGATGGTGATGTTCTTCTTCATGCAACGATTCCTTCAGTGAGGGGGTGAGGGTGGTTATAAAAATAGGTGTCGCGGTGCAATGCGTTGGAATGCCGCACCAGCGTTTGGCGCAGCGAGTGTAGGGGCGGTACCTGTGCATTTTCGGCCAAGACGTTGTAGCCGCGCGACGATCAAAAGCAAGATACGGTCCATGTGCGATCTGGTTTGCAACACACCCGCTGACACAGCCAAAACCGACTCGGCGGTCGCCTGTGCGGTGCACGACGCAGTCGCGGTGCGTTGGCGTGATGGCATGGCGCTTCAAGTTGGTGCGCTGCCGGTTGCGCAGGCGCATTCCGATGCACGCCGCGGTCGCTGCCCGCGGAGTCGGCCACCTCAACCGAGCAGTGCCAATTCTTCGTCTGTGAACCCAGCTGCCCGGCGTGCGGTGTGGTTGAAGGGCGGTCGCAGCAGCGGTGCCTGATGGTGCTGCGCCAACGCGGCGTAGTGGGCGACAGGGTCGAGCTGGCGCTGCTTGCACAACCACCGATACCAGTGGTTGCCGATGCCGACATGGCCAATTTCGTCGCGCAGGATGGTGCCCAAGATGTCGGCAGCGCGGGTGTCCCCCGCCCGTTGAAACTTGGCCTGCAGCGGTGGCGTGGCATCGAGCCCGCGCGCTTCCAGTGTGCGCGGCACCAACGCCATGCGGGCGACCACATCGCCGGCAGTGCGCTGTGTCATCAGCCACAGGCCTTCGTGCGCGTCGAAGTCGCCGTAGCCGTATCCGAGACCGTGCAAGTGATCGCACAACAGCGTGTAGTGGTGGGCCTCTTCGCTGGCGACCCGCAACCAGTCGGTGTAGAACCGCCTCGGCATGTCATTGAAGCGCCACACCGCATCGAGCGCCAGATTGATGGCGTTGAATTCGATGTGGGCAATCGCGTGCAACAACGCAGCACGGCCTTCGAGCGTGAATGGCGTGCGGGACGGCACCTGGCGGGTCGGCAACATCGCCGGTCTGACCGGACGGCCAGGAGTTTGCTGCTGCGTCGGTTCGACAACGATGGACTGCGCTGGCACGAGCCGGTGTTGCAGGTGGTGTTGCCACAGTTTGCGAGTTTGCGCCACTTTGTCCGTTGGATCGGGGGTTTGCCAGCAGCGCAGCGCCTCGAGTCGCAAGCCCGTCTGGTCCACCTGGTCCGTTGAATCGATTGGCCCGACAACCGATGATTTACGAGTCGGGGAGATGGTGTGCATCCCTAAAATTATCAACTTCATCTCCGGAGAGTTTCCAGTGGCTGTCTACCGTTTAGGTGAGTCCGTGCCCGCAATTGCTGCCAGCGCGTGGGTGGCTGACAGCGCCCAGTTGATCGGCGATGTGGTGCTGGCCGATAACGCCAGTGTGTGGTTTGGCGCGGTGCTGCGCGGGGACAACGCGCGCATCCACATCGGCCAGCGCAGCAACATCCAGGATGGTGCAGTGCTTCACGCCGACATCGGTTGCCCGACGACCTTGGGCGACGACGTCACCGTTGGACACCAGGCGATGCTGCACGGCTGCACCGTAGGCGACGGCTCGTTGATCGGCATTCAAGCGGTGCTGTTGAACCGCGCGCGGATTGGCAAATCGTGCCTGGTCGCCGCTGGCGCGGTGGTGACCGAGGGCAAGCAATTCCCCGATGGCTGGCTGATCATGGGCGCACCGGCAAAAGCCGTGCGGCCGCTCACGGTCGAACAAATTGCCGACTTGATGCACAGCGCGGTTGGCTATGTCGGCCATGCCCAGCGCTACCGGCGCGACTTAGCCCGGGTCGACGGATGAACGCGCATGAGTGAGTTGCATAAATTCATCTTCGAAGGTTTGCCGGTGCGCGGCATGTTGGTGCGGTTGACCGACAGTTGGCGCGAGGTGTTGCAACGCCGGGCTGCCGCGGATGACACCTTTCCAGCACCGGTGCGCATGCTGATGGGCGAAATGGCCGCGGCTGGTTTGCTGATGCAAGCCAACATTAAATTCAATGGCGCGCTGGTGCTGCAGGTCTACGGTGACGGCCCGGTCAAGTTGGCCGTGGCCGAGGTGCAAAACGACCTGGCGTTTCGCGTGACCGCCAAAGTCGTCGGCGAGGTTGCGCCGGGTGCGCAAGTCGAGGCGCTGCTCAATGTGCACGGTCAAGGCCGTTGTGCGATCACGCTCGATCCGCTCACCCGGTTTCCCGGCCAGCAGCCGTACCAAGGCGTGGTGTCGCTGCACGGAGACCAGCGCGAGCCGCTGCAAAAAATCAGTGAGGTACTCGAGCACTACATGCTGCAGTCGGAGCAGCTCGACACCCGGTTGATCCTCGCGGCCAACGACGAGGTTGCAGTCGGCCTGCTGATTCAGCGCTTACCGGTCGAAGGCGCGGGAAATCTGGGGCAAAAAAACGAAGACGATATTGGATTGAGCGAGGCCTACGACCGCATCGCGCTATTGGCGTCGACCGCCAGCCGCGAAGACTTGCTCACGCTTGATGCCAACACCTTGCTGCACCGGTTGTTTTGGGAAGAAAGCGTGCGCCGTTTCCCCGTGCAAACTGGCGATACCGGGCCGCGTTTTGCATGCAGCTGCTGTCGCGAGCGGGTTGGGCGCATGCTGTTCAGCCTGGGCCGCGTTGAAGTCGACGGCATCGTGGTCGAACAAGGCCGGGTCGAGATTGGTTGCGACTTTTGCGGCATCAAGTACCACTTCGACGCGGTCGATGTCGCGGAATTGTTCGTGCCGACGGCGCACCAAGCACCGGGGTCTGCGACGCTCAACTGATGTGCGATTGATGCGCTCGACTTGGGCGCGCGGTGGATGTGCGGTGGGTGCGCGGTGGGTGCGCGGTGGGTGTGCACCAGCCGACGCTCAGGTGCTCGCCAGGGCGCGCAAGTCGGCTACCGCGCCCCGGCGCTCCATTGCACCAGCACTTCGTCGCGCTTGACCATGCCCAGATCAAAGCGCGCTTTTTCTTCGACCATCTCCAGGCCCTCTTTCAAGTCGGTCACTTCGGCAACCAGCTGTTCATTGCGCAGCCGTGCATGGTGGTTGACCAAGAGTTGCGCTTCCAACTTGCCTTGCAATTCATGCACGCGCGGCACGCCGTTTTTGCCGAACCACAGTTCGGCATGCACCAGCAGCAGCAGCACGCCAAGGGCCAAGCCAATGAATTTCATAGTGCGGGCGTGGGCAGTAAAAAGAGTGAGGGCCTGGGCTGGGCAATTCAGCGCAGATTGTAAAAAGCACTGCGGCCGGGATAGCTGGCGACATCGCCCAAATCTTCTTCGATTCGCAGCAATTGGTTGTACTTCGCCATGCGGTCGCTGCGGCTCATGGAGCCGGTTTTGATTTGTCCCGCGTTGGTGCCAACCGCGATGTCGGCGATGGTCGAGTCCTCGGTTTCACCTGAACGGTGGCTGATGACTGCGGTGTAGTTCGCGCGCTTGGCCATCTCGATGGCGGCAAAGGTTTCGGTCAACGTGCCGATCTGGTTGATCTTGATCAGAATCGAATTCGCAATGCGCTTGTCGATTCCCTCTTTAAGAATTTTCGTATTGGTGACGAACAAATCGTCGCCGACCAATTGCACCTTGTTGCCGAGTCGTTCGGTCAGGTGTTTCCAGCCGTCCCAATCGCCTTCGTGCATGCCGTCTTCAATGCTGATGATCGGGTACTTGTCGACCCAGCTGGCCAGCATGTCGGTCCATGCCGGAGCGCTCAATTTGATGCCGCCTTCACCTTCCAACACGTACTGACCGTCTTTGTAAAACTCGCTGGCGGCGCAGTCCAGACCCAACGCGATTTGGCTGCCAGCGGTGTAACCCGCTTTGTCGATGGCTTCCAGAATCATTTGAATGGCGGCTTCATGGTTTGCCACGTTGGGCGCAAAGCCGCCTTCGTCGCCAACGGCGGTACTGATGCCACGGTCGTGCAAGATTTTCTTCAGCGCATGGAAAGTTTCGGCACCCCAGCGCAGTGCTTCGCGAAAGCTGGGCGCGCCGACGGGGATGATCATCAGCTCTTGCAGGTCGAGATTGTTGTTGGCGTGTTCGCCGCCGTTGATGACGTTCATCATCGGCACCGGCAGGCTCATGCCACCCGAGCCGCCGAAGTAGCGATACAGCGGCAGCCCGCTTTCTTCAGCCGCAGCGCGCGCCACCGCCATGCTGACCGCCAGCGTGGCGTTCGCGCCCAGGCGGCTTTTGTTATCGGTGCCGTCGAGTGCGATCAGCGTGCGGTCTAGAAAGGCCTGCTCGCTCGCATCGAGTCCAAGCACCGCTTCGTTGATTTCGGTGTTCACATGCGACACCGCGCGCAGTACGCCTTTGCCGAGGTAGCGCTTCATGTCACCGTCGCGCAACTCAATCGCTTCGCGCGAGCCAGTCGACGCGCCCGAGGGCACGGCTGCGCGGCCCATCACGCCCGACTCCAACAGCACGTCGCACTCCACCGTGGGGTTGCCTCGGCTGTCCAAAATCTCGCGGCCTACGATGTCAACAATCGCGCTCATGGAGGATCCTCAGGGTCAGGTGTTTAGTAAATCGAAAGTCGCGGTGATTCGCCAAGCTGCGCTGTGCGGTGCACGCGGTCTGCGTCAGCAACCGAAATCGTTTTCAAGCAGCGGTTGCCGTTTGACCACCCGATCCAACGCCACCAATTGCTCGAGCAATGCGCGCATGTGCTTCAGCGGCACCGCGTTCGGGCCATCGCTCATGGCGTGGTTCGGGTCCGGGTGCGTTTCCATGAACACGCCGGCCACGCCGACCGCGATGGCCGCGCGCGCCAGAACCGGCACAAACTCGCGCTGGCCGCCCGAGCTGGTGCCCCGGCCACCTGGCAGCTGCACCGAATGGGTTGCATCGAACACCACGGGCGCGCCGGTCTCGCGCATGATGGCCAGCGAGCGCATGTCGCTCACCAGGTTGTTGTAGCCAAAACTCACGCCACGTTCACAGGCCATGAAGTTGTCTTCAAGCAGGCCTTTTTCACGCGCTGCCGCACGTGCTTTGTCGATCACGTTGTGCATGTCGTGCGGTGCCAGGAACTGGCCCTTTTTGATGTTCACCGGCTTGCCGCATTGCGCCACCGCACGAATGAAATCGGTCTGGCGGCACAAGAACGCAGGAGTTTGCAGCACGTCGACCACCGACGCGACCGCATCGATTTGGTCGATGCTGTGCACATCGGTCAGCAGAGACACGCCCAAGTCGCGCTTGACCTTGCCCAAGATCTCGAGACCGCGCGCAAGCCCAGGGCCGCGAAATGTGCCGCCGCTTGAACGGTTCGCTTTGTCGTAGCTGCTTTTGAAAATAAACGGGATGCCAAGCGCGGCGGTCATTTCCTTCAACGCACCGGCGACATCCATTTGCAGCTGTTCGGACTCAACGACACACGGCCCGGCGATCAAAAAAAACGGCTGTGCGAGGCCGATCTCGTGGCCGCACAGTTTCATGCGGCCGCCTTGGCGATGTGGCTGCTGGCGGCTAGGCGCTGGCTTTGATGCGCCAACGCTGCGGTGATGAACGAGTTGAACAACGGGTGACCACCCCACGGCGTTGATTTGAATTCGGGGTGGAATTGCACGCCCATGAACCACGGATGCACGGTGCGCGGAAGCTCAACGATTTCGGTCAGTTTTTCTTTTTGCGTCAGCGCTGAAATCACCAGTCCGGCAGCCGACAGTTGATCGAGGTAGTGGACGTTGGCTTCGTAGCGGTGACGGTGTCGTTCGGTGACTACGTCGCCGTAAATCTCGTGCGCCAAGGTGCCGGGTTTCACGTCCGAGCTTTGCGCGCCCAGCCGCATCGTGCCGCCCAGGTCAGATTGGCTGCTGCGCTTTTGAATCGAACCATCGGCGTCGTGCCACTCTTCGATCAGCGCGATGACGGGGTGAGGCGTGTTCGCTTCGAACTCGGTGCTGTTGGCCGAGGTAAGCCCGGCTTTGTGGCGCGCATATTCGATCGTGGCGACTTGCATGCCAAGGCAAATGCCCAGATACGGTAGTTGGTGTTCGCGTGCGAATTTCGCGGTAAGTATTTTTCCTTCGACACCGCGCTTGCCGAATCCACCTGGCACCAACACCGCGTCGTAGCGCGCCAGTTGATGCAAGTTCTCGCTCGTCAACGTTTCTGAATCGACGTATTCGATGCGGACTTTGGCGTGGCTGTGCATGCCGGCATGCAGCAGCGCTTCATTCAGTGATTTGTACGAATCGGACAGGTCGGTGTACTTGCCGCACATGCCGATGGTGACTTCGCGCTCAGGGTGCTCGACCTCGCGCACCAAATCGTCCCAGCGTTTCAAATTGGCCGGCGGCGTGTTGATGCGCAGCTTGTCGCAAATCAAGCCATCGAGACCTTGCTCATGCAGGATGCGTGGCACCTTGTAGATCGTGTCGACGTCCCACATTGAAATGACGCCCCATTCGGGTACGTTGGTGAAAAGCGAAATTTTTTCGCGCTCTTCGTCGGGAATCGCGCGGTCAGCGCGGCACAACAACACATCGGCCTGAATGCCGATTTCACGCAGCTTTTGCGCGGTGTGCTGGGTTGGTTTGGTTTTCAGCTCGCCGGCAGCTGCGATCCAGGGCACGTAGGTCAGGTGCACGAAGGCGCTGTTGTTCTGACCCAGGCGCAAACTCATCTGTCGCACGGCTTCCAAAAACGGCAGCGACTCGATATCGCCGACCGTGCCACCGATCTCGACGATCGCCACATCGACGGCATCGGCCGTGCCGACACCGGCACCGCGTTTGACGAACTCTTGGATCTCGTTGGTGACGTGGGGAATGACTTGAACCGTCTTGCCGAGGTAGTCACCGCGGCGCTCTTTTTCGAGCACGCTTTTGTAAATCTGGCCGGTGGTGAAGTTGTTTGCTTTCTTCATACGGGTGCTGATGAAGCGCTCGTAGTGGCCGAGGTCCAGGTCGGTTTCGGCACCATCGTCGGTGACGTACACCTCACCGTGCTGAAACGGCGACATCGTGCCGGGATCCACATTCAAATACGGATCGAGTTTGATCAACGTGACCTTGATGCCGCGCGACTCAAGAATGGCCGCCAGAGACGCTGCCGCGATGCCCTTGCCCAGCGAAGACACCACACCGCCGGTCACAAAAACATACTTGGTCATGGCTTGCAGCCGACCGTTTGAAGCGGCTGTGATCTGAAAAAAATATTATAGAAGCGGGGGGTGTCGGCCGCAGCCGCAGCCGCAGCCGCAAGGTGTGGCTCGCTGTGCCAACCACGCGGTCGGGATCACACGATTTTTTCGCCCGGGTGCGTGATCTTGCGCATCGGTTCGTAGCGCTGCGAGGTGACACACAGGGGGTACGCCGCGGCCACTTCGCTGGCGCTCCACTGCGGGTCGTCGAGCGACTCGAACACCTGGCGCAGTCGCTGTCCCCACGAGCTTCGAACCATTTGAAAATAGGGGTTGTGCTCATCGATGCACACCAGTTGGTTGCACTGCAGCGAATTGGTTTCGTACACCAACAGGTCCAACGGCAGGCCCACTGAGAGGTTGGATTTCAGCGTCGAGTCCATGGACACCAGCGCGCATTTCGATGCTTCGTCCAGCGGCGTCGCGGGTGTGATCATGCGGTCGAGGACCGGCTTGCCGTACTTCGACTCACCCGCTTGGAAGTAGCAGGTTTCGCGCGTCGACTCGATGAAGTTGCCGGCGGAGTAGACCAGGAAAAGCCGCATCGCTTCGCCAGCAATCTGGCCGCCAAAAATCATCGTCGAATTGAAATCGACGCCAGCCGCTTGCAGCGACTTGCCGTCTTGCGCATGGACGCGGCGAACTGCGCTGCCCAGCACCCGCACCGCGTCGAACATGCTGGTCGCGTTCCAAATGGTGATGGGCGGCGCAGCCGGGTCGTCGCTGGGTATTTTTTCGACTTGCAAGATCTCGCGCACCGACTGGCTTATCGACAGGTTGCCAGCCGACAGCATCACCATGAAGCGGTCGCCGGGTTTTTCGTACACCATCATTTTGCGAAAGGTGCTGATCTGGTCGAGACCGGCGTTGGTACGCGAGTCGGACAAAAAAACCAGCCCCGCGTCCAGTTTGATAGCTACGCAGTAAGTCATGGTGACGCATCGCCTTCGGTTGGTGGCAGCGCTTGCAGCGCTTGCAGTTGGTAGAGCGCTTCAAGTGCTTGCTTTGGTGTCAGCGCATCGGTGTCGAGTAGCGCCAGCGCTTGCTCGACCGCCGACGGCTGGGTACGGGCGTCGGCGGCCGTGGTGTTGGCGCTGATGTTGACGCGGGTGTCGACGCGGGTGTCGACGTTTGTGTCGACGTTAGCGATGAATGCGGTGTCGATGGAATCGATGGCGTCCGAGCGCGCGTCGAACAAATCAATTTGCGCATGGCCCGATTTTTGTTGCGCTTCGAGCAATTCCAGCGCGGCGCGGGCCTGGCGCAACAGCGGCGCCGGCATGCCCGCCAGCCGCGCCACCTGCACGCCATAACTGCGGCTCGCGGGGCCGGGTTGGATGTCGTGCAGGAAAACGATTTCATCCACCCCTTTGCTGCGCGTTTCGACTGCCGAGACGTGCACATTGACCGCACGGTCGTGCTTCAGTGGCAGTGCCGTCAGTTCGAAGTAGTGGGTGGCAAACAAGGTGAACGCGCCGCTGCGGTCGTGCAAATAGCTGGCAATCGCGCCGGCCAGCGCCAAACCGTCGAAGGTCGAGGTGCCGCGGCCAATCTCATCCATCAGCACGAGCGACTGCGCGGTGGCGTTGTTCAATATGGCGGCCGCCTCGGTCATCTCGACCATGAAGGTCGATTGCGCATTCGCCAAGTCGTCGGCCGCGCCGATACGGGTGTGGATGGCGTCCATCGGTCCGAGTCGGCATGCGGTGGCCGGTACGTACGAACCCATCGATGCCAACAAACAAATCAACGCCACCTGCCGCATGAAGGTGCTTTTGCCGCCCATGTTGGGGCCGGTGATCAACAGCATTTTTCGGCCGGCATCGAGTCGGCAATCGTTCGCCATGAAGTTGCCCACACCGGTTTCTTGCAAACGCGCCTCGACCACCGGATGGCGGCCGCCCTGGATGTCGATGCAGGGCTCGCGCACGAACTGTGGCCGACACCAGCCGAGCGTGGTGGCGCGTTCAGCCAAGGCCGCCAGCGCGTCGAGCGCGGCGAGTGCGCGGGCCAGCGCGGTCAGTGCCGCAATGTGTGGCTGCAAGCGGTCGATCAATTGCTCATACAACAGTTTTTCGCGCGCCAGCGAACGGTCTTCGGCAGACAGCGCCTTGTCTTCAAACGCTTTCAATTCAGGCGTGATGTAGCGCTCGGCGTTTTTCAACGTTTGGCGGCGTTGGTAGTCGGCCGGCACCTTGTCGATTTGCCCTTGCGTCACCTCGATAAAAAAGCCATGCACCCGGTTGAACTGGACCCGCAGGTTGGCGATGCCGCTGCGTGCGCGCTCACGCGTTTCAAGGTCGAGCAAAAACGCATCGCAGTTTTGCGCAATCGTTCGCAGTTCGTCGAGTTCGGCATCGCAGCCGGCGGCCACCACGCCGCCATCGCGTAGCAGCAAGCCGGGCTCGTCGGCCAAGGTGATCGTCAACATGGATTCGATGTCGGTGTCGGGCTCCATGGCCGCGGCGAGCAGGCCAAGCAAGTCACTGGCCCCGAGGGGTGCGAGCGAGCGCAGTTCTGGCAGTGCGCGCAGCGTGGCACGCAAGCCGGTGAGTTCACGCGGCCGTACCTGCCGCAATGCGATCCGCGCGGTGGTGCGTTCGACGTCGCAGACCTGTCGCAATGCGCTGCGCAGCGCGTCGCCGCCGTGTGTCATCAGTGCATCGACCGCACAGTGGCGCTGCGTGGCTACGCTTCGGTCGCGCGGTGGTCGCGTAACCCAGGCGCGCAGCGCGCGGCTGCCCATGCCGGTGCGGCAGGTGTCGAGCAGCGACAGCAACGTCGGCGCACTTTCGCCGCGCAGCGTTTGCGTGAGTTCGAGGTTGCGGTGCGTGGCGGGCGGCAGGTCGATCAGCTCGCTGGCGCGCTCAACCCGCAAGCTGCGCACGTGCGCCAGCGCCTGGCCCTGCGTGTGTTCGGCGTAGCTCAACAGCGCTGCAGCGGCCGCATGTGCCACGGGCGTTTCCGCCGCATTAAAACCGGCCAAGCTCGCGACGCGCAGCTGTTCGCAAAGTTTGCGTTGGCCCAGCGCCGTGTCGAATTGCCAGTCGGGGCGGTGTGTCACCACGGTCCGCGAAGCGTCTAGCGCAGCTGGCAACGGCGCGCGCTTGGTCAGCACCTCGGCGGCGTTCAAACGCGCCAGCCAACCGGCCAATTCGTGGTCTGCGCATTCGGTCAGGCCGAGCTCGCCGCTGCTCAGCGCGAGCCACGCTAAACCGTGCACAGTGCGGCCGCGGTGGGTGTGCTGCGACATCGCCAGCAGCATCGCATCGGCCTTGTCCGACATCAGTTCGGTATCGGTCACCGTACCTGGTGTGACTACCCGCACGACCTTGCGTGCGACCGGACCCTTCGACGTGCCGACGTCGCCGATCTGTTCGCATATCGCCACCGGCTCACCGAGCTTGATCAGTTTCGCAAGGTAGCCATCGACCGAATGCACCGGCACACCGGCCATGACCACCGGCTCGCCTGCGCTTTGACCGCGGGTTGTCAGCGTGATGTCGAGCAGGCGGCTGGCGCGCCGTGCGTCGTCGAAGAACAGCTCGTAGAAATCGCCCATACGGTAGAACACCAGCGTGTCTGGGTGGTCGGCTTTGATGCGCAGGTACTGCTGCATCATCGGCGTGTGGGCGCTTAGATCACCGCACGGCGAGGGCGTTGTCGCCAGCGTTTCCAAGGTCGGTCGCGCGGTCGCGTTAAATCAGAACGGCGCTTCGGTTTTTGGCGTGAGGTCGGCTTTGCGTATGCGCACCGCAGTAGGTTTTTTGGGCGCGGTTTGGGCTGCACTTTCAGCTTGCTCAGCTGACGCAGCCGAATTGGTCGAATCGTCCGGCGTTGAAAACGCTGCAGCCAAGGCCGCTTCGGGGGTCAGGTCTGAAGTGGCCGATTTTTTGCCAGCGGATGGAGGCGCTGCTGCCACAGCGGCGTCGGTTTTGTCTGCGGCGACCACGCGGGTGTACGGCGTCAGTATCTGCACCAACTGGCCGTAGATTTTTGGGTTGCCTGCAACTACTTCGCGCTGGTACAAAAAGTCGGCCTCGCCGGTAAAGTTTCCAATCAACCCGCCGGCCTCGGTGATCATCAACGAGCCTGCTGCGATGTCCCACGCGCTCAACCCGGTTTCAAAAAAACCGTCGTAGTACCCAGCGGCGACGTAGCACAGGTCGAGCGACGCTGCACCCGGTCTGCGCAGTCCGGCGCAACTCTGCATCACCGTCTCGAACATCTGTAAGTAGCGCTTGAAGTTGTCGCCTTTGCGAAACGGGAAACCGGTGCCTAGCAGCGCATCGGCCAGGCGTATGCGTTTCGACACCCGAAGGCGTTTGTCGTTGAGGAACGCGCCGCGGCCCTTCGATGCATAAAACAAATCGTTGCGTGACGGGTCGTACACCACCGCCTGCTGCACCTGACCTTTGAACGCGAGCGCAATCGACACGGCGTACACCGGGAAACCGTGGATGAAATTCGTGGTGCCGTCGAGTGGGTCGATGATCCACAGGTAATCGCTGTCTTTTGCGCCATGTTCGCTGCCCGATTCTTCGGCCAGGATGCCGTGACCGGGGTAGGCTGCAAGCAGTGTGTCGATGATGGCGCGCTCGGCGGCCTGGTCGACCTCGGTCACAAAATCGTTCGGTGCTTTGCTGCTGATGCGCAGCAAATCGACGTCGATTGACGCCCGGTTGATAAGCGCTCCCGCGATTCGCGCCGCCTTGACGGCGATATTCAGCATCGGATGGAGCGCTTGCGACATGGTGCAACCTTGTTGTGTGGGGCGATGTGTGTCGCGTACGGCAGTATGTGGAAACGGCGCGTCAGAAAGTGCGCGCGGCTTGGTGCATTTGCCTGACTCACCAATTCAATTTTAACGGCCACGCATGCAACCAGATACCGATTCACCGCCCGCGACTGACGGCACACGTTTCGTCTTGCTCCACACCAGCCACCCCGGCAATGTGGGTTCCACCGCGCGGGCGATGCGGGTGATGGGCTTTTCGGACCTGGTGCTGGTCGCGCCTCGATATCCGAATGTGAAAAACAAGGCAGATGCCATCGCGCTAGCCAGCGGTGCGCTGGACGTGTTGAGCAACGCCCGCATCGTCGACACGTTGGCCGAGGCCTTGGACGGCATTACTTACGCTTGCGCCACCGCCATGACGCCGCGCGATTTCGGCCCGCCGACCCATGCTCCGCGCGATCTTTTTCCGGCGTTGGTGCCGCAGCGACATCGGGTCGCATTCATCTTCGGCTCCGAGCGCTATGGCATGACCAACGATGACGTTTACCGGTGCCATGCCTGCCTCAGCATCCCCACCGCGCCGGGTTACGGTTCCCTTAATTTGGCGCAAGCAGTGCAATTGATCGCCTATGACTGGCGGCAAGCATTGGGGGGTTTTGCCGTCAATGCGCGGGGTGCAAATCCGGCGTTGGCCGATGCGCAGTCCGTGCAGGGGGCCCTGGATCACTGGCAGTCGGTGCTTGTCAACAACGGTTTTTTGAATTTGCGCGCGCCGCAAAAACTCATTCCGCGCCTGCAGCAGCTGTTCAATCGGGCGCAGCTTACCAATGAAGAAGTGCAAATATTGCGGGGCATGGCGCGCGCATGCAGCCGTGATGTTCCGGAATAAATAAGTTTGGTTCGGTCTACCCCAGGGTGCACGCTACGCGGTTGTTACTCCGATACCCCCTAAGTCAGGGGTGGTGAAGCCACCGACCATTTGTTAGATTTCGTTTTAGCGGAAGCCCAAGGGGGGATTCCCTAGTAAAACTTAGGAGAGTTCAAATGGTAAAAAACATCGTAGCCGCAGCAGTTCTTTTGGCTTTCGCGGGTGTTTCAAGCGCTGCAGTTACAGCATCAGCCGGCGGCAACCCAGGCTCGTTCATCACGTTGTCTGCTGCTAACGTTACCGGCGGTGCACTGCACCTCCAATCAGATGTTTTGTCACCTAACGAGTGGGCAATTCCTGACGGCCAAACTGCAGAAACCACGACTGTCGGTACGTGGCTTTCATCCGGACCTACCGGGAACGCCAACAACGGTGGCGGTGCAGCAGTGGTCAACCTTGCCAGTTATGCATCTTCGTATTTCAGCTTCTTGTGGGGATCCCCTGACGCAGACACGTCGTTTCTGAACACCTTGGTGATCACAACCACGGCAGGTTCTTACACCTTCGACGCGATCGGGTTGGGCTACAACGACGGTGGTAACCAGCAAATTGCGCGTTATACCCAGTTCACCGCTGATGCGGGTGAAACCATTTTGAGCGCGTCGTTTAGCGCAAACGTCAACGCGTTTGAAGCGTCAAATATGTCAGTGACAGCGGTTCCGGAGCCAGAGACCTATGCATTGATGCTGGGCGGATTGGGTTTGGTTGGCTTTATGGCCCGCCGCCGCAAAGCTGCTTGATTAGCCCAAAAGGTTTGGAAAGGCTCCTTCGGGAGCCTTTTTCAATTCTGGCGCGACGGTTCGCAGTACCTATGAGTCGCCGCATTGCAATCCGCGGTGGTATGTTCAAGTTTTGTTCACCATATGCTGAAGCGGTTGCGCGAAGACATTACCTGCATACTGGACCGTGACCCCGCGGCCCGCAGCGTGTGGGAAGTACTCAGTTGTTACCCGGGGTTGCACGCGTTGGTTTTGCACCGTGCTGCGCATTGGTGCTGGGTGCGTCGATTGTTTTGGTTGGGACGGTTTGTCTCGCACCTCGCGCGGCTGGTTTCCGGCATTGAGATTCACCCGGGCGCAGTGATTGGACGCCGTGTTTTTATCGACCACGGTATGGGCGTCGTCATTGGCGAAACCGCTGAAATCGGCGATGACTGCACGATCTACCAGGGCGTCACACTCGGCGGCACCTCCCTTTACAAAGGTGCCAAGCGCCATCCCACCTTGGGTAACGGGGTGGTGGTAAGCGCAGGTGCCAAGGTGCTGGGCGGCTTCACGGTGGGCGACGGTGCAACAGTGGGTGCCAACGCGGTGTTGCTCAAGCCAGTGCCGCCAGGTGCGACGGCGGTTGGTATCCCGGCGCGCATCATTGAGGCACGGGCCGATGCAGCGCGTGAAGCGCTGTCAGCGCGGATGGGCTTTTCGGCCTATGGCGTAACGCAGGGTGACGATCCGGTGGCGCAGGCGATGCGCGGGCTGATAGATAACGCAGCAGGGTCGGCCCACCAAATTGCGTTGCTGTGGTCCGCCATCGAGGCGCTTTCTGCTTCGCACCCAAACAGTTTGGTACCGCCCGAAGCGCAAACGACCGAGGTGTTCGACGCCGAGCACTACAACCAAATGATGAAGTAGTTGGGCGCGGCGTATTTGCTGCGCGCACACCCAGTGGTTTGCTTGCATCGGTACGACTAAGTTCTGCGGCCGCGCGAATAACCACCAACCATCAACGCAACGTTGATTTCGGCCGAAACGCTTTGCAAATAACGGGGTCGGTCACCAGGTACGGACCGCCGATCAAATCGACGCAATACGGCACCGCAGCGAAAATTCCTGGCACCGTTGGCGCGGCTGTTTGCAGACCTTCCAATGTTTCAGCAATGGATTTCGGCTGGCCCGGCAGATTGATGATCAGCGCTTGCCCGCGAACCACCGCCACTTGCCGGGACAAAATGGCGGTCGCAACAAAATGCAGTCCGATATTGCGCATTTGCTCGCCGAAGCCAGGCAGTACCTTGTGTGCAACGGCCAGTGTGGCTTCGGGGGTCACGTCGCGTGGTGCAGGGCCGGTGCCGCCGGTGGTCAGCACAAGATCGCAGCCGACCGCATCGACCAACTCGCACAACGCCGCACTGATGCCGCGTTGGTCGTCTGGGATCACCCGTGTTTCCCAGATCACCGGGTTGCACAACGCACGCGTGAGCCAGTTTTGCAACGCCGGTACGCCCATGTCTTCGTAGACGCCCGCCGACGCGCGGTCGCTGATCGACACGATGCCAATGCGCACGGTGTCCAGAGCCGGGTCGACCGAATCACTCACGCTTGGCTTGGCAGGTCGCTGTCGACCGGCGCGGGGTATTGGCGAATGAATTTGAACAGTTCGCGAAACGCTTTGCCGCTGCGCTGCTCGGGCAGCTCGGACGCGTCTTTGCGCGCTGCGCGAATCAAGCTGCGCAGTTGCTGCACGTCGGCTGCAGGTCGGTGCGCGGTCCATTCGGTCAACGCATCATCGCTGGCAATCAATTCGGCGCGCCAACGCTCAGCGTCATGCAGCGCGAGCGCGTCTTTCGCGTGACCCAACTGCATCGCGGCAACGGCTGATCGCAATGGTTCGGGGTCCGCACGCCGCATCAGCTTTCCGATGTATTGCATTTGCCGGCGTTTGCCTTCGTGGGTGCGCGTGACTTTGTACTGGCGTATCGCGTCCGACAGACTTTCTTCCATCGGCAGATCGGTCAGTCGATCCGCAGGCATGGCCACCAGCGCCTCGCCCAGGTCCTGCAAATCATGCGAGTTTTGTTTGCGCCGCGTTTTGCTCTCGCGCGTCAGCCAGGTCGCGATGGCGGTGGTGTCAGAGGGTTCAACCGGTTCAGTAGGTGACATTGGGTGGCACACCACAAGGTGGTGCATGCGTTATTCAAAGGCCGAGAAATGAATTGCGCGGTGTGGCCGCCGCAGAGCAATAGCTATCATAGTCAATGCAGTACGCGTACCGTGCCAGGCCGCGCCAACACTGGTGATCGGCGTTTTCGTACGCGCTGCTGACCGGCACCTGCAACCCCTTTCTGCGGCTCCTTCTGGCGCACCTTGACCTCCATGAGCCACACCCATGTCCATCACGAAACTGCCATCACCTTCCAGCATCGGTTTTTCGTACGCACGCGCTGATTTTCAGCAGCTGATCGACGATGCGCTGGCGTATGCCGCGTCGATCGGTGCGACCGATGCGGGTGCCGAGGTGTCTGAGGCGATTGGTCTGTCGGTATCGGTGCGAAACGGCGAGTTGGAGAGCGTGGAACGCAATCGGGATAAATCGATGGGCATAGCGGTTTACGCTGGCCAGCGCCGTGGCAACGCCAGCACGTCTGATTTTTCGCGCGCCGCACTGGAGCAGACCGTGCGCGCAGCGTATGACATTGCGCGGTTCACCGCCGAAGACCCGACCGCAGGTCTGCCCGACGTGGACGACCTGGCGTTCGGGGATGCCGCAACCCGCGACCTCGACTTGTTCCATCCGTGGAACATTGATGCAACCGGTGCGGCAGACCTGGCCCACCGCTGCGAGCAAGCTGCGTTATCGGTTGACCGCCGTATTACCAACTCCGAAGGCGCGGGCGTGTCGGCGCAGCAATCGCACTTTTTTGCTGGCAACAGCCGAGGCTTTCGCGGCGGTTATGCCAGCTCGCGGCATTCGTTTTCGGTCGCGCCTATTGCGTCGAGTCCGGGTCGCCGTGGCGACGACATGCAACGCGACTCGTGGTACAGCTCGATGCGCTCTGCGGATGATTTGGCTGCGCCAGAAGCGGTCGGGCGCTATGCCGCCGAACGGGCGCTGTCACGGTTGAAGTCGCGCAAGATCAAAACCTGCCAGGTGCCAGTACTGTTTGAGTCGACCGTGGCGGCGGGCTTGTTGGGTGCCTACGTGCAAGCTACCAGCGGCGGCGCGCTGTACCGAAAATCGACTTTTCTGCTTGACAGCCTGGGCATGCGCGTGCTCGCCAAGCACCTAGACATCCGCGAAGACCCGCACATCCTTCGCGCCAAAGGCAGTGCGCCGTTCGACGACGAAGGTGTGGTTACCCGCGCCCGCACGGTGGTCGATGCCGGTCGGACACAAGCGTATTTCTTGTCGAGTTATTCGGCACGCAAGCTCGGTTTGCACACGACAGGTCACGCTGGCGGCTCACACAACCTGGCATTGACCAGCCGTTTGACTGCCACTGGCGATGACCTGCCCGCCATGTTGCGCAAACTCGACCGTGGTTTGTTGGTGGTTGAGCTGATGGGGCAGGGCGTCAACCCGGTTACCGGCGATTACTCGCGAGGCGCAGCGGGCTTTTGGGTTGAGCGCGGCCGCATCGTGCATCCGGTGGCCGAGATCACCATCGCCGGCAACTTGAAGCAAATGTTCAAAGGCATCGTGGCCGTTGGCTCAGACGCGTACACGATGGGCGGCAAGACCACCGGCTCGGTACTGATCGAATCGATGAAGATTGCCGGCAGTTGATGCCGGCGTGCGTACGTCGCGCTGATTCAGGCCGGCGGCATCGCCATGAACAGCTTGCCTGAGCGCGTACCAGTGCGGCAAAACGCCAGCACGGGTTTGGGCAACGCAGCCAGCAGCAGGTGAAATTGCGCCACTTCTTCGGGGCTTTGGTAGCTTGGTCCGACCGGCAAAAAGGCATACGCCAAACCGGCGGCCTCGGCGGCGTGTTGCAAGGCATTGTTGGTCGGTTGCTCAACGCCGCCCTCGAAGTCAGGTCGGTTGTTGATCACGCTTTTGAACCCGGCTTCGGCCAGCAGCGGCATCGCCGCAACATCCAATTGCGCAGCGGTGCTGAGGTCGGAACTCAGTTGACGCAGTGGTGGCAGGCTCATCGCATTCCTTTCGATTCAGTGGGTGACATCCGGTGTGCACTCAATGCGACAGCGCTTGCTTGACCGCCGCCGATACCAGCGCCATGTCGGCTTTGCCCGCCAGTTGTGTTTTAACTGCGGCCATCACCTTGCCCATGTCGCCCGGTCCGGTGGCACCCAACGAAGCCACGATGGCTTGCACTTCAGCCGCCACCTCGTCAGCACTGAGGCGCTGCGGCAAATAGCCTTCCAGCACCGCCAACTCCGCGGTTTCTTTATCGACCAAATCGGTGCGGCCCGCCGCGCCGAACTGCGAGATCGAGTCTTTTCGCTGTTTGATGAGCTTGTCGATGATGGCGATTACCGCCGCATCGTCCAACGTGATGCGCTCGTCGACTTCGCGTTGTTTGCAAGCAGCCAGCACCCCGCGAATCGTCAGCAATCGCGGTGCGTCTTTGGCGCGCATCGCGGTTTTCATGTCTTCGGTGATGTGATCTTTGAGCGTCATGGTGGGCACCTGCGAAGGGGTAAACAAAAAAGCCCGCACTGAGCGGGCCTTTCGGTATGCGAAAAAAAGTGTTGTTTAGAACAACTTCTTCGGCAGCTGCATGCTGCGTACGCGCTTGAAGTGGCGTTTTACGGCGGCTGCTTTTTTACGCTTGCGCTCAGCCGTAGGCTTTTCGTAAAACTCGCGGGCGCGAAGGTCGGTCAGCAAGCCCAGCTTTTCGATCGTGCGCTTGAAGCGGCGCAGGGCAACGTCAAACGGCTCATTTTCTTTGATGCGAATCGTAGTCATGTATCAGTTAAATCCAGATTGAAAGTGCTTGCGGCTGCTTGATTGGTATCGAAACGGAAGGTCCGGACTTTCGAGTCGTGCAACCAGGCTGCATGCAAGCGTGTTTGCCAGCAAAGACCGAGATTCTAGCTGGTGATTACGCCGCCGACGGGCCGGTTTTACGTCGGGCACCAGCAGGATCGACTGGTTTGGCCAGTGTTTCGGCGCATGCCGCTGCACTGGCCCAGGCCCACTGGAAGTTGTAGCCGCCCAACCAGCCGGTCACGTCGACCACCTCGCCGATGAAATGCAGCCCCGGCACGCGGTTGCTTTCCATCGTGGCCGAGCTCAGTTCGCGGGTGTCGACGCCGCCCGAGGTGACTTCGGCTTTTCGGTAGCCTTCGGTTCCGTTGGGTACCAACTTCCAGCGCTTCATGCTGTTCGCTAAGGCGTGCAGGTCGTGGTCGCGCAATTCGGGCATCGGGCGATGGGCGAGCTCGGGGTAACCGACCAACCAGGCGTCGGACAAGCGCCGCGGCAGCAACTCGGCCAATTCATTGGAGAGCTTGCGTTGTGAAGACTTTTTCGCGGCGCTCAGGTGCGCCTGCAGATCGTGGGCAGGCGCCAGGTCGAAGTCGAGCGCGGTGCCGGGCTGCCAGTAGGTTGATATTTGCAGCACGGCCGGGCCGCTCAAACCGCGGTGGGTGAACAACAAGTCTTCGGCAAACTCACCGCGGGTTTTGCCGCTGCCGGTGGACACCAACGCGTCGATTGACAAACCGGCCAGCGGCACAAACGGCTGCCACGCTGCGGCATCGAAAGTAAGCGGCACCAGCGCCGGTCGCGTCTCGATCGTGTGGTGACCAAACTGGCGCGCCAGGCGGTAACCAAAGTCGGTCGCGCCGATTTTCGGAATCGATAAACCGCCAGTGGCCACCACCAGCCGCGCTGCGCGCACCACGCCTCGGTCGGTGCCCAGCTCGAACCCGGCCGTGCCGTGCGTGACCTCGCCCACCGCGCAGGGCTGCCACCGCGTAACGGTACCTGCATCGCATTCGCGCAGCAGCATTTGGATGATGTCGTCGGCCGACTCATCGCAAAACAGCTGGCCTTTGTGTTTTTCGTGGAACGCGATGCGGTGCCGTTGCATCAGCGCAATGAAATCTTGCGGGGTGTAGCGCGCCAGAGCTGATTTACAGAAAGCGGGGTTGGCAGATACGAACTGCGCCGCGGTGGTTTCGCGGTTGGTGAAGTTGCATCGGCCGCCGCCCGATATGCGAATCTTCTCGGCGACTTTTTCGGCGTGATCTATCAGCAGCACCCGCGCGCCGAGCTGGCCCGCCATCGCCGCGCAGTGCAACCCCGCAGCACCTGCGCCAATGATCACCGCGTCGAATTGCTGCATTGGTACGGTCAGTACATCAGCCGGTCGGGCCGGATGTCGCGCAAGATGGTGGTGGCGATTTCTTCTATCGACTTGTGGGTGGACGACAGCCACGCGATGCCCTCCTTGCGCATCATGGTTTCGGCCTCGCGCACTTCGTATCGGCAGTTCTCGAGCGCGGCGTATTTGCTGTCGGGTCGCCGCTCGGTGCGGATTTGGCTCAGGCGCAGCGGGTCGATCGTCAAGCCGAAGCACTTGGCCTTGTACGGTGACAAGCTGGCCGGTATCTGGCCGCGTTCGAAGTCTTCGGGAATCAGCGGGTAATTGGCGGCTTTGATGCCGTGCTGCATCGCCAGGTACAGCGAGGTGGGGGTTTTGCCGCTGCGGCTCACGCCGACCAGGATCACATCAGCAGCCGTCAGGTTTTTCGATGACTGGCCGTCATCGTGCGCCAGCGAAAAATTGATCGCTTCGATGCGGTCGGTGTACTCCTGGCTTTTCGACACATCGGAAAACCGACCTACTCGGTGGTTCGAGGTCACACCAAACTCGGCCTCCAATGGTTCGATGAAGGTGTTGAACAAATCGAGCACCAAACCCTTGCACAGCTCCTTGACGATGGCTTGCACTTCAGGGTCGATCAACGTGACGAAAACCACTGGGCGCTGGCCTTCGAGTTCGCACGCATGGTTGATTTCACGCACCACCTGATGCGCTTTGTCAGCGCTGTCGATAAAGGGTCGGCGCACGTGGTGCGGTCGAATCGAAAACTGATTCAAGATCGAATTGCCGAACGTCTCCGCGGTGATGCCGGTGCCATCGGAAACAAAAAAAACTGTGCGGTTCGACATGGCGGCGGGACTCGTGGATTGCAGCAGGGCGGGCCGCGCGGCGAATGATAGAGATTCGACCGTAAACTGAAATGAAGCGGTCCAGTCGACGACCACGCCACCCGTTGAGCCAGCGCTGCATGCTCGTCGCAAGCGCAGCGCGAAGCTGCGCGGAGCAGCCTTCGAAGCACGGCTCGGGCCTGCAGTGGAGTCACCAAACGCACCAGTTTTTTCACTTCACGGAGCTGTTTCATGTCAACCAACGCTTTGGCGATTGCACTGGTCGTGCCGTTCGAAGATCTGCGCATGTCGGACGTTGAATCGGTCGGCGGCAAGAACGCCTCGCTCGGCGAAATGATCAGTCAGCTGTCGGCCACCGGCGTGCGTGTGCCTGGTGGTTTTGCCACCACGGCGCATGCGTTTCGCCAGTTCCTGGCGCATGACGGTTTGGCCACACGCATCGAGCAACGGCTGGCTACGCTGAACACCGACGATGTGCGTGCGCTGGCCGAAGCCGGCGCACAAATTCGCCAGTGGATCGAGACCACACCGTTCCCCGACGACTTGAATCACGCCATCGCAAGCCAGTTTGCGGTGTTGACTGCTGGCAACTCCGGCGCATCGTTTGCGGTGCGCTCATCGGCCACCGCCGAGGACCTGCCCGATGCCAGCTTCGCGGGTCAGCAGGAAACGTTCTTGAATGTGGTCGGCATCGACCAGGTGCTGCACAAAATGAAAGAGGTGTTCGCCAGCCTGTACAACGACCGCGCCATCAGCTACCGCGTGCACAAAGGCTTCGCGCACGCCGATGTGGCTTTATCGGCTGGCGTGCAGCGCATGGTGCGCAGTGACTTGGGCGCGGCCGGCGTGATGTTCACCATCGATACCGAAAGCGGCTTCAAGGACGTGGTATTCATCACCTCGAGCTACGGCCTCGGCGAAACCGTGGTGCAGGGCGCGGTGAACCCGGATGAGTTCTATGTGCACAAGCCGACATTGGCGGCGGGCAAACTGGCCATCATTCGGCGCAACTTGGGATCGAAGTTGATCAAGATGGAGTTTGCATCCGCAGCTGACCGTGCCGCATCAGGCAAGCTGGTGAACACAGTCGACACCGCGCCCGAGCAGCGCAATCGCTACTCGCTGACCGATGCCGATGTGAGCGAGCTCGCACGCTACGCGCTCGTCATCGAAAAGCACTACGGCCGCGCGATGGACATCGAGTGGGGCAAAGACGGCATCGACGGCAAGCTGTACATATTGCAGGCCCGACCCGAAACCGTGAAGAGCCAGCAACAAGGCAAGGTAGAGCAGCGCTATCGGCTGAAAAGCAGCGGCACCGTATTGGTGGAAGGCCGCGCTATCGGTCAAAAAATTGGCACTGGGCCAGTGCGCATCGTGCACAGCCTGGCTGATATGGACACGGTGCAACCGGGCGATGTGCTGGTCACCGACATGACCGATCCGAACTGGGAGCCGGTGATGAAACGCGCCAGCGCCATCGTCACCAACCGCGGCGGGCGTACCTGCCACGCGGCCATCATCGCGCGCGAATTGGGCGTGCCTGCGGTGGTCGGTTGTGGCGACGCGACCGAGGTGCTGAAAGACGGCGCGTTGGTGACGGTGGTGTGCTCGGAAGGCGACACCGGCTTCATCTACGACGGCCTGCTGGAAACCGAGATCAGCGACGTGGTGCGCGGCGAGCTGCCGTACTGCCCGATCAAGATCATGATGAATGTAGGCAACCCGCAGTTGGCATTCGACTTCTGCCAGATGCCCAACAGCGGCGTCGGCTTGGCGCGGCTGGAATTCATCATCAACAACAACATCGGGGTGCACCCGAAAGCGATTCTTGACTACCCGAACATCGATCTCGATCTGAAAAAAGCGGTCGAGTCGGTGGCCCGCGGCCACGCATCGCCACGCGCTTTTTATGTCGACAAACTGGTGGAAGGTATTGCCACCATCGCCGCCGCGTTTTGGCCGAAGCCGGTGATCGTGCGGCTCAGTGATTTCAAGAGCAACGAATACCGCAAGCTGATCGGTGGCTCACGTTATGAGCCCGAAGAAGAAAACCCGATGCTCGGCTTTCGCGGCGCGTCACGCTATGTGAGTGAAGCGTTCGGCGAAGCGTTCGCGATGGAGTGCGAGGCACTGAAACGGGTACGCCTTGAAATGGGTTTGACCAATGTCGAAATCATGGTGCCGTTCGTGCGCACACTGGGCCAGGCCAAACGCGTGACCGAGATGCTCGCCGAACGTGGTTTGAAGCGCGCATCGGTCGGCGGCAGCGATGGTTTACGCATCATCATGATGTGCGAAGTGCCGAGCAACGCGATATTGGCCGAGCAGTTTCTTGAGTACTTCGACGGCATGTCGATAGGCTCAAATGACCTGACGCAGCTCACGCTCGGCCTCGACCGCGACTCCGGAATGGAGATCCTGGCGCGTGACTTTGATGAGCGCGACCCGGCCGTCAAAGCCATGATTTCGCGCGCAATTGCCGCATGTCGTGCGGTGGGTAAATACATCGGCATCTGCGGCCAAGGCCCCAGCGACCACCCCGACTTCGCCGACTGGTTGGCCGCCGAAGGCATCGTGTCGATTTCGCTGAATCCCGATACGGTGGTGGAAACCTGGCAGCGGCTGGCGAAACGTTAGAACCGAGCCTTTAAGGGCTTGCCTGCAAAGGCTGCCGACCCAAACCCGGGCAGATCCGAGCGTGTCTCACGCCCTCAACCCGGCCGGTCGGGCCGCAGCTGCTGCAGTGCCTCCAGCTCGTCGGCGGTGTTGGCATTCGCGAACGCTGATTCGTCTTCAAACACCACCTGCACGCAGCCATGCAGCGCTGCAAAGTGCTCGACCTTGCGCTGACCGGTCTGCAGGAATGCGGCGAGGCTGGCCTTCACGCTGGTCGCCATCAAACAAAACACTGGCTGCAACTGCACGCCGGCTACGCCATGGGTTGCGGCCATCGCCATCGGCGCGTTGTGGGCGACCATGTCGGTCGCCAGGCGCGCAACCAAATCGGTTGGAAAGTGCGGCGTGTCGCACGGTACGGTGACCAGGTACGGCGTTTCGCAATGCGTGAGCCCGGCCAGAAATCCGGCGAGTGGGCCTGCGTAGTTGCGGGTTGCGTCGGGCCACACCGGCCCGCCGAACGATGCGTAGACATCGGTATGCCGATTGGCGTTGATCGACATATTGCCGACCTGCGGTGACAAGCGTTGCCGTGCGTGCTGCACGAGCGGCCTGCCGAGATGGTTTTGCAAGCCCTTATCCAAGCCGCCCATTCGACTGCCGCGGCCACCGGCCAAAACCACACCGGTGATGCGATTGATGGGGATCATCGACCGTCAGCCACCGATGTAATGCATCTCGACCCGAGGTGCGGCTGCATCGGCAGCCGACGCAGCGGCGTCGGCTGTCGAGCGCAACTCTGAGTACCGGTCGCCGCGCTGCTGCCACACCAACCCGATCGCGCTGGCGATTTGCGGGTCGCTGGCCCCACCGCGCAGCAGCGCGCGCAGATCGTGGCCGTGGCTGGCGAACAGACAGGTGAACAGCGTGCCTTCGGTCGACAGCCGCGCGCGGTTGCAGTGGCGACAAAACGCTTGGGTGACGCTGGCGATGACGCCGATTTCGCCGCCGCCATCTGCATAGCGCCAGCGCTGTGCGGTTTCGCCGGGGTCGTTCGGCGGATGCATTTCCAGCGGGTACACCGCGTTGATCTGCGCAACGACATCGGCTGCGGGCAGCACCTCGTCCATGCGCCAGCCATTGGTGGCACCGACGTCCATGTATTCGATGAAGCGCAGCACCACCTTGGTGTTTTTAAAGTGCGCCGCCATGGCCAAAATTTCACCGTCGTTGACACCGCGCTTGACGACCATGTTGACTTTGATCGCGTCGAATCCCGCACGCCCGGCTGCCTCGATGCCGGCCAACACGTCGGTCACAGGAAAGTTCACATCGTTCATGCGCCGAAACACCGCGTCGTCCAGTGCATCGAGGCTCACCGTGATGCGCTGCAAACCGGCATCGCGCAACGCGTGCGCTTTTTTCGCCAGCAGCGATGCGTTGGTGGTCAGGGTCAGGTCTACAGCGCGTCCATCGGGCGTGCGCAGCGCGGCCAGCATGCGAACCAAATCTTCCAGCCCTTTGCGCAGCAAAGGCTCGCCGCCGGTCAGCCGAATCTTGCGCACGCCGTGGCTTACGAACAGGCGTGCCAGTCGGGTGATTTCCTCGAAGCTGAGCAGCGCGCTGTGCGGCAAGAAGTCGTATCGGCTGTCGAATACTGCCTTCGGCATGCAGTAACTGCAGCGAAAGTTGCAGCGGTCGGTAACCGAGATGCGCAGGTCGCGCAACGGGCGCTGCAATGTGTCGATCAGCTTGCCGTTGGGTGCTTGCAGGCGCGCTGGAATCACCGGCGCGGCGGCTGCGTAGCGCAAGTCGGCCAGCGGGATGATTTTTATTCCGTCGCCCATCCGGCAATTGTGCCCGGCGGGCGTGTCGGCTCAGCTATGGCTGTGCGGTGCGCCTCGACCGGACGCACTTTGACGCGCCGCTTGGGCGCGCCCGAAAAACTCCCACGCTCTCAGGGCTTGGCGGTGGAGTCGACCGCTGCGGTGGCACGCCGCCCGCCAGTGAAGCGCTGGCTCCAGTAGGCAAAGCGCATGTCTTCGACCCGCACTGCACCGCCAGTGCGCGGCGAGTGGATAAATTTGCCTTCGCCGACATAAATGCCAACGTGCGAAAACGTGCGTTGCAGCGTGTTGAAAAACACCAGGTCACCGGGGCGCAAATCATCGCGCGGCACCTCGACCAAACCGGCTGCGCCGGCCTGGTCGTCAACCCGGCGGGGCAGCACCAGACCAATGCTCATCTCGAAAATCACCCGCGTAAAACCACTGCAATCAAAGCCGGTGTCGGCGGTGTTGCCGCCAAAGCGATACGGCACGCCGAGGAAGTTCATCGCGGTGATGACCATGTCAGACGCACTGTTGCGCACGCGCTCACGCAGCGTGGGCGCAGTCGGTGACGCCGAAGCCGACGTCGACGTTGCCGCCGGGGTTGCGCTGGCGGCCGGTGCCGCACGGCCGATCAAGCCGCGTTCCAGAAGCAACCGGGTGACGGCGTCGCCTTGGTCAGCCGGTTCGGCATGTGCCGTGCCGTGCGCGGTGGCCAGGCAAAGCACTGCCGCAGCGGTGCACATCAACGCCTGCGGCGAGCGCGTGCGCCAAGGTAGTGCGCGGTGGGTTGACTGCAACAACATGCGGCGCACGATATTCGACGCCGCGCGGCCGCGTCAATCGCGCAAGTGCAAGTGCAAGTGCAATCGCGCAAGTGCAAGTGCAAGTGCAAGCCAAAGTCAGACAGCCGACAGCATCTTGAGCGATGCTTAACCATCCGATCGCCCGTGCCGGTATCGAGCACGCCAACTACTCAACGCAAACCAAACCAACCCAACCCAAACAGCCACCATGTTCAATGCACTGTTGCTAGACAAATCAGATGCCGGATTCAGCGCGGCGGTGAAGTCGGTCGGCGAATCGCAGTTGCCAGCGGGTGACGTGTTGGCCCGCATCAGTCACTCGACGCTGAACTACAAAGACGGTTTGGCGATCACGCAGCGTGGGCCGGTGGTGCGCGCCTGGCCAATGGTGCCGGGTATCGATGGCACCGGCACGGTGCTCGAAAGCAGCCATCCGAACTGGCGCGCGGGCGACCGGTTCATCCACAACGGCTGGGGCCTCGGTGAGACGCGTTGGGGTTGTCTGGCCGAACGTGCGCGGCTGCAGGGCGATTGGCTGGTCAACTTGCCCAGCGCGTTCACCGCGCGGCAGGCGATGGCCATTGGCACGGCCGGCTACACCGCGATGCTGTGTGTGCTGGCGCTCGAGCGTCACGGCGTGCAGCCCAGCGATGGCGAGGTGCTGGTCACCGGTGCCACTGGCGGGGTGGGCAGTGTGGCGACGATGCTGCTGGCCACGCTGGGCTACACGGTAGTGGCCGCCACCGGCAAATCACAAGAGGTCGATTACCTCAAGCGCCTGGGTGCCAGTGCGGTGGTCGACCGCGCCGAGTTGTCGGCACCCGGTAAACCGTTTCAAAAAGAACGCTGGTCTGCGGTGGTCGATGCGGTGGGCAGCCACACGCTGGCCAACGCGCTGGCGCAAACACGCTATGGCGGCGTAGTGGCGGCGTGCGGTTTGGCGCAGGGTTCGGACTTGGTCACCAGCGTGATGCCGTTCATCTTGCGCGGCGTGACGCTGGTCGGCGTGGAAAGCGTGGTGGTGCCATTGCCGCAGCGTGAGCTGGCTTGGGCGCGGCTTGCACGTGACATCGATGTGGCAACGTTGGAAACACTCGTTGAAGACATTGCACTGGCCGATTGCGTGGCCCGTGCCAGCGACCTGATCGACGGCAAAGTGCGTGGCCGTTTGGTCGTGTCGATGACTTGATTTGGGTTGGATCGAAGCCCGCGTTGTCGCGACAAAAAGTGGGAGCAACCGCATGACTGATTACGCCAGTTTTCACCGCCGCTCACTCGCCGATCGCGATGGGTTTTGGGCTGAACAAGCCGCGCTGATCGATTGGCACCGGCCGTTCGATCAAGTCTGTGATCACAGCAACCCGCCGTTTGCGCGCTGGTTCGTGGGCGGGCAAACCAACCTGTGCCACAACGCCGTCGACCGGCACCTGGTCACGCGCGCAGACCAGGCCGCACTGATTTACGAATCGACCGAAACCCTCCAGCAACGCAGCTACAGCTTTCGCGAATTGCATGCCGAAGTGCAGTGCATGGCGGCGGTGTTGTTGTCACTGGGCGTGGTGCAAGGCGATCGCGTGTTGATCTACATGCCGATGGTGCCGCAGGCGGTGTTTGCGATGCTGGCGTGTGCCCGCATCGGCGCGATCCATTCGGTGGTGTTCGGCGGCTTCGCCAGCGTCAGCCTGGCCAGCCGCATCGACGATGCACAGCCCACCGTCATCGTCAGCGCCGATGCTGGTAGCCGCGCTGGCAAGGTCCTGCCGTACAAACCGTTGTTGGATGAAGCGATACGGTTGGCTGCGCACCAATCCGCCCGGGTGCTGCTGGTCGATCGCGGCCTGAGTTCGATGAGCCTGGTGCCCGGCCGTGATGTGGATTACGCCACCCTGCGCGAACAGCACCTGGGCATCGCCGTGCCGTGTGTGTGGGTCGACTCCACCCACCCGAGCTACACGCTGTACACCAGCGGCACCACCGGCAAGCCCAAAGGCGTGCAACGTGACACCGGCGGTTATGCGGTGGCGCTGGCGGCCAGCATGAAACACATCTACTGCGGCAAGCCGGGCGAAACGTTTTTCTGCGGCAGCGACATCGGCTGGGTGGTGGGTCACAGCTACATCGTCTACGGCCCGTTGATCCACGGCATGGCCACCATTCTTTATGAAGGTTTGCCGACCCGACCCGATGCGGGTGTGTGGTGGAGCTTGGTCGAAAAGTACCGGGTGTCGGTGATGTTCAGCTCGCCCACGGCGATTCGGGTGTTGAAAAAAGCCGATCCGAAATACCTTTCGCAATACGACTTGTCGTCCTTGCGCGCGTTGTTTTTGGCCGGCGAGCCGCTCGACGAGCCGACCTCGCAGTGGATTTCTGCGGCACTCGGCAAACCAGTCATCGACAACTACTGGCAAACCGAAACCGGCTGGCCGATATTGACGATTGCACATGGTGTCGAGCCGTTGCCGGCCAAGTTGGGCAGTCCTGGCTTTGCGATGTACGGCTACGAGGTGAAAGTGATGGACGAGCTGACCGGGCTGGAGCTGATCCAGCCCGACCAAAAAGGCGTGCTGGTCATCAACGGTCCGCTGCCACCGGGCTGCATGCAAACCATCTGGCGCGACGACGCGCGGTTTGTCAAAACCTACTGGAGCGGCGAGCCGCAGTGCCAGGTCTATAGCACTTTTGATTGGGGTCTGCGCGACGCTGATGGCTACTTCTTCATCTTGGGCCGCACCGACGACGTGATCAATGTGGCCGGCCACCGGCTCGGCACGCGTGAGATCGAAGAAAGCATCTGCAGCCATTCGGCAGTGGCCGAAGTGGCGGTGGTCGGTGTCGCCGATGCGCTCAAGGGACAGGTAGCGATGGCGTTTGTCGTGCTGCGCGATGCCGCCTGCGCATCGAGTTCAGCCGACGCAGCCGCACTCGAGAGCGACATCATGAAAGTGGTCGACCGGCAACTTGGCGCGGTGGCTCGGCCGGCCCGCGTGCGCTTTGTCGGTGCGCTGCCGAAAACCCGTTCCGGCAAGCTGTTGCGCCGCGCCATACAAGCCGTGTGCGAGCAGCGCGACCCCGGTGACCTGACCACCATCGACGACCCAACGGCGTTGCAACAAATCAAGGACGCGGTCGACCTGACGCCCTGAAGGTGGCGCTCGCATGAGGTGGTGTGGCACCTGCTCGGCGCCCATCCAACGGGGGATGCGCTTTGGGCGCGCGGTTCGCACACTGCAGGCTTCTGAATTCCGGAGTCACCCGCATGTACAGCCCGCCTTGTTTGATCTCACGCCGCCGTTTGTTGGCGAGTTTCGCGCTGCGTTTACCTGCTGCGGCATGGGCGACGAATGCATGCGCCGCAGCGGACGCGACCGGCATTGCGTTGTTGTCGGAAGCGCCACCCGGCATCGACCCCGGCGGCTTCCTGGTCAGTGAAAAGTTCGATGGTGTGCGCGCGTTGTGGGACGGCCGCGCGCTGCGCTTTCGGAGCGGCCGCTTGATCGCCGCGCCCGCGTGGTTCACCGACGCGTTGCCCGCCACGCCGCTGGACGGTGAGCTGTGGTCTGGCCGCGGCGCATTCGATGCGCTGTCGGGCACCGTGCGCCAGCGGGTGGCGAACGATGCACAGTGGCGCGCAGTGCGCTTGATGGCGTTTGACGCACCGGACCGCACCGGTGTGTTCGCTGACCGATTGCGGCACCTGAGTGAAGTCGTTCAACGCGCAGCGTCGCCGCAGCTGCTGGCGGTGACCCAGTCGACCGTGACAGATCACGCCGGGTTGCAGCGGTATCTGACCGAGGTGGTGGCCGCCGGTGGTGAAGGCCTGGTGCTGCGCCGCGCCAATGCGATGTGGGCGGCAGGGCGCAACCACGATTTACTCAAACTCAAGCCGCTGCACGATGCCGAGGCGCAGGTGTTGGCACACGAAGCCGGCCATGGGCGGCTGACGGCGCTGATGGGCGCGTTACACGTGCGCACTGCGGATGGGAGCGAATTTCGCATCGGCACTGGATTCACCGACCGCGAGCGGCGCGATCCGCCGCCGCTCGGCAGCTGGATCACCTACACCCACCGCGGCTTCACCTCGACTGGTGTGCCGCGCTTTGCAAGCTACCTGCGTCGACGCGACGACGATGTGTGAGCAGCGTCGATTCGTGCCCGTGCGGGCAGCGAGCAGGTCACAGCACGTCGCTTGCGAAGTCGGCCAGTCGAGAGCGTTCGCCGCGTGCCAGGCTGACGTGGCCGCCGTGGGCCCAGCCTTTGAAGCGGTCTACCGCGAAGGTCAGCCCTGAGCTGCCCTCGGTCAAGTAAGGCGTGTCGATTTGCGCCAGGTTGCCCAAACACACGATCTTGGTACCCGGCCCGGCGCGGGTGATCAACGTTTTCATCTGCTTCGGGGTCAGGTTTTGAGCCTCGTCAATCAGCACGAACTTATTCAAGAATGTGCGGCCGCGCATGAAATTCAAACTCTTGATTTTGATTTTGCTGCGCACCAAATCGTTGGTAGCAGCACGTCCCCATTCGCCGGCGCTGCCTTCGGTTTTCGACAGCACCTCGAGGTTGTCGTCCAGTGCACCCATCCACGGGCCCATCTTCTCTTCCTCGGTGCCGGGCAGGAAACCGATGTCCTCGCCGACCGGAACCGTCACGCGGGTGACGATGATTTCGGTGTAGCGGCGGTCGTCCATCACCTGGCTCAAACCCGCCGCCAGTGTCAGCAGCGTTTTGCCGGTGCCCGCGGTTCCGGTCAGCGTGATGAAGTCGCAGTCGGGGTCCATCAATAAATTCAACGCGAAGTTTTGTTCGCGGTTGCGTGCGGTCACACCCCACACCGCATTTTTTGCATGGGTGTATTCGCGCAACGTGCGCAGCACCGCGGTCTTGCCGGTGATTTCGGTCACCTTGGCGTGCAGCGATGCAGCGCCGGGCGCTTCGAGGTAAACGAACTGGTTGATCATCAGCGAGGGCACCAGCGGTCCGTTGATCCGGTAGTACGTAAAGCCGCCCTGATTCCAGCTTTCCATGGTCTGGCCGTGCACCTCCCAGAAGTCAGCCGGTAGCTGCAGCACCCCGGTGTAGAGCAGATCACCGTCGTCCAACGTTTTGTCGTTGAAATAGTCCTCGGCCAGCAAGCCCAAGGCACGTGCCTTGATGCGCATGTTGATGTCTTTCGACACCAATACGACTTCCTTACCACCGGGCTTGGCCGCCTGTTGTTCACGCAGCGCTCGCACCACACCCAGGATCTGGTTGTCGGCTTTGCCCTGCGGCAAACCGGCCGGCAGCGTCACGTCGATCAGGCTGGTTTGAAAGAACAGCTTGCCTGCTGCTTCGCGGTGGCCTGTGGCCGCCAGCGGCAGGCCCTCGCCTATGTCGTCGGTCATGCCATCGCTGGTGGCCTGACCCAGCTCGCCTTCGGTGCGTGCCGCATCGCGCCGCCCCATGTTGAGGGCCAGTGCGTCGAGGTCTCGGCTGACCTGGCGCGCATTGCGGGCCACTTCGGTCATGCCCTTTTTGTGGTCGTCGAGTTCTTCGAGCGTGATCATCGGCAGATAGATGTCGTGTTCGTCGAAGCGAAACAAGCTCATAGGGTCGTGCATCAGCACGTTGGTATCGAGCACAAACAGTTTGGCGGGACCGGAGCCGCGCTTTTTGGAACTCCGCGCTTTGGGTTGGTTGTGCTGGCTGCTGGCGACGACTGCTACCGGGGTTGCTGCGGTGTTTGTCGCGGGCGCAAGCAGCAATGGAGCCGGTGCGGTTGGCGTGCGGCTTCGGGTGCCGTGGGTTGCGGCGACTGCGGCGACTGCGGTGGGTGCCGATGGACGCGTCGATGACGGCGTGCGCACCGGGTCGACATCGGCGGTCACAAGTTGCACAGGCGGCGCCTGCGGTACAGGCTGCACAAGCGGCACAGGTGCCACACGCTTTTTTGCTTTGGCCACCGGCTGGGCTGCGAAATCCGCAGCAGACAACTGGGCGGCGCGGGTGGCTGGTGGCTTGGGTAATGGCATGGGTGGCGGTCGGGTGGTGGGTTAGGGCGGTGTGTCGCTTGTGTCGCTGGTGTCAGTTTTGTTGGTCTTGTTTCTGGTGTCGCTGGTGTCGCAAATTTCGTTGATCACCGCAGCACGCAGGAAACAAAAAAGCCGCACGAATGCTGGTGCGGCTTGGGTGGGTTTACTGGTTGGCGTGTGCCTTAAACATAAATCATTATGCACAGCAGCCCGACGCAAGCCGTGGCGGCAGCAACGCGCCGAGTCTGGATTCCCGGGGCGCAAAAAAGCCGACACAAGGCCGGCTTTTTGGGCGACTGGCGATGCTCGCCGCGACCGCCGATCAGGCTGCTGGTTTGAGGTTGACCATGGCCGCTTGGGCTGCTTTCAACACTTCTTCGACGTGGCCGGCCACTTTCAAGCCGCGCCATTCACCAACCAGCATGCCGGTGCCATCGATCAAAAACGTGCTGCGCTCGATACCTTTGACTTTTTTGCCGTACATGATTTTGTTTTTCACCACGCCGAACATGTGGCACAGCTTTTCCTCGGTGTCGGCGATCAAGTCAAACGGCAGTTCCAGGTTTTGCCGGAATTTTTCATGCGACACCATGTTGTCGCGTGACACGCCGAAAACCACCGTGCCTGCTTTGACAAATTCTTTGTGATGATCGCGAAACTGCATGGCTTCGGTGGTGCATCCCGGCGTGTTGTCCTTCGGGTAAAAGTACAGCACGATCGACTGCCCTGCATAAGCCTGCGGAGTGAACTTCACACCTGAGGTAGCAAGCGCTTCAAAGTCCGGTAGGGGTTTGTTGAGTGCTGGCGTCATGAGGCCTTCTAAGTGTTGCGCCGGTGTCGGCGTAACCCGCAATTATAAGGGCTCGATACTGCTGGTCGGCATGCATTCGCGCAGCTCTGGCACTGCTCGTCAGCTCTCGAACAGCAGCCCGGCCACCACCGTGCGTCCTTCGGCCAGCAGCACGTTGTAGGTCCGGCACGCCGCGGCAGTGTCCATGGTTTCGAACCCGATGCGTCGCTCCATCAGGCCGCGCAACAGCCGGGGCGGCGCAAAGCGCAGGCGCATGCCGCTGCCGAAAATAATCAGTTCAGGCGATTGCGCTGCCAGCAAGTCGATGTCGGCCGCTGTCAATTCCTCGAATCGACTGACCGGCCAGGCCGCTACCAGACCCTGCCAGGGCACCACGACGCTGGTGGTGAACTCGGCTCCGTTGACCACCACGCCGTCTTTGCCGTAGCGGGCAATGGCGTTGGTTCCTCCAATGCGTTCAGCAAGCAGTTTCAAAGTCGCAAACTCCAGGTGGCAGGGCATAAAATTGTAGGTTGCGCGCCGCGGTGGCACGCGCTGGAGTTGTCGTTTGAAACCTATTGCGAAGTCGAACAAGCTGGCCAATGTTTGCTATGACATCCGCGGGCCCGTGCTCGACAAAGCGCGGCAAATGGAAGAAGAAGGCCACAAGATCATCAAGCTGAACATCGGCAACCTGGCGGTGTTTGGTTTGGAGCCGCCCGATGAGATCGTGCAAGACATGATCCGCAACCTGCCGCACAGCGCGGCCTACACCGACAGCAAAGGCATGTTCGCGCCGCGCAAATCGGTGGTGCACTACATGCAGGAAAAGCGCGTGCAAGGCGTGTCGGTCGATGACGTATACCTCGGCAACGGCGCGTCTGAGCTGATCACGATGAGCATGAACGGCCTGCTCAACGACGGCGACGAAGTGCTGGTGCCCGCGCCCGATTACCCGCTGTGGACTGCCTCGGTTGCGTTGTCGGGCGGCACACCGGTGCACTACGTGTGCGACGAGCAGGCCGACTGGACGCCCGACCTGGCCGACATCCGCAGCAAGATCACGCCGCACACCAAAGCCATCGTCATCATCAACCCGAACAACCCGACCGGCGCGCTGTACCCCGACAGCGTGCTGCGCGAGATTGTCGAGGTGGCCCGGCAGCACGAACTGATCGTGTTCGCCGACGAGATATACGACAAGACGTTGTACGACGGTGCCACCCACACCGGCATTGCGTCACTGGCCGACGACGTTTTTTTCGTCACCTACAACGGCCTCAGTAAAAACTACCGTTCGTGCGGCTACCGCGCGGGCTGGATGGTGGTGTCGGGTGCCAAG
>JAYUGJ010000124.1:0-13352 GCA_043738425.1 Burkholderiales bacterium
CGCTGCGCTGCTGATGGCCGGCCTCGACGGCGTGGAAAACAAGATCCATCCGGGCGAGCCCGCCAGCAAGGATCTGTACCACCTGCCGCCGGAAGAAGACAAGCTGATCCCGACGGTCTGCCACAGCCTCGACCAGGCGCTCGAGTACCTCGACCAGGACCGCGCGTTCCTGACCAAGGGCGGTGTGTTTACCGATTCGTACCTCGATGCCTACATCGACCTGACGATGCAGGAAGTCACCCGCCTCCGCATGGCCACCCACCCGGTCGAGTTCGACATGTACTACAGCCTCTAAGCTGCCACTGAAACTGCAGCCTGAAGGTGAAAGGGACGGCCAATGCCGTCCCTTTTTCATTGGATGCGGAATTTTGTCCGTGCTCGACAATCTCACAAAGGGTGACCCGTGTTGATTGCAAGCGGGCCCCTCGCTACTGAGGTTTGGTTTTTCGGGGGTGTGTTCGATGATCTCTTTCAGCGGCAGTCGGATGGTTTGGTCGCATGCGGTGCTGCGCGCTGCCCTGGTGACGGCGCGGGTGGCAGCGTCGGTGGCAGCGCTCGTGGCAGCGCTAGTGGCAGTTTCATTGGGCGCTGCACCTGCACACGCCCAAGGCGGCACGGTGTATCGGTGTCCGGGCAACCCGATTTTGTATACCGATGCGCTCGGCGCGAAAGAAGCCAGAGACAAAGGCTGCCGCACATTGGAAGGCGCGCCCATCAGTGTCATAGCGGCTCCGCGGCGTGTCAGCGGTCCGTCCGCGGGCGCGGTGGCCGCACCGGCATCGCGACCAGCAGCCGACAGCAAGATTGATCCGAATGAACAGAAGGCCCGCGACACCGATGCGCGGCGCATTCTGGAAGGCGAACTGCGCCGCGAAGAAGGGCGGCTGGGCGACCTGCGCACCGAATACAACAAAGGCGAGCCGGAGCGCCGCGGCGACGAGCGCAACTATCAAAAATACCTCGACCGCACCGCTGAATTGAAGAGCGGTATCGCGCGGAAAGAAAACGACATCGAGGCGCTGAAACGTGAGCTGTCGAAAACGCCGCAGTGAATTGCGCGGGCAGCACCCCGTCGACCGCGCGTCGAGCGCGCGCCAGCGCAGTGACTGCGTAATTCACTAGCAAACCGTGGCCTCGAAACGCACACCGACGAAAGCTGCGCCAGCCGCTGCATCGCCATCGGCGACTCCGCCGGCCCCGCCCTCGCCGTATGCGGCGTTCGATCACCTGGCGACCATGGTCGCGGTGGTGCAAGTCGACGGCCACTGTGTGTTTGCCAACGCAGCGTTTGGTTACGTTCTTGGATGGTCGAGCCGCAGCGTGTTGCGCGATTCGCTGTTCGACTGGTTCATGGATGCGCAGGTGGTGCGAGACACGGTGGCTGCGGTGGTGCGCAATGATTTTTCGACCAGCCGCCTCGAAGCGCTGCTGCGCCGGCCGCAGTCGGCGCACGGCGACCCGTTGCGCGTGCATGTCATCGTGAATCGCATCGACGGCAGCACCGACGTGCTGATCGAGTTGGTCGAGATCGAGCAGCAAACCAAGCAAGACCGCGAGGAGCGTGCGCTGGACCAGGCCCGAGCCAACAAAGAGCTGATCCGCAACCTGGCCCATGAAATCAAGAACCCGCTCGGTGGGATTCGCGGCGCAGCTCAACTGCTGGAGATGGAAATCGAGTCGCTGGAGTTGACCGAATACACCCAGGTGATCATTAAGGAGGCGGATCGGTTGCAAGCGCTGGTAGACCGCTTACTCGCGCCGCACCGCAAGCCGCACGTCGTCAGCGACGTCAACATCCACGAGGTGTGCGAGCGCGTGCGCTCATTGATCTTGGCGGAGTTTCCGCGTGGCCTGCGCGTCGTGCGCGACTACGACATCTCGATTCCCGGCTTTCGCGGCGACCTGGAGCAGCTGATTCAGGCGGTGCTCAACATCGGTCACAACGCGGCGCAGGCGTTGGTCGAGCAAATCGACAGCGGCGACGCGCAAATTGTTTTGCGCACCCGCATCGCCAGGCAGGTCACGCTGGGCAAGCAACGTTATCGATTGGCACTGGAATTGCATATTGAAGACAACGGCCCCGGCATCGCTGCCTCGATCAGCGAGCGTATTTTTTTCCCGCTGGTGTCGGGCCGCGAAGGCGGTTCGGGTTTGGGGTTGACGCTTGCGCAAACCTTTGTTCAACAGCACCAGGGAACGATCGAATGCGAAAGCGAGCCCGGCAAGACGAAGTTCAAGATCGTGATACCCCTGCCTTGATCCCGCCGCATCGGCGCAGACGGTGCGGTGTCATGGGTCGGGCGGGATGCATTTCAGGGGCTTTCGGGGCGCTGTGCAGCCCACAGCGGCGGCTGTCGGGCAGCGCGGTTTTTTCAACTGACAGGCACAGTCAATGAAACCCATCTGGATCGTCGACGACGACCAATCGATACGCTTCGTGCTGGAAAAGGCGCTGGCTCGCGAGAACCTTGCGGTGCGCAGCTTCACCAACACACGCGATGTGCTGAGTGCGCTCGACACCGACGTGCCTCAGGTGCTGGTGTCGGACATCCGCATGCCAGGTGGCTCAGGCATTGAGCTGCTGGCCCAGGTCAAGGCGCAGCACCCCGAAGTGCAGGTCATCATCATGACCGCGTATTCGGACCTGGACAGCGCGGTGAGTGCATTCCAAGGCGGTGCGTTCGAGTACCTACCCAAGCCGTTCGATGTGCCGAAAGCGGTCGAGCTTATTCGCCGTGCGTTAGAAGAAAGCATGCGCGAAACCGTGCGCGACGAGCGCATGGCGGTGATGCCGGAGATGCTCGGCCAGGCACCCGCGATGCAAGACGTGTTTCGCGCCATCGGCCGCTTGAGCCAAAGCAATGTCACCGTATTGATCACCGGCGAATCCGGTTCCGGCAAAGAGCTGGTGGCCAACGCGCTGCACAAACACAGTCAACGCGCCAACGGTCCATTCGTCGCCATCAACACCGCCGCGATACCGAAAGACTTGCTCGAGAGTGAGTTGTTCGGCCATGAGCGTGGGGCGTTCACCGGCGCGCAAACGACACGCCGTGGCCGCTTTGAACAGGCCGACGGCGGCACGCTGTTCCTCGATGAAATCGGCGACATGCCGTTCGACCTGCAAACCCGCTTGTTGCGGGTGTTGAGCGACGGCCAGTTCTACCGCGTGGGCGGCCACAACCCGATGCGCAGCAACGTGCGGGTGATTGCGGCCACGCACCAAAACCTGGAAGACCGCGTGAAGCAGGGTGCGTTCCGCGAGGACTTGTTCCACCGGCTCAATGTGATCCGGCTGCGGCTGCCCGCGCTGCGCGAACGGCAGGAAGATGTGCCGGCGTTGACCCGATTTTTTCTGCAAAAAAGTGGCAAGGAACTGGGTGTCGAGGCCAAACGCATCACCGATGCGGCACTTGCGCAAATGATGCGGTTCGAGTTTCCGGGCAATGTGCGGCAGCTTGAGAACATTTGCCACTGGCTCACGGTGATGGCACCCGCGCAAACCATCGAGCCTAAAGACCTGCCCCCAGAGCTGCTCGCCTTGGGGCCCACCGCAGGGACGGCCGGCTCGGCAGCCGCCACTCTTCACGCAAGTCGCCCGAGCCACGCTGGCGACATCGACAGCCACAGCGACAGCGACAGCGCGGCGTTGTCGACGGCCGCGGTTGCAGTCGAGTTGCCCGCCGCCTACCAGCTCGACCACCGCAGTGTCTCGGCGCATGCCGAACCGATATTGCTGCACGCTGCCGCGGACCATGAGGCACTGAACAACGGCACCGGCTTGCCACCGGCCGCGTGGTTGAATGATCTGGAGCGTGAGTCCCGCCGCCTGCTGTTGGCCGGTGACGCCAATGTGTGGGACACCTTGAACCGCAAATTCGAGGCTCAGTTGATACGCACTGCCCTCGAGCTGACCCGCGGCCGGCGCATCGAAGCGGCTCAAAAACTCGGCATCGGCCGCAACACCATCACCCGCAAGATTCAAGAGCTCGGCATCGAAGATTGACGCGGCGTGCCCGAAAAGTTATTCACGGTGCGGGCAGGCTCGGGGTCAAAGCCAGCCACACCGGCGCATGGTCACTGGGCCGTTCGTTTTTGCGCGGCAACTTGTCGATAGCGCATGCGGTGACATGCGGCTTCAACGCGTCGCTGACCAAGATGTGGTCGATGCGCAGGCCCTGGTTTTTGCGAAACGCCAGCATGCGGTAATCCCACCAGCTCCAGGTTTTCGGTGCTTGTTCAAATAGCCTGAAGCCGTCGTGCAGCCCGAGCGCCAGCAGACGTTGGAAGTGCGCCCGTTCTTGCGGTGTGCACAGCACCTGACCCGCCCAGGCAACCGGGTCGTGCACATCACGGTCTTCGGGCGCGATGTTGAAGTCGCCCATCAACACCAGTTTGGTATGCGCTCGAAGTTCGCCCTCGAGCCACGCGTGCAGTCCGTCCAGCCACGCCATCTTGTATTGAAATTTGTCGCTGTCGGGCGCTTGGCCGTTCGGCACATAAGCACCGATAAGCCGTATGCCGTTCACGGTTGCGGTGATCACACGGGCCTGCTCATCGGCAAAGCCTGGTATGTTTTTCACAACCGCATCCGCTGTTTCCGCCAGCCCGCGTGTCAGCAGCGCCACGCCGTTGTAGGTGCGCTGGCCAAACCACACTGACCGATAGCCGGCAGCGGCCAGCTCGGCCTGCGGAAACTTGTCGTCGGTCAGCTTGGTTTCTTGCAAACACAGCGCATCGGGCTGGTGCTCGGCCAACCAATCCAGCACTTGCGGCAGGCGAACTGCGAGCGAGTTGACATTCCAGGTGGCGATTTTCATGGGGTGTGTTGTGCGCAGTGGGAGCTTGATTTTGATCACACTGCGCCCGGCCGAAAACTCCGCGTCGATGGGCTTGCGGCAGGTGTGGTGGCCAGCCGTTCTTGCGCGGGCGGTTGCAGTTCTATGTGTTTCGCCCCCCGCCCGACGCCCGCCATCACGCGTGATCGTCATTACGTTCTGACACAGGCTATGCCGCTATTCCTACACGGCAACGCGCTGTACTGCGCCACATTTAACTTCGTTGTGTACCGAATGCCGTTGTCCGCCAAGGAGCTGGCCTTGAACACTGCCGACTGCAGATACTTTGCGCCCACCACCACACGCCACAACTTCCTGCTCGCATCGCTGCCTGCAGCCGAATGGCAGCGGCTGCAATCGCACCTCGAGTTTGTCGAGATGCCGCTCGGCCAGGTGATTTACGAGTCGGGCAGCGACCCACGGCATGTGTATTTCCCGACCACGGCCATCGTCTCGTTGCTGTACGTGATGGAAAACGGCGCGCCCACCGAGCTTGCGGTGGTGGGCAACGAAGGCGTGGTCGGCATTGCGCTGCTGTTGGGCGGCGGCTCAACGCCCAGCCGCGCGGTGGTGCAAAGCGCCGGCATGGGTTACCGGCTACCAGCGCAGGTCATGCTGCATGAATTCAACCACTCGGCACCGGTGCTGCATTTGCTGCTGCGTTACTTGCAGGCGCTGATCACGCAGACCGCGCAAATGGCGGTCTGCAACCGCCACCATTTGCTGGATGCGCAGCTGTGCAGTTTGTTGTTGCGCAGCCTCGACCGCTCGCAAACCACCGAGCTGCGGATGACGCAGGAATTGATTGCCAACATGCTGGGAGTGCGCCGCGAAGGGGTCACCGAAGGGGCAGTACGGCTACAACGCGCGGGGCTGATTCGCTACACGCGCGGCCACATATCCGTGCTCGACCGCCGCGGCCTCGAGCAGCGCAGCTGCGAGTGCTACGCGGTGGTCAAAAAAGAATACGACCGCTTGCTGCCGCACACCGTAGCGGTGTAGGCAAGGCGCTGTTGCCACGCTGTTGCCACGCTTTTGCCACGCTTTTGCCACTCCATTTCCACGCTATTGCCACGTTGTTGCCACGCCCACACCACGCTGCCACTACGCGGTCACCAAATCAACGCCACATCCTGGTCACGCCTGTTTCAACGCGCGCAGGGCGTTACCTCAGGTTACCGGCGGGTCTCGGCATGTGCAGCTGAAAATCAGTGGCTGCCCTGTGAGTCGTGCCGACAACGCCGACGCCTGCCGGGCCTTAGCGACCTACCGCCTTTCGGCTTGATTCAGCGCAAGCGCGGCGCGGTGATGTTTTGATTTACTACGCCTATGTCGGCCCAGCGCAGACCCGTTGCGCGTTGCTCTACCCACCGAAAACTGCCGACCATGAACGCCCGCCAAACCGATCACCTCAAACGCCCCGTACCTGTAGGACCCGCACTGCGCGCGGGTGCTGGCGACCCGTTGCAGTGCGCGCTGCTCACGACGCGTCAGATGAGCGAGGTCGACCGGTTCACCGTGGCCTCGGGTTTGTCGAGCGACGAACTCATGGGCAACGCCGGCAAAGCAGTCGCACGCGAAATTGAAAAGCGCTGGTCGCCGCGGCCGGTGGTGGTGTTGTGCGGGCCCGGCAACAACGGCGGTGACGGGTTCGTGACCGCACGGCGGTTGTCTGAAATGGGCTGGCCGGTGCGGGTCGCGTTATTGGGCCCGATCGACGGGTTGATCGGTGCGGCACGCCACCATGCCGAGCGCTGGAACCGCGCGATCGAGCCGATGTCGGCAGCCGTATTGGACGGTGCCGCCATGGTGGTCGACGCGATATTCGGTGCCGGCTTCGGCCGCACGCTGGATGGTGTGGCCGGCATCACGCTGGCCGCTGCCGCCAAGGCCAGGTTGACGGTGGTGGCCATAGACACGCCCAGCGGCGTGATGGGAGATACCGGTGAATCGCGTGGCGCGGTGGCCGCGGTGTTGACGGTCACGTTTTGCCGCAAGAAGCCGGGGCATGTGTTGCTGCCCGGTCGCATGTTGTGCGGCGAGGTGGTGGTCGCCGATATCGGCACGCTTGAATCGGCGGTCGAAATGATGGCGCCGGTCGCGTTTGAAAACCAACCCGCGTTGTGGCTGGCTGCGCTGCCGCGGCCGCAGGCCGGTGCCAACAAGTACCAACGTGGTCACGCGCTGGTGTCGGGCGGCTACCCGATGACTGGTGCGGCGCGGCTGGCGGCGCGCGGTGCAGCGCGCATCGGTGCGGGTTTGACCACCATCGCCGCGCCCACCGTGGCGTTGCCGATTTATGCAGCCGCGCTGACCAGTGTGATGGTGCAGCCGGTGAATGGCCCGGATGCGTTTGCGCAGCTGCTGAGCGATCCGCGCTACAGCGCGCTGCTGGTGGGGCCGGGTGCTGGCGCGGGTGCGGAAGAAAGCGAGGCAACCCGCGCGCGCACGCTGGCGATGCTGGCCACACGGCGGCCCACGGTGATCGATGCCGATGCGCTGACCGCATTTCAGAGCGACACCTCGATGCTGCAACGCGCCATCAACGGTCCGTGCGTGCTGACACCGCATGACGGGGAATTCAAACGGTTGTTTGACGTGACCGGCGACAAGCTCAGTCGCACGCAGTCGGCAGCCCGTGGCAGTGGCGCGGTGGTGGTGCTGAAAGGGGCCGACACCGTGATTGCTGCGCCCGATGGCCGTGTCTTCATCAACGCCAATGCGCCGCCGACGCTGGCCACCGCAGGCACGGGTGACGTATTGGCTGGCTTCGTGCTGGGTTTGTTGGCGCAGGGCATGGAGCCTTTTTTGGCCGCGGCGGCAGCGGTGTGGCTGCACGGCGCGGCAGCCGCAGATTTCGGCCCCGGGCTGGTTGCCGAAGACCTGCCCGACTTGTTGCCCGCAGTGCTGCGCCGTCTGCACGGCTGGCAGCCCGCGCCCGAATGATCGTGGCCTAAAGACCTGCCCCTACTTTCTAACCGGAGACGACGCATGACCTACGCGACTTTGATGGTGCATCTGGAGTTGGGGCGCTCGAACGCCAAACTCTTGAGCGTGGTCGGCGATTTGGCTGAGCGCTTCCATGCCGCAGTGATCGGCATCGCGGCCTGCCAATCGATGCCGATGGTTTACGGCGAAGGCTATGTGTCGGCCGAGTTGATCGAGCAAGACCGGCTCGGCATGCAACGCGAATTGCAAAAAGCCGAGGCTGAATTGCGCGGCGCGTTGGCCGGCCGTGTCGGCATGCTCGAGTGGCGTTCGACCTCGGTCTTTGCATCCCTGTCCGACTACATCGTGCGCGAAGCGCGCAGCGCCGATTTGCTGATCACCGGCGCAGGGCAGGGCGACTTGTTCGACGCCTCACGCGCACTCAACATGGGTGACTTGCTGATGCACGCCGGGCGACCAGTGCTGGTGGTGCCAGCGGTGGTCGATCAGCTGCAGCCGAACAGCGTGCTGGTCGCCTGGAAAGACACCCGCGAGTCCAGGCGCGCGGTGTGCGATGCACTGCCGTTGTTGCGCCTTGCCACCGAGGTGTGCGTGGTCGAAGTGGTTTCAGAAGACGACGCGCCGTCTGCACGCCTGCGGGTTGCCGATGTCGCCGCCTGGCTGCAACGGCACGGCGTGTTGGCAACATCGATTGCGGCGTATTCGGCAGCCGACAACGCGACCACGCTGTATTCGGTGGCGCAAGAGCGCCGTGCCGATGTCATCGTGGCGGGTGCCTACGGCCACAGCCGCCTGCGCGAATGGGCGCTCGGCGGCATGACCCGCGACCTGGTCAACCCGACGCAACGGTGTTCGCTGGTGTCGCACTAGCGCACCGCACCTGCCGCGGCGGGTTGTCGGCGTGACCGCAGCCGGCGGGTTGTCGATGCACTGAGTGATAGGCCGGCGGCCACTGTTCGCGTCGGCCGCACCCACAGCCGCACCCACAGCCGCACCCACAGCCGCAGCCGCAGCCGCAGCCACGGCCATGGCCATGGTCATCGCCATCGTCATCGTCATCGCCACAAACGTCGCTGCCGCGTGTTGGTTGTCGCACAGACGGCCGCCGAAACACGGCCTACAACCGGTCTGACAAGCCGTTCAACACCGTCCGCGCGCTGGTCCGCCTGCCCGCTGAAACACCGATGCACGTTTTCTCAAACTACTTGCCACCGGTCGTGGCGAAACGCCGATGCGGCAATGCGTGGCCACAGCGCGTACGCGCGGTGACCCACCACGGCATGCGCCTGCACCACGTGCGCTGCTCATGCTGGAGTGGCAGCGCATGAACGCGCCGACGTTGCTCCTGCCGAAGGTCGCGGTGCGGTCCACCACGCTGGCCGATACCGCAGCGCAGCTGATGGCGGGCGACAAAGGTCTGCTAGCCATCGACGAAAGCATCGCGACCTGCAATCAGCGCCTGGCGCAGGTCGGCATTGCCGCCACCGAAGCCACGCGGCGCGCCTGGCGTGAGTTGCTGATATGCACGCCAGGCCTGAACGAATCAATCAGCGGCGTCATCTTGGCTGACGAAACGATTTACCAGCGCACGCAAAGCGGTCAGTGTTTCGTTGATGTGCTGATGGACGCAGGTATCGACGTCGGCATCAAGGTCGACACCGGCTCTAAAGACCTGGCACTGCATCCGGGCGAAAAAGTTACCGAAGGTCTTGACGGTTTGCGCGACCGCTTGCGGGCGTACCGCGAAAGGGGCGCGCGCTTTGCCAAATGGCGCGCGGTGTGGTCGATTGCACCTGCCCCTGCGCGCGACGCCGAGTCGATCAGTTTGCCGAGCCGAGGCTGCATCAACGCCAACGCCCACGCCTTGGCCCGCTACGCGGCGTTGTGTCAGGAAGCAGGGCTGGTACCGGTGGTCGAGCCCGAGGTGTTGATGGATGGAAACCACACGCTGGCGCAGTGCGGTGCGGTCAGCGAGTCGGTGCTGCGTGCGGTGTTCGAGCAGCTGGCGGCGCAGCGTGTCGCGCTGGAAGCGATGGTTTTGAAGCCGAACATGGTGCTGGCGGGAGCGCGCAGCGCGGCCGCACCCACGGTCGACGAGGTCGCTGATGCCACGTTGAACTGCCTGCTGCGTGTGGTGCCCGCCGCAGTGGCCGGCATCGCGTTTTTATCGGGCGGCCAAACCGCCGAATGCGCGACCGCACGCCTGAACGCGATCAACCTGCGCGCCCAATCTTCACTGCGACCCGCGCCGTGGCCGCTGGCGTTTTCGTTCGCGCGCGCCCTGCAAGGACCATCGCTCGCCATGTGGCGGGGCGACGAGGCCCAGCGCGGTGCCGCACAACAGGCGCTGCGCAATCGCGCCACCGTCAACCGCGAGGCACGGCGCGGCGAGTACGACGGCGCAATCGACGCACGATGAGACCGCTGCAGTTGTTCGTCGTGCGCCACGGCGAAACCGCCTGGTCGTCGACGGGCCGACACACCGGTCGCACCGACATCGCGCTTGCGCCGCGCGGCGAGGCCATGGCCCGCGCGCTGCAACCGTTTTTTCGTAGCCTGCGTTTCACCCGCGTGCTGACCAGCCCGCGGCTGCGCGCAAGGCAAACCTGCCAGTGGGCTGGTTTGACCGATGCCGAGATCGCTGGCGATTTAGCGGAATGGGACTACGGCGACTGCGAAGGGCTGCGCTCGGTCGACATCCGCACCACGCGACCCGATTGGGACATTTGGCGCGACGGCTGCACCGGCGGTGAATCGCCCACCGAGGTGTCTCTGCGTGCTGACCGATTGATTGCCCGTTTGGTGCAGTTGGAAGGCAACGTCGCGCTGTTCACCCACGGCCACTTCGGCCGCGCGCTCGCGGCGCGCTGGGTGGGTTGGCCGGTTCGCGAAGCGCGCTGCTTGTTGTTCGACCCGGCGTGCATCGGCAGCTTGGGCGTCGACGCATCGCACGGCGACCAGCGGGTCATTGGGTTGTGGAATGCAGATGTGGCGAGTGGCGCTGGCGCTGGCGCTGGCGCGGTGCGTTGAATTCACCCGGTCACCGACCCGTTTGATTCGTCGAGCGCCGCCTCGACGATGCGTTGCCCTTCGTCCAACAGGCGTTGCAGGTGCGCGGATCCGTTGAAACTTTCGGCGTAGATTTTGTACAGCGCCTCGGTGCCTGACGGCCGGGCGGAGAACCAGCCTTGGGCGGTGGCGACTTTGATGCCGCCGATGGGCTCACCGTTGCCCGGTGCGGTGTTGCTGATGTGTTCGATGGGGTCGCCCGCCAGGGTGGTGGCGTGGATGGATTGCGGGGCAAGTTGCGCGAGCCGTTGCTGTTGATCGGGCGTGGCGGCTGCTTCTCGGCGGTCGGCCATGGGGTTGCCGAATTCGTCGGCCAACTCGGCATACGAAGCGCCGAGATCGCGGCCGCGGGTGGCGGTGATTTCAGCGGCCAGCAGGCCGGCGGCGATGCCGTCTTTGTCGGTGGTCCACACCGAACCGTCGTGTCGCGCAAAGCTGGCACCGGCGCTTTCTTCGCCTGCAAATGCGACGCTGCCGTCGAGCAGGCGGTCAGCAAACCACTTGAAGCCCACCGGCATGTCGAACACCGTGCGGCCGAGGCGTTTTGCCAGCCGGTCGATGAGCTGCGTGGTCACCACCGACTTGCCTATGGCCGAGTGCGCGCGCCATTGCGGCCGGTGTTGAAACAGGTAGTCGATGGCAACGCACAGGTAGTGATTGCTGCGCAGCAAGCCACCGTGTGGCGTGACGATGCCGTGGCGGTCGTGGTCGGTGTCACACGCCATGGCGATGTCGAACCGGTCTTTCGCATCGATCAGCCGGCGCATCGCGAAACGCGATGCGGGATCCATCCGAATCTGGCCGTCCCAGTCGGGCGGTATGAAGCCGAAGGTCGGGTCGACGGTGTCGTTGATCAGCGTGATGTGGAGCCGATAGTGCTTTGCGATGGCCGGCCAGTAATTCACCCCCGCACCGCCCATCGGGTCGACGCCGATGTGCAGTTCGGCATTGGCAATGGCCTGCATATCGACCACGCCGCCCAGATCGGCCACGTAGGCACCGAGGTAGTCGTGGCGGTGCGTGCTGGCCGCCCGCAGCGCGCGGGCCAACGGCATGCGTTGCACGCCGACCAGCTTGCGGCTGAGCCATTGGTTGGCCGCGGCTTCGATCCACGCGGTTGCCTGTGCGTTGGCCGGGCCGCCGTGCGGCTGGTTGTATTTGATGCCGCCGTCGCGCGGTGGGTTGTGCGACGGGGTCAGCACGATGCCGTCGGCGCGGCCGGTATCACGCAGATGGTGGCGCGTGCGGTTGTAGGCCAAGATGGCGTGCGACACCGCGGGCGTGGGCGTGAATTCATCATTCAACGCCAGCATCACGTCGACGCGATTGGCCGCCAACACCTCCAGCGCGGTGTGGCATGCAGGCACCGACAACGCATGCGTGTCGACGCCTAAAAACAGCGGCCCGTGGATGTCGTGTGCGCGCCGATAGTCGCAAATCGCTTGGGTGATGGCGAGCAGGTGCGGCTCGTTGAATGAACGGTCGAACGCCGAGCCGCGGTGCCCCGAAGTGCCGAACCTGACGCGCTGACTGACGACCTCGGGCTCAGGTCGGTCACTGAAATAGCAGGCGACGAGCGCGGCCACATCGATGCCCGGTGCGGCGGTGTTGCTGACAAGCGGTTGGGCACGGGTAGTCACAGCGCGCGAGCGTGCGCGCAATGGCGTGCGTGATCTGTGCGCCGCCGCACAGATCACACCACCCGCGCCGCGGGAACATCACCGCACGCAACAGCTCGCGCGTTGTCAATCGATGAGGAACCGCGGTCATGGCACCCAGCACTGAATCACCAACCGCCAATGCGCCCCGTCAACCGGCCCTGCTGGTGATCAATGCGGGATCGTCGAGCATCAAGTTCGCGGTGTTCGCCGCGCCCGAACCGGCGGCTCGGTCTGCAGATGGGGTGCGCAACGATTCGCTGGGCGCGCCGAGCGTGTTGACCCGCGGGCGGATCGCCGTGGTAGCGGCCGGGGTGGAATTGCGCATCGAAGACGCTGCCGGCGCGGTGCTCGACGCATCGCATTGGGCACCGGCGGTGGGCGGCGCGTTCGACCATGCGGCCGCATTGCACCGATTGTTTGCGTGGCTCGACGCCCACCAAGGCGGCCTCGCGTTGCTGGCGGTGGGCCACCGCGTGGTGCACGGCGGGGCACGGTTCGAGGCACCGGTGGTCGTCGATGCGGCGGTGCTGCGCGGGCTCGACGCGTTGGTGCCATTGGCACCACTGCACCAACCGCACGGCCTGGCGGCCATACATGCCGTGGCGTCGCGTTGGCCCGGCGTGCCGCAGGTGGCTTGTTTCGACACCGCGTTTCACCACACCCAACCGGCAGTGGCGCGGGCGTTTGCGTTACCGCGTGAAATCACCGAAGCCGGTGTGCACCGCTACGGCTTTCACGGTCTGTCGTTCGAGTACATCGCCGACCAATTGCCGCGCGTGTTTGCGGCCAGGCAAACCGGGGCCGCCAGGCGCCGCAAAGTCATCGTGGCGCACTT
>JAYUGJ010000125.1:0-15065 GCA_043738425.1 Burkholderiales bacterium
TTGCGACTTTCTGGTGGCCGACGCCGATGACCTGGTTGCCTGTGCCACGGTGCGCCTGAGCGGCATCCTCGACCGCACGGTGATGCTGGGCAACAAAGCCTACCCCGGCGCAGCGCTGCAATTGCCGCGGCCGATCAATTTGATGTTGGTGATCCGCGCGCTGGATGCACAGCCGAAAAAGGCCGCGCCGCCGGCGGTTGCGGTTGCGGTTCCAGCTGCGGTTGCTGCGGCGGATGCCACGGTTGCTACGGTTGCAGATGTGGTGGCAGTCGCCACCGCCTCCACCGACAACACCACCCCGCCCATCGTGGACACCACGCTATCGGCGTCGCAGGTCGAGGGGTCGACAAACGCCACCGCGCCAACCGCCGCCGCCCCAACGACAGCCGCGCTTCCCGCGGCACTGACCACCGCCGCCGCACTGCCACACGCCGCGCCCCAAACCGCGCCGCTTGCGGCATCTTCACTGCAGGTGCTCGGCGCTTTGGCCGCACGCGGCAACGCGCCACCGCCGCACTTGGACGCCCGTGCGTTGTTCGCAGAGCGCGCTGCGTGGCAAGAAACCTTTCTGCGAAAAAACACCGCATCGATTGCGCCGCTGCCGTCTGCCGAGTCCCGGCCCGCACCCGTCGCACCGCCCTCGGTGCCCACACCAGCCTTGCCCAAGCTGTCGCTGGTCCAGCCACCCGCCGCAGCCGCCGAGCCCGACACGATTCCGTCGACGTTCGACGAGCTGGAATACGCCGAGGCGCAACGCAGCGGATCGGGCGCGACCCAGATGGACCACATCCTGGTGGTCGACGACAGCGACATCGCACTGCGCTTCATGACCAACAACTTGCAGCGCTTCGGCTTCCAGGTGCACTTGGCGCGCAGCGGCCAGGATGCGATCGAACGCGTCTCCAAACGGCACTTCGAATTCGTCTTCATGGACGTGATGATGGAAGGCCTGGACGGCTTCCAAACCTGCAAAGCCATCAAGCGCAGCACCTACCCCGACAGCCGACCACCACCGACCGTGGTGATGCTGACCAGCCGCGGCACGATGGTCGACAAGATGCGCGGCACGATGGCTGGCTGCGATGCGTACCTGACCAAGCCGCTGATCGAAGTCGAGCTGCTGAAGATCATCGGCGACCGCGAAATCGCCCGCCACGACTACGCCGACACCGCGTCCGACGCAACCATGATGTTTTGACCCGAGTACCTGGCGCACCCGAAAGCGCAGACACGGCTTACCGATTTCCCTGGAGACACGAAATGAAAAAAATACTGGTGGTCGACGACTCAGCAGTCGACTTGAAAAACCTCGAACGCATCGTCAGCGACAGCGGTGCGGTGGTGATCACCGCATCGTCGGGTGCCGAGGCACTGATCAAAGCGCGTGAGTCGCAGCCGAGCTTGATCATGCTCGACGTCAACATGCCGGGACTCGATGGTTTTTCCACCGCCCGCCAGCTGGCAGCCGACCCGGCGACCAAAGGCATCAGCGTGGTGTTCGTCACCAGCAAGGCGCAAAAAGCCGACCGCGCGTTTGCGCAAATGCTCGGTGCCAAAGGCTATGTGACCAAGCCGTACACCGCGGCCGACATCATTTCCAAATTGCAGTGAACAGCGCCGACACCACCGCGGGTTCGCTCGACACCGAGCTGCTGCTCGCCGCCACGCCAGCGGCCGCCGCGCCGACCGAGCGCGCACAGGCCATCGACTGCGGTGGTATCAGTGTGGCAGTGCCGTTCTCGTGGGCCCGCAGCGTGGTCGAAAACTTCGAGCTGAGCGAGGTGCCGAGCGCACCCGCATGGCTGGCCGGCGCGGCCAATGTCGACGGCCACATCGTCGCGGTGGTTGATCTGGCCGCCTGGGCCGCGCCCGAACACACGCCCCCTGCCGCACTGAGCAGCCGCTTGTTGATGGGTGGCGAAGGCGACACGATGTTTGCGCTGCGCTTCAGCGGTTTGCCCGCGATGGTGCGTTGTGCGCCCGCCACCGCGCTGGCCATCGACGAATTCGATGTGCCCGCTGCGCTGCGGCCTTACATCGCAGCCGTTGCCTCCCACGACAGCAGCGCGCGCCGCTGGCCGGTGGTCGACATGGCCGCGCTCACCAAAGCATGGACGGCCGACATCGTGGCCTGACGGCACGCTGCGCAACTGCACCGCCGCACCCATGCGCAGCCGCCAGCGACGCCGCACGACACATGCCGACGCCATACCAAGCCCGACCGAACCCGTACGCGCCGACACCCGTACACGAACACAAACGCAAGCAAGTACCAGGAGAACCTGAATGAAGATCGCGCGAAAACTGTTGCTGGGTGCGGTGGGCTTGACCCTCGTGCCGTTGGCCATCACCGCCGGGTTGCTGTGGCAAGGTGCCACTTCAGCCGCCACCGAAACCGTCGGCAACCAGGTTGAAACGCAGCTGGTGTCGCTGCGTGACCTGAAGTCGCAACAGGTGCGCGACGAACTCGACACGCGGCTGGTCGCACTGCGCGCGCTGGGCCAAAACCGCAGCACGCTGGAAGCGATGAAGGGGTTCAAGAACACCTTCTATTCGGCGGCGTCCGACCTGTCGAAAAACGACAGCGCCGGGGTGCAACGCAAGGCGATGACCGATTACGTCGAGCAGCAGTTCAACGCCGAGTTTGCCAAGCGCAACCCCGAAGCTGCACCATCACTGGCCGACACCGTCGCCACGCGCGACGCGAACACCGCGGCGTTGCAGCACCAGTTCATCTCGGTCAACGCCAACAAGCTGGGCGAAAAAGACAAGCTCATGGCCGCAGCGGCCGCGTTTCCCTACAACGACCAGCATGCGCTGGCCCACCCGTCACTCGAACGTGCCCAAAAGCTGTTCGGTTTTTACGACGTGTTTTTGATCGACACCGCCACCGACCAGGTGCTCTACACGGTGTTCAAGGAGATGGACTTCGGCAGCCGGTTGACGGACGGCATCGCCGCGAAAACCAAGCTCGCCGAGGCGTACCTGAAAGTGAAAAACGCGAAGAGCCGCGACGAGGTTTATCTGTCCGACTTCGAGCCTTACCTCGCGTCGTACAACGACCAGGCCGCGTTCGCTGCGGTGCCGCTGTTCGAAGGCGACCGCCAGATCGGCGTGCTCGCGGTGCAGTTTCCGATCGACCGGCTGACGGCCGCGATCAACTCGAACAAAACCTGGAAAACCATCGGCCTGGGCGACACCGGCGACGCCTACCTGGTCGGCCCCGACAAGCTGCTGCGCACCGATGTGCGCGATGTGCTGACCGGAAAAGCCGCCTTCGTCGAAACCATGAGCGCCCGGCTGAACGCCACGCAACGCCAACTGGTCGATCGCAAGAACACTTCCATCGGATTGATCAGCGGCGACTCGGCGGTGGTGCAAGAAGCGCTGGCCGGCAAAACAGGTGTCGGCCGCTTCATCGACTACCGCGGGCGGCCGATGGTCGGTGCCTACGCGCCGGTGAAAGTAGCCAACCTGAACTGGGCCATCGTGACCGCCATTTCGGCTGACGAGGCCGATGCGCCGATCAATGCACTGAACCAGTCGACGCTGCTGCGCACGGCGGCCATTGCACTGGGCGTGTTGCTGGTGGTGGGCGGCCTGATGACGCTGTTCGTGCGCCGCTTCATGCAGCCGATCGACCAATTGCAATCCACCGTCAGTGCAGTTGCCGCCGGCAACACCGACGCACGCAGCCGCCTGGTACAGCCTGACGAAATCGGCGACCTCGGCCGTCAATTCGACACGCTGCTCGACGAACGTTTTGCGCAACTGCAAAAAGCCGAAACCGAAAACGAAGGGCTGAACAATTCGGTGATCGCGCTGCTGCAAACCGTGTTCCAGCTGTCGAACAAAGACCTGACCGCGCGCGCCGAAGTCACCGAAGACGTGATCGGCACGCTGTCGTCATCGATCAACCAGTTGTCCGATGAAACCGGCCGCACCTTGCAAGAAGTGCGGCGCATTGCGGGCGAGGTGCAAACCGCGTCCGAATCGGTAAGCCACCAGGCCGGGCAGGTGGACGAAACCGCGCAAGGCGAGCGCCACGCGCTCGAGCAAATGGCGACCAACCTGGCGCGCGCCACCACCCAATTGACCGAAGTGGCGAAGTTGTCGGAAAGCAGCAACCGCACCGCCGAACAAGCCACCCACGCAACCGACAGCGCACTGCGCACGGTGGCGGCCACCGCACGCGGCATGGACCAGCTGCGCGAATCGATGTCGGAAACCGAAAAGCGCTTCAAGCGCCTGGGCGAACGCAGCCAGGAAATCTCGTCGGCGGTGAGTTTGATCAACACCATTTCAGAGCGCACCCACGTGCTGGCGCTGAACGCGTCGATGCAGGCGGCAACCGCCGGTGAGGCAGGCCGCGGCTTTGCGGTGGTGGCTGAAGAGGTGCAGCGCTTGTCGGAAAGCTCACGCCAGGCGACGCAGCAAATCTCGCAGCTGGTGCAAAACATCCAGCTCGAAACCAACGAAACGATTTACACGATGAACCGGCTGATCAGCCAGGTGGTGACGCAGTCTGAACACGCGCAGCAAGCCGGTGTGCAAATGACGCAAACGCAGGCCACCACTGCCGAGCTGGTGGCGATGGTGCAAAAAATTGCGTCGTCGTCCGAAAAGCAGTCGCTGCTGGCGCGTGAGCTGCAGTTGTCGGTGGCCAAACTGAACAAAGGATCACTGGCCACCGTGCACGCGATTTCGCAGCAAAACACCTCGACCGAATCGCTGGCGCAATCGTCGCGCAAGTTGATCGACGCGGTGTCGCAGTTCACTTTGCCACAGGCCGCCTGAACACCTGGCACCGGCACCGACACCATGCATTTTGACGACCTCCTGACGGTCATGCGCGACGAGTTCGCGCTGGCAGCCACCGACACCGATGACGCGCTGATGGCGTGGTTGGTCGATGACCCGACACAGGCCGCGGGCCACGCCACGCCGCTGGCCGCTGACCTCGACCGCCTGGCGCAAACCGCGCGGGTGATCGCGCTCGACGGTCTGGCAACCGCACTGGAACAGGTACGCGACAGCGCGCTGGCGCTGTCGATGCTGGACGCCGAAACCATGGGCCAGGGCCTGAGCTGGTTGATCGGCTGGCGCGAGCCGTTCGAGGCCTGCTTCAGCACCCCGGGTGACGCCGCCACCAGCGATGCGCTGCTGGCATATTTGTCCAACGGACCGCTGGCACCCTCAGCCAACGATGCGGCCGAACTGCGCCGCCTGCTGACCGCGCCGCCTGAGCTGCCGGCCGATGCGGCCAGCGAAGCGCAGGCCGTGCCTGCAGCCACCGACGACGATGTCGACCTCGCGGTGCCCGACGACGTCGACCCCGATTTGTACGAAACCTTCTTGAACGATTCGCCGCAGCACATCGCGCGACTCGGCGACGCGGTGCGGGCGCTGGCACGCGGCGGCTTGTCGGCCGCGCAAATCACCGAAGCGCAGCGGGTAGCACACACCTTCAAAGGCAGCGGCAACATCGTCGGCATCAAGGGCGTGGGCCGCTTGGCGCACCGCATTGAAGACCTGATCGAGTTCGCCGCCGAACACGGCGGGCAGCTGCCCGCGCCGATGGCGCACGATCTGGAGCAGGCAACCGCCACGCTCGACCAAATGCTGTTTGCATTGCGCGGCGAAGAGGCGATGCCGTCCCACGCGCTGGCCCATCTGCAAGCGCTGATCGACTGGGTCAACGCCATACGCGACGACACGTGGGAACAGCGCGCGGCCGAGCTCGGCGCGCGCACCCCGTCGCGTGCCACGCCGTTGGCAGACGCCGCCGTGGTGCCTGCCGCAACCACAAACTATAGACCTGGCACTGATCAGCTCAGCCAAGACCCGAGCCACGACCTCAGCCAAAACCTGAGTAATTCAGCCAGCACCAAACAGGTCGCCGTGGTGGAAGCGGCCGACGCCGAAGCACAGTTGCGCGTCGGCGTTACCCGCATGGACCGCCTGGTGCGGCGCGCGGGTCAGGGGCTGGTGCAAAGCGGCCGCTTGAACGAGCACCTGCGCACACTGGAAGATCGCCTCGGCGCGCTCGACGCCAACAACGCGTTGATGCAGGCGCGGCTGCGCGAGCTGCAGGTCGCACTGGAGCGCCAAGGCGTGACGCTGCAAGAAAAAGGGCAGGCCGACGGCGGCGTGTTCGACTCGCTGGAACTCGATCGCTACAACCAGCTGCACACGCTGTCGCACTTCGTGGCCGAGCTGGTGGCCGATGAACACCAACTGACGCGTGCCGCACGCGACGAAGCGGCGAAGTCGGTAGTGGCCTTGCGCGAGCACGACCGCGCGCTGAAGGACCAGCACCGCGAGCTGCTCGGCGCGCGGCTGGTGCCGTTTCGCAACATCGTTTCGCGCTTGCGCCGCACGGTGTCGCAAACCGCGAATTCGCTCGGCCGCAGCGTGCGGTTGGATGTCGATGGCGACCACATCCAACTCGACAGCGACGTGCTGGAGCGCCTGACCGAGCCACTGCTGCACCTGCTGCGCAATGCGGTCGACCACGGCATTGAACCAGCCGACGAACGCGTGCTGTACGGCAAGCCGGACGAAGGCGTGATCCACCTGAGCTGCCGACGCGACGGCCAAACCGTGCGCGTCGAATGCCGCGACGACGGACGCGGCCTCGACTTGCATGCGGTCGAAGCGCGCGCCATCGAGCTGGGCTTGATCGCCCCCGGCGACCAGCCCACCGCCGACGCGGTGGCCCGGATGATTTTGTTGCCCGGCTTTTCGACCCGCGACGAGGTCACCGAAACCTCAGGCCGCGGCGTCGGCATGGACGTGGTGGCCGACCGCGTGCGCGCGATGAAAGGCCAGGTTCATATCGCCACCGTGGCGCTCACCGGCACCACCTTCACGCTGCGCGTGCCGGCAACCACCGGCTCGGTACACGCATTGATCGTCGAAGCCGGCGGCGAGCGTTTGGCGTTGCCGACCGATACCGTGCAAGCGGCGATTGCCGCCGGCCAGGGCGAGCTGCGCGAGGGCCGCTTTCATTACAAAGACCACCACTACCGCGTCGCCTCGCTGGCCGACTGGGTCGGGCTGGCCGAGACCACGCACAGCGCCGCCATAGCTGCTGACAGCGGGGCCGACAGCGCGGTCGACATCGACCTCGACAGCGCCGCCACCAGCACCGCCACCACGCGGCCGATGGTGCTGGTGCGCGGTGCCAACGAAACCGTGGCACTGGCCGTCGACCAGGTGGTGGACGCGCGCGAACTGATCCTGCAAGACATCGGCGTGTTGCTGCGCCGCGCACGTGGCATAAGCGGCGGCGCGTTGCAACCCGACGGCCGGGTGCTGTTTGTGGTCGACTCCGAGCAACTCGATCTGGCCACGCAAAGCCACGTGGGCCAGGCCGCAGCCGCCGCATTGCGCCGGCGCGCCAGCGTGCAGCGCAAGCGTGTGTTGGTGGTCGACGACGCGATTTCGGTACGCAATGCGGTGTCGCAACTGGTCAGCGATGCGGGCTATGAAGTGCTGACCGCACGCGACGGTTTCGACGCGCTGCAGCGCTTGAAAACCGAGCGGGTCGACATCGTGCTGACCGACCTGGAAATGCCGAACCTGAACGGCCTCGACCTGACCCGCCAACTGCGGCTGCGCGCCGAGCTGCAAACCATGCCGATCGTCATGATCACCTCACGCGCCACCGACAAACACCGCCAGGCCGCGTTTGATGCCGGCGTCAACCTGTACCTGACCAAGCCGTATACCGACGGTGACCTGCTCGCGCACGTGCGCGAACTGCTGGCGGCTTGACCCGCCGCACTGCCGCCCACTGCAGCGGTAGCAACCGCTGCATTTCCGCTTGCTGCGGGCCGAGGCGCAGGTTTCATTCTTCTCCCGGTGGGGAGTGACGCGCTGTTGATTCCCCTCCCCTTGGGGAGAGGCTCTCTCTAATTCCCTCTCCCCTCGGGGAGAGGGTCAGGGTGAGGGCCAGCCCGTAGCCAATGATGAATTGCGCCGCACGCCTGCTGAATGCAACTGCGTAGGTCGTTGTTCGGCTCAGCGACAGCTGGCCAGCGGGGCAGCCCGCCCGTTTGCGCACCGGCGCGGTCTCACGCCGTGACATCAGTGATGTCACCTATGTTCTGTAGCCGCTTGCCTAAAGACCTGACACCGCGGCGTCGGGTACGACAGGCCGGCGTCTTTTGCGGCTTGATGCCGCGGGGTCGGTTATTTTTCAGCTCCGCTGACTTGCGTTGCACCGCGCCGGGTTCCGCCCCGGCAGGCGGGTAACTTTTATTTGCCGGTCCAAATAAAAGTCACCAAAACAAACGACCCGAACGCCAACCGATTTGGGCGTCACGCTGCGGCTACAGGCCTACGGCCGAGGCTCAGGCACCGAGCACACGCCGAACTACCGCATTGGGTTACCTCGCTAATCGGCAGAACCAATGGTTGATACAGCTCGAACCTGCGGTTCATCGCGACGATGGCCAGCGGCCGAGCCGTGCCAATAACAAGCGGCTGAACATGAGCGAGAAAACCGTGGCGGTAGTTCCGAGAATGTTCTCGTGCCGGAGCCGCCGAAGTAGGTGTGTAGCCGCAGCGTGGCACCCAAATCGGCTTGTGCCGAGGTCTTCTTCTTTGGTGACTTTCTGCTGAAGCAGCAGAAGAAAACAAAGTTTCGGCGTAGCCAAAGTTACCCGCCTGCCGGGGCGGAACCCGGCGCGATTTCACGAAGCGAACTCAGCCAGCAAAAGAAGAAGAAACAACAACGCCAGCAAGTGAAGCTGCGGCATCGAACAGCAAATGAAAAAACTGTCGACGCAGCCGGGATTGCGGACCCGCCGAGACGCAATTCGGCATAAGCCGACCGCCAGGCACCAGGCACCAGGCACCAGGCACCAGACCAATCATCAACCGCAGACCAATCTAAAGACCTGACACTTTCGTTCGCAACCAACCACTGCGAATCCCCTTCGCGGGGAGACGACAGCTGGGTTCCCAGCCCCGCAAGGTGATGCGGGCAAACCCCATGCAGCATTCGCCTCGCATGCGACGAGCCTGCACCGCGGTATCGCCATGCAAGCCGCAATCCGCACCGCAAGCCACGACCCGCAAGCCGCCCGACCCGCACCACCCAACTGACACACTCGCCGCATGGCACACATCCACTTTGCATGGGAACTCGGCGGCGGTCTAGGCCACGCTGGGCGCTTGAAACCGCTGGCGCAAGAAGCGGTGCGGCGCGGCCACCGCGTCACCATGAGCCTGCGCGATTTGGTGCACACCAATGCACTGCTGCACGACGTGCAGGTGCCGCGTTTTCAAGCGCCGATCTGGCTGCATTCAGTGCACGGTGTGCCCAGCCCACCGGCCAGCCTGGCCGAGATTTTGCTGACCTGCGGCTACCTGAATGCCGATGCACTGCACGGCCTGGTAATTGGCTGGCAGCATCTGTTGGGCACGCTGAAACCCGACCTGCTGGTCGCCGATTACGCGCCCACCGCCATGTTGGCTGCACGCGTGCTCGGCATCCGCAGCGCCGCCATCGGCATCGGTTTTTTCATACCACCCGATGTGTCGCCGATGCCGTGCCTGCGCGACTGGGAATCGATTCAGCCCGGCAGGCTGGCCCACGCCGATGCACAAATGCTCGGCAGCATCAACGGCGTGTTGCAGCGCCTGGGCGGCGCGCCGTTGCAGCGCGCAGCGCAGGCCTTGCACGGTGACACGCCGCTTGCACTCACCTGGCCGGAACTCGATCACTACGGCCGTGACCGATTGCCCGCAGGCCAGCGCTGGTGGGGCCCGAGCATGGCGCCGACTGCAGGCGTGCCGCCGGTATGGCCCGCGGGCAGCGGGCCCAGGGTGTTTGGCTACCTCAAGTCCACCCACCCTGACCATGTCGCCCTGCTCAACGCGCTGGTGCAGCGCGGCTGCCGCACCGTGTGTTACCTGCCCGACGTCGCGCTGGGCGCGCAGCCGCCTGTCGCCAGCAAGCTGATCAGTTACGCCACCGGTCCGGTCGATTTGGCGTTGGCATTGCCCGATTGCGAGCTGTGCATTTGCCACGCCGGCGAAGCCACCTTGGCCCAAGCGCTGATTCTTGGTGTGCCGGTGTTGCTGCTGCCCACGCAAGCCGAACAGTTCTTGATCGCGCGCCGCGTTGCACTCACCGGCGCGGGGATCAACGCCGCTGCGATGCGCCGACCGGTTGATTACGCCGCAGTCATTGCGTCGATGGTGGGCGAATCAAGTTACCGCGCGGCGGCCCGCGGGTTGGCTACGCGCTACGCCTACTACACGACGCAGCAACACACCACCGATTTGGTTGAAGAGTTTGAACGGTTGTTGACGTAAAAAAGACCAAGGGCCCGCAGGCCCCTGGTCTTTTACGCATACCAACCGCGTCGGGATGTTGGTCAGATAGGTGCGCGACGCCGGCGTGCCATCCAACCGATTAACCCCAAGCCGCCGAACATCAACGCGTAGGTTGAAGGTTCAGGTACGGCACTGACTGCAGAAAATCTGACGCTCAGTCCTGACAACCCAGGCGGTATTGCTGCGTTCCGCCCCAGATCGAATAGATTTCCATTGGCATCAACGTCAAACGGGTCGCCAGACCGCGCATAGGAACCACTGTTCGCGCCAGGAATCGTGTATTCGGGGGTGATGACTGTATGCGCCGGAATCAACACCGGCTCGGTGCCTCCATTGCAACCGCCGTACCCGTCAGAAACACGGGAAAGTTCGCCGTAACAGCTGCCCGGGGTGACCCACTGGTCCGGAACAAAGTAGGTGGTCGCCGGTACCACACGGCCACCGCGGCTTTCACTCAGACCGTTGGCAAAGCTGTCTAAGCGGTAGGTCAGGTCGATCGACTCGCCAGCGGCGAGCACACCAAGATCGACTACGTGCTCGGTGCCGCCGACCGAGTAGTACGTGGGGTTTGCAGCCGAGCCGGCAAACAGCGTGGTGTCACCCGACGAAGAAAACGTGGTGCCGAGCGGGTTGGTGGTCAACGTGCCGGCACTGGTGTAGACGCTGCTGGTGGCACCGCCCACGGTCTTCTTTACATCGAACTTCAGACCTGCAGTGACGTACTCAGGTCCGGCTAATGCGGAGTTGACCTCATTCGTCAAGCTGCCCGGAGTGACAAAAAAGCGAAAACTCGCGTTTTGCGCAGCCGCCGTGGTGTTGGTGATGGTTTCGGTGATCTCAAAAGCACCCAAGACGTCGTACGCACCGCGGCCTGCGGACCCGCTGCCGAAGTTTCCGTCAGTGGAACCGTAGCTGTGGAGTACCGCGCTGCTGAGAAGTGCAGAAGGGAAACTGATCACGTCGACCGATCTGGCCGAGCCGGACCCACCCGCTTGCGACAACTCGGTGAAGCCAGCGCCGTTCAACAAATACGAGCCGGTTGCGCGAATCGATATGTTGGAGATGGCCTGCGCCTGGGCATGCGTTGCGCCGAGCAGCGAGACGACTGCCGCCACCACCACACCCAACGCCGGTTTGAAAACTTGGTTTTTTGACATCGCGTTACTCCCGTTAAATCCTGATCGAAGGCTACCACCGGGCACTGGGAATCGAGCCGATCGCACCCCCCTGGGTTGCGGGGGTCGGGGTCGGTTTTTTGTAACCTCGGGCCAAGCGCGACAGCGGTCTGTGAACGGGAACCGACCGAGTGGCGGCTGGGCGGCCATCAGCGACGCACTACCGCGTCGACGCGCTCACGGCGATATCGCTGCGCGGTCGGTTGATGCGCTGCCGACCCAGGCAGCCGAGGGCGCGCCGACAGCCCGGCGTGGCCGCGGGCGGCTTCGTCCCGGCCGCTGGCTTGCGCTCAGGCGGGCACGGCGACTTTGGTCGCAGCCGGGGTCCAGTGTCCGTTGATGAGCTGCACCGTTTGGCGGATGTTGCTGCGGCTCGATGCGCCGAAGACGATCGATTCGATGCGCTGTTTGCAGACATAGTCGATCGCTTCACGCGGCGATAACGCACCCGACGCCAGCACCGACATCGCGACCGGCCGGAAGCGCCGGTTCTTGATGGTGTCTTCATATAGCGCGACACCGCCACACATGCGAAAACCGATTTTGTTGACGTTGGCGCAAATGATCGGGTTGTCGATGCCGAGCTTTTCCAGCACATCCAGCAGCGCTGGCGCGTTCATCGTGATGAAGCCTGCTTCGGCACCGTACTTGGCCTTCACGTGGTCATGGAAGACTTTGAACATCTCGTGCATGCCCAAACCCAAAAACAAATCGGTGATCACGTTTTGAATGAATATCACCGGCGTTTTCAAGCCGTCGAACATCTTCATCTCGGCGTCGATCAACATTTGAAGGATGGCTTCGAGGTCTTTTTTGGCCAGCGCCAAGCCACCTTTGAACATGGCACCAGCCGCGCCGTCGGTGGGCAGAAACAGTTTCAGCGCGTCGATCATGCCGTGCTCGGTCACCGCGTTGGCGTACTTGTGCGCGTAAGGCATGCAGGGATAGAACTGGTAGTCGGGGTACTTGGCCTGGTTGGCGCGAAAGTAGTCACAGACCTCGCGCACACGGTCGTGGGTGGTGCACATGAAAGTGCGCACGCCCTCTTGGTACGCGGCATCCAGCGTGTCGATCACTGCCTGGATGTCTTGAAATTTCATCGACTGCGCACGCGCTTTTTCTTCGGACATGTGGTTCACGCCGAAGAATTGGTTGTCACCAAACAGAATTTTGTCGAGCATACGAATGGTTCCTAAAAAGGGGCCGAAGTCTGGCGGACGCGTTCGGTGACGCTGCGCGTCAACCAAAAATGCGCTTGAACACGCCTGTCTTTTTCACGTCGACGGCGGTGGCGGCGGTCGACACATCGCGGCCGGCCTGGATCATTGCCACCACCCGGTCCGCGTTGAGTGCCGATTGAAAAGTGTTTTGACCGTCGCGGCGTTTGGCTGCCACGCTGTGGGCGAAGTAGTCGATTTGCGCTGAGTACTCTTCACCGCGCAGGTAGTACCAAACTTCTTCGGTCAGGTCGGTGGTGTATTTCACCGTCCAGCCTTTTTTGCACTCAGGCAGGGCGTCGTGCGGTTCACGCAAGAAGATTTGGCACTCTTGGCGGTCGGCGGTAATGCGCCCGTTCGATCCCCACACCGAGATCTTGGTCGACATTTTGCGAAAGCTCTCGTCGCTCCAGTTGACTGCCAACTGGCCGGACGCGCCGTTGTCGAAGTGCATGGTGCAGTAAATCTCGTCTTCCACACCCTGCGAAAACACACCGTTGCGCACCACGCCGGTCACGCCAGTCGGCGTACCCGCCACAAAGTTGACCAGGTCCACCGCATGGCAGGCGTAGTCGTACAGCGCGCCGCCGCCTTCAGACGCGGTGGTGCGCCAAGTCGCGCCCTTGGGCTTCAGCACCACCGGGCCATAGGCCTCGGCGCGCACGTGGTGAACCGTGCCCAACGCGCCCGAGGCGACGATGCGGGCAGCTTCTTTGAACGCACCGACAAAACGGTAGTGGTAGCCGACCTGGGTCACCGCGCCCTTTTGATCGGCCAGCGCCACCAGCTTTTCGCCATCGGCGACGTTCAGCACGAACGGTTTTTCGCAGAACACATGGGCACCCGACTCCAACGCCTTGGCGACCATCGCGTAGTGCATTTTCGAAGGTGTGGCGACCAGCACCGCATCGAGTTTCGACTCGCGCAGCATCTGGTCGAAGTCGGCGTAGCACTTCAGCCCGGTGTGCTTTTCCAACACGTCGGTGAGGTAGCCGGTGGTGTCGCACCCCGCGACGAGATCAATCTGCGGGTGGGCACGCAAGATCGCCAAATGCGACAGGCCCATCTTGCCGAGTCCAACCATTCCTGTACGAATCATGGCGTCTACTTCAATAGTGAAAAAAGATTTGTTGCGTGCCGCGCGCTTTGCACACTGCGGGCACAGCGAAACGGCTGGTGCGTCGCTTAGCGCATCGGATCGCGATAGCGCCCGAAGCCATCGACCGCCAGCAGCCAAAAATATTCCAGGTCGCGGGCATAACGTCGCCAATAACGGCGGGGTTCGGTGGACATGCGGTACACCCACTCGAGCCCGTTGCGCGTCATCCAGCGCGGTGCGCGCTTGACGGCATCGGCTTCGTAATCGATGGTGGCACCCACACCCATCCAGATGCGCACCTCAGGCAACCGCGTTTTGTATTTCTGGATCCAGATTTCCTGCTTCGGCGCACCCAAGCCGACGATCACCACGTTGGCACCCGACTGTCTGACGATTTCGATGACCTGGTCTATTTCGGCATCGTCGGTCACGAACTTCATCGACGGTGAATGGGCACCCACCACGATCTCGCGGCCGACCCGCGCGTTGGTGCGCTCCAGCGCTTTTTGCGCAATGCCCGGTGCGGCACCGAGGTAGAAGACTTTGATGTCCGGGTTTTTCGCGTGGTAGTCGCAAAACTGCGGAACGATGTCGGAGCCCGACACCTTTTCTTGAATCGGGCGGCCGATCAGCTTCAGTCCCCAGTAGACAAACTTGCTGTCGGAAGTGATGAAGTCCGCCTGGCGGTAGGCCGCGTAAAACGCCTGGTTGCGTTGCAGGTGGTAGCAGTGGTCGGGGTTCAAGGTGAACACCACGCCGGTTTTCAGCGTCGCCAAAAACTGGCCCATCGACAGGTTGTCCACCCACATGTTCAATAACGGGGACCTTTTCCACGGTCGCGATTGGAACGCTGCGCCTGTTTGGTTTGGCATGTTGCGGGTTCGATTGGGCTGGTGGACATGACGCGAGTCGGCAAGATGGCCAACTGCGCAGACCGGAACTACAGGTAAACCATGATTTTGACCTGCGGGTGTGCCGATGCCAAAGCGCGCGCCGCGCCAGTCGTGAAATAAGTGGTGAGAAGCCACGGGAAAACCACGGTGCGCCACCGTGAGACGAAAGCAGCGCCACCGCGCGCAGCATTCGTCCGTCAACACCGGCCGAAAAGTCGTGCCGCGCGAGTTGCAGCGCACCGCACCGCACCGCACCTCGTCGCATAGCGTGCTTGGCGGGAGTGGTTTCAAAAACCAACTGCATTTGGATCGCAGCGTCGGTCTCGCAGTC
>JAYUGJ010000126.1:0-9892 GCA_043738425.1 Burkholderiales bacterium
GCAGCGAACAGGCCAAATCGGCTGGCGTTCGGGTCTTTTGTTTTGGTGACTTTTATTTGGACCAGCAAATAAAAGTTACCCGCCCGCCGGGGCGGAACCCGGCGCGGTCTCCCGCAGTGAACTCGGTCACATCAAAGGCGTCAGCGAGACCATGTAGTCCAATTACCTAAAGACCTGGCACTGAAGGCGTCGCACCACCCGCCAACACTTCCGACCCCAGCGGTTTATCTTGCCGATTGCCGAAAGTCGCTTTCACCCCAAGCGGCTGGCCGCAGCGGCTTTGCCGCGTGCTTGGTAACCACCCCACAGCACCAGCAAACCCGGAATCAGGATCGCGGCCCAGATGATTTTGTCGAGGTGCTGCTTGACCCAGGCGATGTTGCCGAACAGGTAACCCGCGGTGGTCACGCCACCGACCCACAACAGCGCGCCTGCCACATCGAAGAAGATGAATTTGGCGCGCGACATGCGCGCCACGCCGGCCACAAACGGCGCGAAGGTGCGAACGAACGGCATGAAGCGGGCAGCGATCAATGTCGGCCCGCCGTATTTTTCATAAAACGCGTGGGCCTGCTCGAAGGCGCGCTTGTCGAAAAAACGCGAGTCGTCCCACTGGAACACCTTAGGGCCGAGATAGCGGCCGATGGCGTAGTTGCACTGGTTGCCCAGAATCGCCGCGGCCACCAGCAGCGACATCGCCAGCGGCAGGCTCATCAAGCCGCTGCCGCACATCGCGCCGACCACAAACAGCAACGAGTCGCCAGGCAAAAACGGCATCACCACCAGCCCGGTCTCGATGAAGATGATGGCGAACAGCAGCGCGTAAACCCAGGCACCGTAGGTCTGCACGAAAGTGGCGAGATGCACATCGACGTGCAAGATGAAGTCGAGTAACGCGGCGACGATTTCCATGGGCGCGAATTATGCGGGCCCCACTTGAAAATGAGCGTGTGCCGACAGGTCCGAAAACCGCGCGTGGCGCACCCTGCAGCTGATGACAATGCAGCGATGGACCTGACTGCAGACGCTGCTTACCAAGTGCTGTTGGCACGCGATGCGCGCTTCGACGGGCACTGGTTTGTCGGCGTCACTTCGACCGGCATTTACTGTCGGCCGATCTGCCGGGTGCGCGTGCCCAAGCAGGCGAACTGCCGGTTTTTCGACACGCCCGCGCAAGCCGAAGCGGCCGGCTTTCGGCCGTGCCTGAAGTGCCGCCCCGAGATCGCGCCGGGGTCAGGTGTTGCAGCTTCGGCCCGCTGGTCGGTGATGGACGGGGCGGCCACGCTGGCACACCAAGCCGCGCTGTGGTTGGATGGGCAGTTGTCGGGCGGGCAACTGCACGACGGCCGCAACGCCGCCGGCGAGCGGCCGACCGTGCACGCGCTGGCGCAGCGTCTGGGTATCAGTGAGCGCCACCTGCGGCGCATTTTTTCGGCCGCGCATGGCGTCACGCCGCTGCAATACCTGCAAACCCGCCGCCTGTTGTTGGCCAAGCAGCTGCTGACCGATTCCTCGCTATCGGTGGCCGAGGTCGCGCTGGCCAGCGGCTTCGGCAGCACGCGCCAATTCAATGCGGTTTTTGCCGCACGCTACCGGCTCAACCCGAGTGCCATCCGCAACGCCGCGGCGCCCGGACACGCCGCCGACGCGTTGGCTTCTATCAGCGCCACGCTGGCCTATCGCACGCCGTTCGATGTGTCGCGGCTGCTGCGCTTCATGGCGCAACGCGCGATTGCCGGCATCGAACGCATCGATGGCATGTGCGTGCGGCGCAGCGTGCGCGCAGGCGTGTTCGGTACGTCGGCGGCAGCAGGCTGGATCGAAGCCGAGTTCGTGCCGCAGCACGCACGCGTCGTGCTGCGCTTCGCACCGGTTTGGCTTGCGCACAGCGCCAACGTGATCCGTGCGGCGCGCCGCTGGTTGGACCTGGACGCCGCGCCGCATGCGATCGACGCGGTGTTGGCACAGCTGCCGGGTGACGCCGGCTTGCGCTTGCCGGGCAGCCTCGACGGCTTCGAGCTGGCGGTGCGCGCGGTGCTCGGCCAGCAAGTGACGGTGGCCGGCGCGCGCACCTTGGCCAGCCGCTTGGTGCAGCGCTTCGGCACGCCGATCGCGACGCCGTGGCACGGCATCGATCGCTGTTTCCCATCGCACCACACGCTGGCCAGCGTCGACAGCGCGGCCATCCAACAACTCGGCGTGATCGGCAGCCGCGCCCGCGCCATCGTTGCGCTGGCGCAGGCGTGGCCTGATTTGTTGTTGCACTTTCACGGCTGCGACCCACCGGCGGCGTTGATTGCGGCGTTGTGCGCGCTGCCAGGCATGGGGCCGTGGACAGCCAGCTACATCGCGATGCGCGCGCTCGGCGCGCCCGATGTGTTTTTACCTAAAGACGTGGCCCTGTTGAAAGCCATGCGGCAACAGTTCGGCACCACCAGCCAACGCGAAGCCGATGCGCTGGCCGTGCAATGGCAACCGTGGCGTTCGTATGCGGTGCTGCGTTTGTGGAACAGCCTGGAGACGCTTGAATGAGCAGCACACCATGGGTCGACGCGTGAGCATCCTCAACACATTGAGCGCACTCGCCACCGCGCAATCGCGGCTCGGCACACCACTGGGTGAAGTGCTGTTGGCGCGCACCGCCCGTGGCTTGGCGGGTGCGTGGTTTGCGGGCCAAAAGGACCACCCCGGTGTGCTCGGCGCAGCCGAGCTGCCGGCGGATCCGTTGCTGCAATTGGCGGCGCGGCAAATCACCGATTACTTCGACCGCCAGCGCCGCCATTTCGAGCTGCCACTTGATTTGCACGGCACGCCATTTCAGGTGGCGGTGTGGCACGCGCTGCTGCGCATCGAGGCCGGACAAACGCAAAGCTACGCCGACATTGCGCGCGCCATCAGTTCAGCCAACGCGGTGCGTGCGGTCGGCTCGGCCGTCGGCAAAAACCCGGTTTCGATCATCGTGCCGTGCCACCGCGTGATCGGCAGCGACGGCACGCTGACCGGCTACGCAGGCGGCCTGGATCGCAAGCGCGCGTTGTTGTGCCTGGAAGGCGCACTGCGCTAATACGCGTACAGCGAATGGGGCGTGCGCCGATGCGCGCGACGACGACACGCGCCGCGCGCCCGCACCAGGCCACCCGTGGCCGCGTGATCGAGGTTGCACAGCGCTGCCCGAACCGCTCGACCGCGTTGAGGTCGCGCTGGCTGGCAACACCGGCCACCGGCCACCGACCATCGCCCGCCGCCCGCCGATCACCCACTGATCCACCACCGATCCGCCACCGATCCGCCACCGATCCGCCATGGGCCTGCTTTCTACAATCACTGCATGAGTTTTTTCGGCGTGCAGCCACTCCCCCATTTGCCGCGCCGCCCGATACGCGAGCTGCCCGATGCGCTGATCAGCCAGATCGCCGCCGGTGAGGTGGTCGAGCGGCCGGCGTCGGTGGTGCGTGAGCTGGTCGACAACGCGCTGGACGCAGGCGCAAGCCAGATCACGGTGAAGTTGACCGGCGGCGGCGTTCGCGCGGTGTGGGTCGAAGACGATGGCTGCGGCTTGTCGGCAGCCGAGTTGCCGCTGGCGCTGCGCCGCCACGCGACCAGCAAAATTTCATCACTCGCCGATCTGGAAAACGTCGCCACCATGGGTTTTCGCGGCGAGGCGTTGGCCGCTATTTGCTCGGTCGCCGAGGTGTCGATTGCCAGCCGCTGCGCAGATGCGCCAGCCGATGCAGCGCATGCGCTGCGGCTCGATGCGCGCACCGGCGAAATCACACCGAGCGCGCGCGGCGTGGGCACCAGCGTCGAGGTGCGCGAGCTTTTTTTCAACACGCCGGCACGCCGCAAGTTTTTGAAAACCGAGGCCACCGAACTGGCGCATTGCGTAGAAGCGGTGCGCCGCCATGCGTTGGTGCGGCCCGATGTGGCGTTCACCGTGTGGCACGAAGGCAAGCTGGTGCAGCCCTGGCGGCGGGCCGATGCGGCAGCCCGATTGGCCGAGGTGTTGGGTGCCGAGTTCACCGCCGACAGCCGCCCGGTGGCGCTCGACCTTGGCGTGCTGCGCATCACCGGCCGCGCCGGCACGCCTGCCGCAGCACGCAGCCGCGCCGACCAGCAATATGTGTATGTCAACGGCCGCTACGTGCGCGACAAACTGATCGCCCACGGCGTGCGCAGCGCCTATGCAGACGTGTTGCACGGCGGACGCCAACCGGCGTATGTGCTGTTCATCGATATCGCGCCCGACCGCGTCGATGTGAATGTGCACCCGACCAAAATCGAAGTGCGGTTTCGCGATTCGCGTGAGGTGCACCAGGCGGTGCGGCGCGCGGTGGAGGCGGCTCTCGTAGGTCATCTGGTGGGTCATCTGGTGGGCCAGGTGGGTGAACTGGCCGGTGGGTTGGTAGGCAACGCACCTGCTGGGGCCAGGTCTTTAGAGGCAGCCGGCACGACACCGTCGGGCCTGCAGCGGCATGGGCCAGCGCTCGGCGGGTTTCCGCACGGCCCCATGGGCCAGCTGGGTCGATCACCCAGCGGCGCGCAGGTTGCGCTCAGCTTGCATCAGGCCACCGTGTTGTACGCACGCGAGCCGGCCGCGCCGTGGGCTGTCGATGCCGATGGCAGCGAAGTAGCCAACCGCGTCGCCGGCGCAGCGCCAGCCCAACCGCTGGGCCACGCCATCGCGCAGATCGGTGGCATTTATTTGCTGGCCGAAAACGCGCAGGGGCTGGTCATCGTCGACGTGCATGCGGCCCACGAACGGGTGGTGTACGAACGGCTGAAGGCCAATCTGGCAGCGTCACGCATCGACGCGCAGCCGCTGTTGATACCGGTGACGTTTGCCGCCAGCGCAGCCGAAATCGCCACCGCCGAAGCGCATGCCGCGACGCTGCACACCATCGGGCTCGACATCTCGGCGCTGTCGCCCACGGTGTTGGCGGTGCGTTCGCAACCGGCGGCCTTGGTCGGCGGCGATCTGGTCGAGCTGGCGCGCAGCGTGCTGGCCGAATTGGCCGAGCACGACGCCAGCACGGTGGTGCAGCGGGCGCAGCACGAGATTTTGTCGACCATGTCGTGTCACGGCGCGGTGCGCGCCAACCGGCGGTTGACGCACGACGAGATGAATGCGCTGCTGCGCGACATGGAACGCACCGAACGCGCCGACCAGTGCAACCACGGCCGGCCGACCTGGCGGCAGGTCACGCTGCGTGAACTCGACGCGATGTTCTGGCGCGGCCGCTGATCGACTTTCCGCCGCTGCGCTGAAAGTCCGCCGACAGCACCGCGTGTTCCACTTGGGCGTTGCACCGCACCGCACCGCATTGAACTGATCTGACTGGACGCCGCATGGCCACGCTGAAACTGAACCCGAAGAACGCCGCGTCGGCCCAACGCGCCGATGCGCGCGGCCCGGCACGCGGCGCAGGCATGGGCGTGCGCCGACGGCCGACGCTGGCCGAGGCACAGGCCGATCGCGCCCGGCGCGATGCCCAGCCACCGTTCGACGCGATGCGGCGTGGCCCACCGGCGGGCGCAGCTGGCAACCCGCAGCGCGACCGACCGCGCGATGCTCCGCGCGAGTCGTATCGCACAGCCCAGCGTGGCGCCCCTCGTGATACCCAACGCGACACCGGGCGCGACAACCAGCGCGACCCGCGACGCGAACCGCAAAGGGATGTGACACGAGAGGCCCCGCGCGCACCGCCGCAGCGCAACGAGCGCCACCCGAACCGCGGGCCCGACCATGCGGCCGCCTGGTCACAGGGCCGCCCGTCTGAATTCGCACCGCGCGCACGTCCCGACCACCGAGCGGCCGACCGCGGCACCGACCCGCGCGCCGGGCCGCGGCCAGACCGACCGCAGCCGATGCAGCGTGATCAACCGCCACCGCGCACGCCGCACGACGCCCGGCATCAGGCCCGCCCCGACCCGAGAGACGACACCAGGCGAGACCACCGCAATGAGCCGCGACACGACCCACGCGGCAACCCGGCTGGTGACAGGCGAGACGACACCCGAGACCGCAACCAAGCGCACAACCAAGCGCACAACCAGGAGCGCAGCCCGGAGCGGCCGCACTTCGCGCCGCAGCCCGCCAACCCGTCGGGCCCTGCACGCGATCAGCCACAGGACCGTAGACAACAACGCACCGACCCACGCGAGGCGCCACAGCACCAGCCGCGCCACCAGCCACGCCACGACAGCCGCCAGCCAGCGCGCGAGCCGCAGCGCGGCAGCCCGCAGCAGTCGGCACCGTGGTCGGACCGCGGGCCACACCACGCGGGCACGCCGCCACGCCAGCCGCGCGCGCCGGGCTACCAAGGCACGCGCGACGACGAGCGTGGCCACGCCGCCGAACAGCGCCATGCGCCGCGCGATGATCCACGTGACGACCCACGCCACGCGCCGCGCGGCGATCCACGCGACCTGCCTGCGCACCAGCGCCCGCCAGCGCATGCGCACGCGCGTGAACCCTGGCCTGAGCGCAGCGTCGACCGCGCACCGCTGTACGCGCCCGACTCGGCCATCCAGCGCGGCCCCAAGCGGGTGTTCACCGCCGAGCCGCGTGGTGCGCAGCCTCGCGACACGCCACGCGATCGGCCGCGTGACGCAGACCATGAACGCGGCCCGTTCCATGAAGCCGCAGGTGCCAACGGCAGCCTGCGGTTGTCGAAACGCATGGGTGAATTGGGCCTGTCGTCACGCCGTGAGGCCGACGAATGGATCGACAAAGGCTGGGTGCGGGTCGATGGCCAGGTGGTCAGCGAATTGGGCTCCCGCGTGATGCCCGATCAGCGCATCACGATCGATGCACGCGCGAAATTCATGCAGGCGCAAAAAGTCACCGTGATCATCAACAAGCCGATCGGCTACGTCAGCGGCCAGGCCGAAGACGGCTACGAGCCGGCGGTGGTGTTGGTCAAGCCCGAAGCGCAGTGGCCGGGCGACCAATCGGGTACGCGCTTTTTGCGCGACCACCTGCGCAGTTTGGTGCCCGCAGGCCGCCTCGATATCGACTCGATCGGCTTGCTGGTGCTGACGCAAGACGGCCGCATCGCCAAGCAATTGATCGGCGAAGGCAGCGCGATCGAAAAAGAATATTTGGTGCGCGTGACCTTGGCCAGCACCGACCCGCTGAGCAGCGGCCCGCCAGCGCGCGGCTTGTCTGCCGACGATCTGCAACGCCTGCGCCACGGCCTCGAACTCGACGGCGAGGCGCTGAAGCCGGCCGTGGTCGAGTGGCAAAACGACGACCAGCTGCGCTTTGTGTTGCAAGAAGGCAAGAAGCGCCAAATTCGCCGCATGTGCGAAGCCGTCGGCCTGAAAGTGCTGGGCCTCAAACGCGTACGCATCGGCAGCGTGATGCTGGGCGATCTGCCGGTCGGCCAGTGGCGTTATCTGCGCGCCGACGAGGTGTTCGGTTGAGCTTGCTGACCAGCGGTGTGATCTGCCTGGCGGGCCCCACCGCATCGGGCAAAACCGCGGCCGCGCTGGCAATCGCGGGGGCGTTTAGTGAGCAGCATCCGCCGCGCTCGATCGAAATCATCAGCGTGGATTCGGCACTGGTGTACCGCGGCATGGACATCGGTACCGCCAAGCCGACAGCCGCTGAGCGCGCGGCGGTACCGCACCACTTGATCGACCTGATCGACCCAGCCGAGTCGTATTCGGCGGCACGTTTTGTCGGTGACGCACAGCGGCTGATCGCCGAGATCACCGCGCGCGACCATGTGCCGCTGCTGGTGGGCGGCACGATGCTGTATTTCAAGGCCCTGTTTGAAGGCCTTGACGCGATGCCGGCGGCCGACCGCGCGGTGCGTGCGGCGCTCGATGCGCAATGCGAGCGCGACGGCTTGCATGCGCTGTACCGCGAGCTGCAACGCGTCGACGCGGTCACCGCGAAGCGACTTGCACCACTCGACCGCCAACGCATTCAACGCGCACTCGAAGTGCATCGGGTAAGCGGCTTGCCGTGGTCGTCGTTTCACCGCGAAAAAACAGTGGTCGACACGCCACCGTTGATCTCGCTCGAACCGACCGACCGGGCCTGGCTGCACCAGCGCATCGAAGCCCGCTTCGCGCAGATGCTGGACGCGGGTTTGGTGGCCGAGGTCGACGCGTTGATGCAGCGTGGCGACCTGCATGCCGACCTGCCATCGATGCGCTGCGTGGGCTACCGGCAAACCTGGGAAGCACTCGCGGCCGACGATTTATTCGATCTGCCCGAGCGCGGCATCGCGGCGACCCGTCAACTGGCCAAGCGCCAACTGACGTGGCTGCGCAGCAGCCCCAAGCGCACGGTGGTGGCGTGCGACGCGCCCGATGCGCAGGCGCAGGTGGTGGCCATCGCGCTGGCGGCGGCTGCGGCATGCGCCTGAACTGACGTCACGCACGCAGCCGCGTACGCGGACATACGCGGACATACGCGCAGGCAAGTCGACAAGGCATGCGCACCACCGCATTCGCCGCGCCCGCTACGACGCGGTCACCACGATCTTCACCATCGCACCCGACTCGGCGCTGCCGACGGCCGAGATCGTGAAACGGGCCGCGTTGGCACCATGCGCCACCAGGTAGTCACGGGCGCTGGCAGCGCGCTCGCCGGCCAGTGAAAAACCTTTGCTTTTCGCATCTGCCGGGGCCGCAATCGTCCACGCGCTGCGTTGGGTGGCGGGGCTTTTCGCCAGCCGGTCGAGCAGCGCGGCCAACGGCGGTTTGACTACCGACTTGCCGGCATCGAAACAAAATTTCAGCGGCACTTCAGCGCGAAAACTGCCGTCGGCATCGATCGCCAACACCACCGGCGTGCCCTTGAACAACTCGGCCAAGCGCTGGCGTTCTTGCGCCAAAGTGGGTGCCAGTTTGGGCGGTGGCGCAACCGGCACCGCCACCGTTGCAGGCGGCGCGCGGGTGATGGGTGCCGGGGCGGTGCCACACCCACTGAGCGTGCCGGCAGCGAGCGCCGCGAATGTCACCAGGGTCGTCAGCGCCGGCCGCGCCGGCAGCCCACGGGGTTTGAAGTCGCGTCGCAAAAGTGAAGTTTTGTGCATGGCCGGCACTCTAGGGCAACGCTGAACAAGTCCCTCGCGGACGGCGCGCTCTGTTTTTTGGTGATCTGCGGCGTTGCAAATCCTCGCCATAGCGGGGCTATGTCTTTGAGCATGAGACGTGTGGTTTGCGCCTTGCAGCTCATCCCATAAACAGAGCGCGCCGCCTCGCGGGGACTTATTCAGCGTCGCCCTAGCGCGAGCGCACTCCAGCATCGCCACTGCCGTTCCCGCGCGGCCAGCGCCTGCGCCTGTGGCATCGGCAAACTCAACGCCGGCCGGTTCATCGCTCAGATGCGCAGCGCGTGCCAGCCCAGCGGCCGCGGGTGCCGCGCGTTCAGCTGCGGCACGCCGCGTCATCGAGCCGTGTGCACCAGGATTTGCCCATGCGCCGTGCGGTGCACTGGTGGCCGCGCTGACAATCTTCTGCGTGCGCAGTGAACGGTGCGCGTCTACACCTCGCACCTCGCACCTCGCACCTCGCGTTTCGCGTTTCGCGTTTCGCGTTTCGCGCTTTGCCCATTCCCCATGGCCAATGGCCCATTGCCCATTGCCCATCATCGACCACGCATCTCGCATCTCAAGCCACGCCACGCGCCGCACCAGCGCGTCATTGCCGCCACCGCCACTCGCCATGCCACTGCTTCAGGTTGATCGGTTAGTCAAACACTACGCTGGCGTGCCGGTGTTTTCCAACGTGGCGCTGCAGGTCGAAGCCGGCGAATTTGTCGCGATCCTCGGCGAGTCGGGTGTCGGCAAATCGACGCTGCTGAACTGCATCGCCGGGCTCGACACGGTGCAGTCGGGTTCGGTGCGCATCCGCGGCGTCGACATCACCCACCTGC
>JAYUGJ010000127.1:0-8471 GCA_043738425.1 Burkholderiales bacterium
GCGTGAAGACGCGCAGCGCCTGGCGGTGGTGCAAGACGCCACCGTGCTGTCGGTGCGACCCGTCACGGTGGACGGCAGCCAAAGCGGTATTGGTGGCGCGACAGGTGCCGTCATCGGCGGCGTGGCCGGCTCGCAAGTCGGCGGCAACAAAACCGGTGCGGTGGTGGGCGTGGTCGGTGCGGTAGCCGGCGCAGTCATCGGCAATACCGTCGAGCGGTTTTCCACCAAAGAATCCGCAGTGGAGATATTGATCCAAATGCGCAACGGCGACCGCCGTGCGATTGTTCAAGCCATCGGCAACGAAACCCTGGTCGCTGGTGAGCCCGTCATCTTGGTCACCACCGGCGGCAAAACCCGTGTCACACGGGCACCGGCCATCACACCTTCGGCACCTACGGCGCCGCGCAGCTGAACGACCGAATGGCATGGGCCGGCAGGTGAAAAAGCCTCACCTACGTTGACGTATCCGGCGTCTGTTCTTGGTTGCGGCGGTTATTCACGCACCAGCGTTTGGACGGTTTGGTACAGCCGGTCGGATTGAAAAGTCGGGTTGTCCGGATCGAACGCGAACTGGTTCGGCGTGCCCGAAGGCACGTCCCCCAGCTTTTGGGTGCGCAAAAAGAACGACAAAAACTGCGCATGACTGCTGCGATGGCGCTCGAACATGACGCGCGCTTCGTTCAACGACAACGCACGCAGCGGATGGAATTCAGTGACGCCGTAGCCGGCGTGCTGGCTTTGGTTTTTCCAGCTGAAGAAACTTTGCCCGTAGGTCGGTTCGCCGTACAAGCTCACGCCGAGGCGGATGCCGCCGAGCGGTTGCAGCGACTCACCCACCGCGAATTTATTGGCGTCCCAACTCGGGTTGGTGAACGGCGTGATCTGGTGCACGTAGGTGTCGACGCTTTTCAAGCAAGAGCGGCGAACCCGGGCATCGAAATAGCGCAGGTACGTGACCACCTGTGACGCCCGGAACTGATGCCACAGTGGCACCAGCGGGTTGAAGTAATACGACGTCTGATCCATCGGCGAATCGACCGACCACCGCACCGGCACTGCGGCGGGCACGGTGTTGGGCAGCTCGGTTTGCGGCATCAACGGCGGGGTGGCTTGGTTGCGCGCCATCACCGAAATGCTCCGCGTACCCAGGTGCTGCAGCGGATCGCCCTCGTTGATCCCTTCGAGGATCACGTCGATGCGGTGCACTCCCGGTGGCAGCGCCGAGAAATCGAGGTCATAGCGCCAGCCCACATCGGCAGTGCCGAATTCGGGATGGGCTTCTTGCACGTCCTGGCGGCTCAGATTGATCGGCACGCGGGCCAACAACGCCCCATTGCGGTACAGGCGCACCCAGCGCATCAACCCACGCTGAGGCACCGGCGCATGAGCCCAGCCAGCGATCGGCAACGTGCCATGCGCATACGAATCGATGTGCTCGGTGTAGCGCGTCAACGGCTGGCTGCGGATGTCTTTGGCGGGCGGGTCAACCGCCTCGAACGACGGGTAGTCGCTGGCCAGTGCTGCATTCATCGCGGCCACGGTGTTGAACCGCGCGGCCAGAAACTCGCGAAACCCTTGGACCGATGGCGCGCCGTAGTCAGAGACCAGGTACTTCTCCTGAAACCCCATGCCGGCTTGGAAATTCGGGAACAAGTGGTGCAACTCGCCCAGCAGCGTGATGCCGCGAATCTTGTCGCGGTCGCCCTGCGGTAGCTTGCAAATTTCATCGACCAGGGCGTCAACCACCTGCACGCGCCGACGCGTCAATTCGTTGTTGGTGGTGGCAAACGTCCACGGGTAGATCGGGTCGCCGTAGTAACGGTCCACTGCCATCGGACCGTTGGCGGTGGCGGCCATGTTGGTGGGGTCCGCGGCCAACGCCGCCTCGATCGGCGCACCGACCTGGAAGTGGGTCGAGAACAAATAAACCACCGCCGGGCGGTCGTCGTCGTGCAGCGTCGCGACCATGCGCTTCACCGCTGCCGCATCGACATTCCATTGGTCACCCTCGCGCTTCAACAATCGCAGCAGCGGTATGTGCAGCGTGTAGCCCAACTCGAACCGCCCATTCGGACTGATGCGCGGGCCCAACTTGGAAAGCGTGTTTTCGATCAACTTGGCCGGCGACCCACCTTCGCGGTTGCAATTGCCTATGCCAGCGGGCGGTTCTGCCAAATCGTTGCACGGATCAAAAACGTTGAACATCGGTGCCAGCAACAACGGTGCGGTCGTGCGCGGCATGAACCACAGCCCAGCCAAGCCGAGCGCCGCAATGGCGATACCGACCCGGACGACAAACGCCCACCGGCCCTCGTTATTACTTATTTTTTTCATCGATTACCCATTAGTCTTGCCCCGCTGAACAGTAGATAACCTGCCGATGGATCGGCATGGGCCGTCGACCATCCAGCGTCGGCCGACTACCAACCCCTCGGGTGAACTGAATATAACCATTCGCGGCAACTGAAAATAACCGAGATGCCCCACGTGAAGCCACTTTCCGTCCTGAACACTCCCCTCATGGAAGAAGCCAAGGTAAACCGACCACGTGCGGCAATCACATTTGGTTTGATATTTACCGTTATTGCAGTGGTTTACGGCGCGTGGTTGTTGGCCTTTTGGCCCGGCTTTCTCGGCGAAGACAGCCTGGCGGTGTTGCTTGAAATTGAAAACGAAGGAACCTTCCATTCCGGAAAGCCGGTGTTTTGGTATTACTTTGTGAAGATTCTGAGCGGGCCGAATGAGCTGGTCGAAATTCCAATCGCGGTGCAAATGCTGATTTCAGCTGCCGTTTTTTCCAGAATTCTCAGCTGGTGCTTATTCCAGAAAATGACAAAGATATTTATCTTTGGTTTGTTTTTTATTTGCTTGTCACCGCACATGATTTACTTTGCCGGACTGCTGTACGCCGATGGCGTGTACTCGGTGTGCGTTGTTGGTTTCCTGTTCGAGCTTTGGCTTATCGCCCGCCGTAAATACGTTTCACCGGCTTCGCTTGTCATCATTTCGATCACATTTCCATTTGCGGTTTTCGCTCGAACCAACGGCTTCGTCTTTTTATTGGCAATCATCCCCGTATTATTGATGACCGGCAAAAGCGATCGGTTGAAGCTGATCGCTCTTGCGGCAGCATGGTGCGGTTTGGTGACCATTGGCGGCAAGCTGCACCGACAACCAACCCATCCGGTCCTTTTCCCGTTGGCGATTTTTGAAACTGTTAATTTTTTACGACCGCACCCGATGAACTTATGGCGAGATTCACCGCGGGTTTCTGAAGCGACGATCAGTGCGCTTACCCGCAATCAAACCGTCGAAAAGATTCTGCAGAACTACGACCCGGATTATTGGGACACGCTGGTCTATAAACAAGGCGGACCGGATTTCTTGCGCCTCGACCGCAAGGATCGAAAAACCATCGTTGCCGAGTTTTTCCGATACAACCTGCGGCAAAACATTCCTGCCTTTCTCGGCAGCCGGGTGAACGTATTTATGGTTTCCACCCTTGCCGCCGGTGGCGGGCCATACCTTGAATATGCGAAAGTAATAATAAGCCGGAGCAAATCAAAATCTGAGAACAGGAAATTCGGACTGCGCAACGCCGAGCAAGTTCTAAGAAGTGCATTTGATTTTACATACTCATATCGATGGATCTTGTCGAGCCCATTATTGGGTTTGGTTCTTACCGTCTGGTTAGTTCGAACCGGCTGGCAGCGCAAAGACGTTGCCGTACTCATAGTGACCGTGCCGATGATGGTTCAGTTTGCCGGCATATTCTTTTTTTCAATCGCCGGCGAAAGTCGGTATCTGCTCCCGTATTTCACTTTGCCCCTGGTGTTATTGCCGATGATGGAAATGCAGCGCCGGCAACGGCACGCGCAACCATTGAACAACATTAACGAAGACGAGATGGTGGTTAATCGATGAACCAGACCCGTGTCGCTGTCGTCATTCCGTGCTTCAACGAAGCGCTGGCAATCGGCCAGGTGCTGGCGGAATTCAGGCGTGATTTGCCGCAAGCTGCACTGCACGTCTTCGACAACCGTTCCACCGACGCCACCGGTGCCGTTGCGCGGGCCGGCGGCGCGCTGGTGACGCAGGTGAATTTGCGCGGCAAAGGCAATGTGGTGCGACGCATGTTTGCTGACGTCGAGGCCGACGTGTACGTGATGGTCGACGGCGACGCCACCTACGACGCGTCGGACATCCAACAGCACATCGAGCTGTTGCTGCGCGATCGAATCGACATGGTGGTGGGCTGCCGCCGCGACGACGGTGCTGACGCGCAAACCTACCGCCCGGGACACCGCTGGGGTAATCGGCTGCTGAATGGCTCGGTCAGCCAAATTTTCGGCGGCCAGTTCACCGACATGCTGTCGGGCTATCGGGTGTTTTCGCGGCGCTATGCCAAGTCGTTTCCGGCGTCCTCGCAGGGCTTCGAAATTGAAACTGAACTGTGCGTTCACGCGCTTGAGCTGCGCATGCCATGCGCCGAAGTGGCAGTTCGTTATCGCTCACGGCCCGAGGGATCGGTCAGCAAGTTGTCCACCTTCCGCGATGGCTGGCGCATTCTGAAAACCGTACTGAAGCTTTTCATCAGCGAGCGGCCGCTGGCGTTTTTCTCGTTGGTGGCCACCGCGTTGGCGGCAGTGGCCATAGGCCTGGTGCTGCCGTTGACGCTGACCTACCTGCAAACGGGCCTGGTACCGCGGTTGCCGACGCTGGTGTTTGCCACTGGGCTGATGCTGGGGGCGATGCTGGCGTTGGTTTGCGGAGCCATCTTGCGCACCGTGACGATCGGCAGGCGTGAGGCCAAGCGATTCGCCTACCTCGCCATCGCGGCACCCTCTGCGTTGTAGGCCCGCTGCCCAAGCGCTCCTGGTCGCACTGCTGCCGCAGCGTTGCACACTCCCGCGTGGCCAGGGCTCGAGCCACCGCGCTGCGCGGTGTCCACTGCACGATGAACACAACCCAACGAAGCGACTGATGCAGCGCCAACCCACGCACCACGATCGGTGGCATCGGCGGCATCGGCCGATGGCAGCATGGCGCAGGGCTTGCCGCAGGCCGGCTCGCGTCGATGCCGGTCTGGCAACGCACGAATCGGCGTTGAGGGTGGCGTCGGCGTTGGCGTCAATACCCGCGCGGGCGCTGCATGCCCTGCGCGCATGCGCTGCCGGGTTGATCGCGCTGGTGATTTGTTCGCTGGCAGTGGCCACCATGGCGACCGCGGCACCTGCCAACTCCGCATGCAGTGGCATGGGCTACGTGGAACGGGTGCAGGTGGTGCCCGACAGCAAGGAACTGGTGGTCACTGGCTGGGCAGCATCGGGCCAGGGCAACGTTTTCACGACGCAGCTCATCGTGGAGCTGGGCACCACCGAGGTCTACCGCGGTCGCATCGAGCGCAGCGAGCGCAGCGATGTGGCGCGAACCACTGGCCGGGCAGATTGGGTCACCAGCGGCTTTAGCGCGCGGGTGCGTTGGCCATCTGGTTTGACGGGGCACCAGCCGGTGTCGGCTCGCATGCGTTTGGGCAACGGCGTCGAGCTGCCGCTGGTGATGCTGAATGCGGCACGTGCCGTCGACTTGCCGCCTACCGAAACCGGTCCGCCATGGCCGGCGCGCGCCGCGCTGTTTCTTGCGATTGCGCTGCCGCTTGTCGCACTGTTTGCGGCACCCTGGGTCGCTCAAGTGCGATTGGCGCGGCTCGGTGCGGCACCGGTGTTCGGTGCCGCAGTGGCGCTGTCGTTTGCGTTGCTGGTGACAGCGGGTTGGACCGGCTCGTCGATCGCACTCGGCCTGAACGATCCGCCGTTGCTGCAGCACGACGGCCAGCCGTGGTTCGGCAAGCCGCAGGCCATACGCAGCGACGAATGGCAGGTGATTACGCCGCTGGCGTTGGGTCAGCTGGCGCATCGACCGCCATTTCCGGTCGTCAATCGACAGCTGGGCGCAGATGGCATGAACATGTTGGTGGTGGGCACCACGGCGATGCCGGTCGCACACCCGTCTGCGCTTGCCAAGCCGGCGACTTGGGGCTACATTGTTTTCGATCTGCGGCGCGCGCTGGCCTGGTCGTGGTGGCTGCCTTTTTTCGGCTGTTTCGGCGCGGTGTGGTTGCTGCTTCGGCGCATGTTCGGCATCGACTGGCGGCTGGCTGCTGGCTTGGCATTGACGGTGGCGGCTTCGCCCTACTCGGTGGTGTTTTCCGGCTGGCCGGCTTACACGATTTTTTTCCCTGCGGTGGCATTGCTCGCCGCACATGGCGCACTGCGCCAGCAACGGGGGCTGAACGCATTGGCATGCGGAGCGTTGCTTGGCTGGGCTGCAGCCGGATTCGTGCTGGTGCTTTATCCGCCGTGGCAAATTTCGCTGGCCTACCTTTTCGCACCGCTCGGCGTGGCGTGGATCGCCACCACCCGCCGTGAATTGAGCTGCGGCCGCGCACAGGTGGTGGCCGCAGCCGCTGCCGTCGGCGTCGCCGTGGTGGTGCTGGGTAGCTGGTGGCTCGATGCAGCTGACGCCGCAGCGGCCATCAAAGCGACGGTCTACCCAGGGCAACGTAGCCTGGAAGTGGGCGGCGATGCAGACCGCTGGTTCCTCATCAAAGGCCTGCTGAGTCCGATCACGATGTACCGCGATACGGCCATCGTTTGGGGTGCCAGCGACGCCGGCTCGGTGGTGTTGTTCCTCGTGCCCACAGCGGCATGCACGGTGCTGCGTTGGTGGCGCCTGCGCCGCGTCGACCTGTTGGGCAGCGTTCTGTGGGTATTCGTCGCGGTGGTGCTGTGTTTCATGTACCTCGGCTTCTCCGCAGACTGGGCGCGCCTCACCGGCTGGGGCCGCGCCACCTCGTACCGAATGGATGCCGCGTTGGGCATGGCCCAGGTGCTGCTGTTTGCCTGGCTTGCGTCTCCCATGCGTGCGGCCGCCGCTGGCGAGGGTGTTGCCGATGGGTACCGCGCGGCGCACTGGGTGGCAGGCAGCGTCGCAGCGCTCGCGGCAGTCCACGCGCTGGTCACCTATCGACTGCTGCCGCCGTCTGTTGCCGAGGTGGTTCCGGCGTCGCTTGCGCTGCTCGGGCTGTGCGTCGTCGGTGCTGGCGCGTACCTGCTGGCGCGCGGTCGGCACCGCCGCGTTTTTGCGCTTTATGCCGCGCTGACGTTCGCCGCGTCGGTGCCATTCAATCCGCTGTCGATCGCACCGGCCGCCGTTGCCATCGACCCGGTGTTTGAGCGCGCGCTTGAATCGGTGCTGCAGCAACGCGGGGCAGGGCGCGGGGTCACCGTGGTCGGTGGACGCAGTCGGGCGATGCTGCTCGCCTCGATCGGCATGCCGGTGACCCACAGTGTTTTTTATTACCCGCCTCGCACCTTGATGGCCAGCCTGGATCCGTCAGGCGCACACCAGGCCCTGTGGAATCGTTACCAGAGGCTGAACTTCAATTTGGAATCGGCGGACGAAGCGCTGCCGCCAGGGCAGACCTACCGCATCGACTCGCCTCGGCTCGACGAGGTGGTCATCACGCTGTCGGCCACCCACTTCGACTTTCGCCTGCTCAAAGGCAAGGCGGTGTTGGCGACCGCCGAAGACACCGACGCGCTGAGCCAAAACCCGACCTTGGACATGGCGCAACGTGGCTCGACCTGGACACTTTTTACGGTGCGGCCCTGAGCGCAGCGCACCGTTTTTCACCGCGGTGACGAAGCCGGAGCCGACTGGCCGACTGGCCGAAGTGCGGCAAGGGTGGGCAGATAATTTCGGGCTGCGCCAACGGATGCGGTCGGGCACCGAAACCGCCAACGCGGCGGGTCTGCAGCGCCCGCGGCACCCAAGCTCTTGGCCTACGGTTTCATGAAAGACTTTCTTTGACCTCGAATTCATTCGCACTGTTGCCGGCCGACACCAGCTCATCGGACCTCGGCGCGCACCTTATCGGCAGCGGCAAGCTCAAGCCGCGCGACCTGGAGCGTGCGGTAGCGGCGCAGTCTGAAATGGGTGGCACGCTCGACCGGGTGCTGGTCAGCCTGGGCTTGGTGTCCGAGATCGATGTGGTGGTGGCGACATCGCAGTTGTCGGGTCTGCCGTGGGTATTGGCTGCCGACTTCCCCGCGGTGCTGCCCGAAATCGATGGCTTGTTGCCTGACTTTTTGGTGGCGAACAGCGTCTATCCGCTGCGCCGCGAGGCGAACCACCTCGATGTGGTGATGGCCAACCCGCAGGATGCGTATGTGTTGAAGGCGCTGCGGCTGGCCACCGGCCTCGCGATTCGCCCGCACATCGGCCTGCCGAGCGAGATTGAAAAAGCGCTGTCGCAGTTACTTGAAGACAACTCGGCCAACACCAGCCGCGACGGCTTCGACGACCTGAAGGATTCAGGCGATTTTGTCGAGCACCTGAAAGACCTGGCCAGCGAAGCGCCGGTGATTCGGCTGGTCAACGCGATCATCGGCCGCGTCACCGACTTGCGC
>JAYUGJ010000128.1:0-45818 GCA_043738425.1 Burkholderiales bacterium
GATGTACACCGGAACGGTTAAGTGGTTCAACGACGCCAAAGGTTTTGGGTTTATCGAACCCGAAGGCGGTGGTGACGACGTATTTGCCCATTTCTCGGCGATCCAAATGGAAGGGTTTCGCACGCTGAAGCAAGGTGGCCAAGTCAGCTACGAGTTGATCCAAGGGCCCAAAGGCCAGCTTGCACAAAACATCGTCCCCGCTTACGCCACCGGCCCGGATCCGCAACAAACGCTACCTGCGCAACAACCAGCCGAAACCCACTCTGCGGACTGACTGGACGGACGCAAAACAGAACCCGCCGAGTGGCGGGTTTTTTTTCGGGCTCCTCGCTTCGCGTCGAACAGTGCGAAGGCTCACGCCTCCTACTTGCAAGGGCTCGATCATCGCGTCGCAACCAGCCGCTGGACCTGCATTCATTCGGATTTCACACCGCCGGGTTCGAGCTCGGATTCGTTCTATGGCTTGCGCTGACCAGCACACACGGCCACGACGCGAACGCGATGCGCCGGTCGATAGCACGCCGCCCGGGGTTGCACCTCGGGCCTTGATCGCAAGGAACAGTGGCCTCAGGTTCCGCCGCTCGATGACAAGACCAAGCTCGGCTTCTGATCTGCGGTTTCGGCTCGCATATTCATTCCTGATCCGAAGCCAGCCGCGTGCCGGTAGAGGCTGCGGGGAAAAAACTCTCAGGCTTCCATCCGGCGCGACCCGCGTCAACAACCCCTCGGCGCAGCGCTTTTGCCGACGCTGCCAGCGGCTACAACGCCAACAGCGCTGCGCGCAAATCGGTGGCCAATCGGGTGCCCAAATACAGGCAGCCGGCTTCGTTGGGGTGGGTGCCATCCGCGCTTACATACACGTCGCCGTTGCCGTTGCCTGCGGGCGCGCCGGCTTTGCCGGTGCCGGTTTGCCATGGGCCGCTGACGGTGCCGATGGCACCGGCGCTGTTGACCCAGCCGCCGTTCAGGTTGTCGAGGTATATCCATGGGCCACCGACGCTTTGCAACGCGGCTTTGATGGTGTCGGCCTTGGCTTGCTCAACCGGATCGGTGGGTATGGTTTGGCGTGGCTTCCACGGCCCGGTGGCGGCCAACACCGATTGCGGTAGTGCTGCCCGCAGGTCGCGGTAATAACGAGTGACGGCCGCGTTGAAGCTTGCCAGCGCGTCGGCCGCGGTGGCAAACAGCGGCGGCGCGGCACGCGAATTGTTGTCGTTGATGCCGCCGCAGGTGAGGAACAAATCAGGTTGGGTATCGATGTTCGATGCCAGCCGCGCCGCAAATGCATTGCCGGGATTGCGCGTTTCGGGGTTGGTGTTTTGCGGTGCGTAACCGGTGCCGCCCACCGCATCGAGGTCGATGTGCGCAATGCCCAACTGCGTCGCCGCTTGCCAGAACGGGCCGCTGGTGCCCCACTGGGAATCGGGCGCTTGGCCGTATGAATCGGTGATGGCGGCAAACGACGCTTCGCTCGAGCGGTCCCACGGCTGCACTCGGTCGGTAGCACCGATGGCGATCGCGCACGGCCCACGCGAGCTCACCGCATAAACGGAAATGCGGCGCGCTGCAGCCACGCCGAAGTCAAAGCGCTTGAACGAATTCGGCGCGGCCAGCGGGGCCCCCGCCACCCCACCACTTGGCGTATTGGTGATGACTTTGCTGCTCATCAACTGGCCGTCGGCAATCACGGTGATGAAGGCGCGCTCACCCGCCATCAACAACTCGAACGCGCGGCCTTCCAACACGAAGTGCAACCCGCATACGCCGTTCCAACCGGTGGTTGCAGCGCGGTGGCTGCGCACGACCGGGTACACCGCATTGCTGGCAATGACAGCGTCGTCAATGCGCTGCCAGCGGTCGCGCCGAAAACCCGCCACCTGCGGGATGGTCGCCAAGCTGCTCTTCTCAGGATTGACGAGCGGCGGGTAGATCTGCGCGCCTGCGCCGAACGATGACGCGGCCGATTGCGCTGCGCCTTCGGTCACGGTAATAGGCACCTGCACAACGCCCAGCGGCGCACGCCGCAAGGCGGTTTTCAACCGCTCGAGCGCGGGTGACGGTGGCATGGCCGCAGTCGGCGGTGGGGCGGGTGCGACCGGGGCCGAAGCGGCTGGTGGCGGCGCGGGTGCGGGTGCGGGTGCCGGCGCAGCAGGCGGCTCAATCGGCGCGGCCGCTGGTGGCGGGGCAGGCGGCGCAGCGGCAGCCGGCGCGGCCGCTGGGCCACTGCTGCCGCCGCCACCGCATGCCGCCAGCAGCACGGCGCTGCCGGGCGCTGCAGCGGCTGCGCACAAGCGCTGCAACACCTCGCGCCGATTGGGCCCGGCCGCGGCCGCAGCGACCGCTGGCACACGGCATGTGTCGACCCCGTGGCAACCCACATTGCCGCGGCTCGCCGCGTGGTGATGCAGATCATTGGGTGCGCCTGCGCCTGCGTTTGCGTGCGCGGTGCCAGGTCTTAAATTCGTGCGGCCGATCGTCATCACTTGCTACCTCCTGAGGTGGTGGTGTCATCGAGCGCCAACACCCGCTGGTAAATCGCCAGGGTCTGGTCGATGGCGCTGTCGGCGTTGAACCGCGCAGCGTGGGCCAACCCTGTCGCGGCCGCCACGGCCCGCTGCGCAGGCGTTCGCTGCAATATTTGCCACAGCACGCGCGCGCCGGCCTGCGCCCACGCGGTCATGTCGGCGGTGGAGTCGGGTCGCGGCAAATAGACCGCCGCATCGCCACCGACCTCGGTCATCGGCGGCTCGCCGGTCGTGATGACCGGGCAAGCGCAGGCCATCGCCTCGACGATGGGCCAACCGAATCCTTCGGCCAGACTCGGAAACAACAGCACTTCGGCGTGCGCATACAACGCCTGCAAGGTGGGGTGGTCGAGGCCTTTGACAAACTGCACTGCCGCGCCGTCTGGCAACTGCGCCAGCGCCGCCTGCAGCGCCGCATTCGGCGGCGGGCTGACCATCCACAGCGGCAGTGGTTGCCGACCCTCGCGCAGCGATTGCTGCGCGTAAGCGCCGTACAACCGCACCACGCCGACTGCGTTTTTGTACCACTGACCACCACCCACGTGCAGCACACAGCGCCGCGCATCAGCGGGCAGTCCGGCGTGCACCAATGTGTGCAAGGCCGCCTCGGGAGCCACCGGCCGATACGGATAGTTCAGGCCGAGGTACACGACCTCGGAAATTACAGGCGCAACACCGCCAAAGCGATGCAGGTCGTCACGCGATTGCTGCGAGATCGAAATGAAGTGACGCGCCGCGCGAAAGCCGCTGCGTATGTAGCGCTGATAGACACGCCCGGTCAATGAAGTGCGCTGCCCGACGATGTCACCCAGCGCACTGCGCAGCGCCAACAAATCCATGCAGTGCACCACGTGCGGCCGATGTGCCACGTGTTTAATCCAGGGGCCGAGTGCCTGGTCGCAAAACGCATACAGCGTGCGAGCCGGATCGCCACGCATGGCAGCGCGCATTTGCCGCGGAAACACCAGGTATTGGTCGATGTAGCCGGCCCACTTCGACAACCGCCCGCGTGGCACCAGCCGGTGCACCAGCGCCACCGGTTGCCGCAAGCTCACCGTGTGCCCGCGCGACCGGTAGCCATCAGCCAACGCACGCGCCAAGTTGAGGTGACTTTGCGAACCCAGAAAGTCGGGGTGGGTGTGCAGCACGATGTTCATGCGTTGCGGGCTTTTGCTTGCGTCAACTGCCGCTGCCGCGCGCGTTGCGACGCCACCCAGGCCGCAGGCAGCAACGGCAAGGCGCAGGCAAGCAGTCCCTTGACGGTGCATGCAGCACCGACCGAGCGCAGCGCGTAGTGCAAACAACGCAGTCGCGCACCATCAGCCAGCGACCTCGCTGCGCAAGCGTAGAAACCGACTGCCGCCTTTTTCCGAAGCGCCTTTCGGTGCGAGGCGAGCTGCGCATCTCGCGACATCGCTTGCCAGCACATCGCCGCGCCGCGCAACCAGGGCAGTCCACCTTCCGAGGTGAGATTGGCTTCGTGCATGCGCCACGCACTCAGCCTTTCACCGGCGTACCAGGCAGCCGCACCGTTGCGACACAGGTAATAGGTCAACCAAAGGTCGTACGCAGGTCCTGCATCCACAAACATATCGGCGGGCAATGCGCTGCGTTTGAACAACGCGCCCATGGCCATCGGCACCGATTGCCGCAGCACCAAGTCGGTGAAAGGTTGGTGCAGCCCCGCGGCCAACTCGGCACGGCCCCATGCAACGGTGTTGCGTTCGCTATCGCCGACCAACTTGTGACCATGCACATCGATGATCCAGTGGTCGCAAAACGCCACCACGGCGCTCGGGTGTTGTTGCAGCCCGCGCACCAAGCGTTCGACAAACGTCGGTGCCAACCAATCGTCGTGGTTCAACACCGCGACGTAGTCACCACGCGCCTCGGTGAACGACAACCAATGGTTGCGCGCCACGCCGAGCGCCGGCATGTTGTGCCGGTAGCGCAGGCGCACATCGTGAAAGTCAGCCACCAGCTGGCGCAGTGCGTCATTTGGCGAATCGTCGCAAACGATGATTTCCAGGTTTTTCCAGGTTTGCGCGAGCGCGCTGCGCAGCGCAACCAACAGGTGGTCTGGCCGTGATAGAAAAGTCGCCACCACGATGCTGACCCGCGGTTCAGTCATCGAGCGGACAACACAAACTGAAAGCCGAACAAGCCAGGAAAGCGCGCCAGCGCACCCCGGTCAACCGCTCGCCCTAATGTTTTACCCAATCGGCGTGACAGCGGAAACCCGCCGTCGGCCACCCGCTCCCGCACATCGAAACCAGCTTCGCACACCAGTTCCGACGCGGCGTTCCAATCGAAGAAACGAAAGTGCGTGTGGTCCATCAAGCCGCCTTCGGTGTAGCGAAAACGACCGCGTAAAAACTCCATGCGCTGCTTCCAGAAAAGCACGTTGGGCAACGCCACCAGCAGCGTTCCGCCCGGGTTCAAACAGCGCCGCAACTGCGTCAGAACCCGGTGCGGATCGGCCAAATGCTCCAGCACGTGCGAGCACACGATGCAGTCGAACGCACCCAAAGCGGTCGGATCGAAACAATTGAGATCGACCACCTCGACACGGTCGAGATGGCGGCGCGCCTGCACGGCCTCGGGCTCGCTGTAAGTCAAACCCACCACCGCGCACGGCAGCACCGCCTTGACGGCCGCACCCATGACGCCCGCCCCACAGCCCACATCGAGCAACCTGCGGGCGCTGTGCGGTATGCGGTCAAACACGGCCTGGTTGATCGATCGATAAATCATGCGGTGCCAATCGAACGAAATGAAGTGAACGACGCAGCGGCGCTCAGGTGGCGGCGCGTTGCACGCGGGCGTGCAACCTGAGCTGACGCGTCATGTAGGCAAAGGCCACCACGGTTGCGACCAGGCCGGTGGCCGCACCGATCATGAAACTGCCGCGCACGGTAGACACATCCACCACGCACGCTGCGCCCACGGTGGCCAACAAACCGGTGCCGACGACCCACCACACCGGCAACACCCAGCCGCGAGCGCAGCCGATGCTGTACAGCGTGCCGCCCCACGACGCCAGGGTCGCTGCCAGCACCATCCACACCAATTCCGTTTCAAGAGCGGCGTACTGCGGCCCGAGCACCCACAGAATCGCCGCGGGAAAAACGCTCGCCCATGCGATGAGCGCACCGAGCAGCAGCGCGTAAAACGCATTGACAGCGACAAATGCGGCGTTCAAGTCGGCCGACTGGTTTTGCCGCGCGAAGTACGGGTACAGCAACGCGGCCGACACCGCGCTGACCACCGAAAACGCGGCAGCGATTCGGCCCAGCGCGCCTACCTCGGCAACCCGTTGCGCACTGCCGAAAATGCCTATCAGCCACACCGAAACTTGTGTACTGAAGACGTAATAAATCGAGTTGGGCCCCTGCGCCCACACATGTTTTTTCAGCGCCTCGTGGTGCGTACCCGGTGCGACCGCCGGCAACGGCAGGCTTGCGCGCAGATAGCGCCGCAGCCACACGAAGTAAGTCAACGCCGCCGCCATATTGATGACGCACGCAACCACTGCATCGAGTGCCACCGAAGTTGCCAACATCAACAAACCCAGCCGCGCCAGATTGATCACGAGGTCAAGCCTTTGCTGCAATGCGAGGTTGCCAAGCAGCCGCGCAATCGACAACGAGATGCCGAACCGCACATTCAACAGCGATGTCGCCGTCACGATTGCCGCCAGTGCGCAGGCCTGCCACACCGGCGTGTGCTGACGCATCAGCATCACCACGAAACAAGGAAACAACAACGCGATCCAAGCCAACGCAAGGTGCCGGTGCAACAAATGCGCATCACACACCAGCTGGCCGAGCGGCGCAGGGGCGCGGCCCAGCCGCCCACCCAGCGCAATCACCGCGGTGATGAGGCCCAAATCGGTCAGCACGCTGGCCAAACCGACCATGGTGATGGCCAAGGTGTACACGCCGTAGTGCGACTGCGCCATGTGGCGTACCAACACCACGCCGGCGCAAAACCCGATCACCTGCACTGCCAGTTGCGTAGATGCAAAGCTGCCGAGCTTGCCGAGCCGCTGGCGGGTAACGACGGTGCGCATGCTCACGGTCTCCGTGATGTGCGCAGCGCAACATGCGGTGCCAGTGACCGTGGCACGCGCCGTGGCCGGGCAGCGTTTGCGGGCATCGCTAAAGCCAGGCCCACGCGGCTCGAGCCCAGCGCCTCGCGGCAAGCCGCAATACACAAACCAACGAACAGCCAGCCGTACACGTTGATGGTGCCGTTACCGGTAATCTGGCCCAACAGCAACACGTAACCCGCGAACGAAAACAGCAGCATCGGCAAGGGGTCGGGGGCCTGGCGGGTGGCCTGGAGCACGAGCCGCGCCAGCCACGCCACCAACGCAAATCGAAAGGCGATGAACCCGAGGCCGAACAGCGGCCCCAGGTCGACCATGTGACGCGAAAAATCCGACTCGGCCAACTTGCTCGGCATCACGCCGTCGATGGTCGCGCTCAACAAGTTGCTTGCGTTACCTCCGTAACCCAGACCGTGGCCGAGCGGCGGCACCACACCGATGAGGCGGATGAAATCGGTGAACCCCAGCAGCGCCCGACCGAACACGCCGCCCTCGATGTGCGACTCGGCAGCCGACGCATGATTCCAGCGATCTAGAAAAGCCGACAGCGCGTCGGGGAAAACAACCGGGTACAAAACCACTGCGGCCAACGTCAGCACCAACGGCAGATAAACGGCTTTCGTTTTGAGCGCCGCACCGCGGCCCAACAAACCGATCGACAGCGCACACAACGCCGCCAGGCCACATTGCAAAAAAGTACCGCGCGCGCCACTGAACCCGACGCACGAAAGCACTCCGCAGGTGCTCACCAGCAACGTCAACCGGCCCACCTGCCTGCGCGCTGCAGGCATCAAAAGCAGCGCGACCAGAAATGCAAATGCGGTCGAAACGAACTGCTGTTGACCGGCCGTGGAGGTAAACGGACCGGTGGTGCGCACGTGCTCGGCGTTCACCACCATGCCTTTGAACTGGAGTTCTTTCTCGGCTGCGAAACCGACGTTGATCGGTGCGTTAGGCGGCGCGGCAAACTGCAGCGCCACCAACAACGCAATCGGTACCGACAGCCACAGCGTCACCTTGGCGAACCGCGCCAGGTCGGAGGCGTTGAATTGCGCGCCGACCAAAAACGCCAGCGGCACATACAAAAAGTAGTTGCGCCAGCCATAGCCGCCGAGCAACAAGCGCGTTTCACTGAAACTGCCGACGGCGCTTTGTGCGGCCAGCAGCAGCAATCCAGCGAAGCCCCACAACACGCTGAGTTTCAAAAACAAGCTGCCACGCGGCCACAGCTTGAAACGGCTGGCCAAAAAGTAGGCGTAGAGCAAAAACGGGTCGCGTATGAAGAAGATGTATTGCCCGAACTGAGGGGCCACGTACTTACGCAGCACGCCTTCAAAAATCGCCAACAAATAGATCAGCCAAACCACGCGCACCAGTTGTTTGCGTGCGGTTTCACCCGAGCCACCGACTGGCACAACACGGGTGCCGCGCAGTACGGCGGTGGCCGGCGCCGTGCGCGGTAATCGGCGCGGTGCCATCACGGGTGGTCGTGCGTTGGACATCTCGGATCAGCTGGTGGTTGAGGCCCGTCGGAACGCCATGTGCGGCACGCTGGTGACCCGAAATAGGCCATGCCAATCGACTCTAGCCAGCAAATATTTCTGTACCGCGACAAGTCGCGCTTCAGATTGCAACGGCGTTTGCGCGCACGCTCGCCTACCCAGCCGCGGCAGGCCCGACATCGTCATCGCGTGAGACGCCACGCATCGAACCGTCATAAACCGTCCCTAGGATCGTGCGATGCCATCACACCCGCTGCCCCGCACCCTGGTCGTTAACTTCAATTCGCCGGAGCTGAACCAGTTGGCGTTGGCGCTGTCAGCGGGCGATGCGCTGGCTGCGTATGTGCGGCCATACGTCAACAAGGGACGCGGTTGGGAACGGGCGTTGGCGGCGGTGCCGTTGGCTGGCGCGGCGTACGGCGGCACGTTTGGCAGGCGGCGGATGACGGATGCGCGGCTGGCATCGCTGACGCATGAAGCCGGTGTGCTGCCCGACTTGTGTGCCGCGGCGATCGGCCGGCTGCACGCGTTGACAGCAGCGACGCGCCACCGTTGGGCCACGCGGATGACGATGGCGGTGCGCGAATCGGTTGCGCGTGCGGCGGTCGGCCTGGTGCCGCAGGCCGATTGCGTCGTCGGCTACGAGGGGTTTGCGTTGCCGGCGTTTCGCGCTGCGCAAGCACTGGGCGCGCGCCGCACGGTGTTGAATTACCCGGTCGCGCACCACCGCCAGCGCCGGCGCGTGCGGCTGGAAGAAAACGACCGCACACCTGAATTCGCCATCACCTGGCCTGACTTCGATGACTGGCCTGCCGGCCATGAAGAGCGGCTCGATGAAGAAATCTGCGTGGCCAGTGCGGTGCTCGTCGGGTCGGGCTACGCGCGCGACAGCTTCGTGGCGCAAGGCGTGGCTTCAACAAAGATGCGGGTGGTGCCGTATGGCGTCGATCTGCACACCTTCCAACCGGCAACTGCCGCGGTGCCGTTGCGCTGCGGCCTGTTCAACGTGATTTACGCGGGCCAACTCACCCAGCGCAAAGGCTTGTCGTATTTGCTGCGCGGCTACCGCCAATTTGCGCGCCGTGACTCGACCCTGACGCTGGTCGGCAATGTGGTGGGCAGCCGCGCACCGCTGTTGCCGTACGCTGATTTGTTCGAGCACATCGCGCACCAAACACGGCCGGCATTGGCGGCGCGCTACCGCGCGTGCGACGTGTTCGTGCTGCCGACCTTGATCGAGGGCATGCCGTTGGTGGTGTTGGAGGCGATGGCATGCGGCCTGCCGGTCATCGTCACCGCCAACGGGCCGGCCGATATCGTGCGCGACGGCATCGACGGTTTCGTGGTGCCTGAGCGCGACCCCGATGCCATCAGCGACCGCCTGGAGCGCTTGTACCGCGACCCCGAGCTGCGCGCCGAAATGGGTCGCCAAGCCGCACTGCGCGCACTTGAGTTTTCATGGGCGGCGTACGCCAAAAACGCGATCCAGGTGCTGTGCGAACAACCTGTGCGCGAGCGGGTGATGCATGCGCAGTCGGCCTTTGCCTGATGGGTTGCAGCCGCTCGCGCATGCGTTGCCGAGATGCCACGTGCTGCGTTGTGCCCACCGCGCTGAGCCCGTCCATTGAATGCTGATGTGGCAACGCTGCCTCGCATCGCGTGGTCGCGTTGGTCGTGGCACACCGCGTGGTCGCGTTGGTCGTGTCACACCGCGTGGTCGCGTTGGAAGCGCCACGCCATCAGCGCGCTGACGTCGATTTGCGCATGGCAGCTTGCCGTCGCTGCGCCCGCGCCGCAGTTGGCTGCCGCGCCGCACACGCAAGTCACTTTCGCGCTGCCCCGTGCCGCCACCACCAGCGCTGGCATCTACGACGTGCACGGTCAGTTGATGCGCACGCTGTGGCGCGGCGAGCCGCTGCTTGCGGGTGCGCACCAGCGCAGCTGGGACGGTCGCGACGACTTGGGCGCACTGGTTGCGGCAGGTGACTACGACATCAAATTGATCCACCACCAATTGAACTACGTGTGGGAAGGCGTGATCGGCAACAGTTCCGCGGTGTGGGGTGGGCCCACGGTGCACACCTCGCTGCTGCCGCCGAGCAGCATCGCCATCAGCGGCGACCGCGCCTATTACGCGGTCGACTACAACGAGCAGCAAGACGGCTTGCGCGGGTTCGTGTTGAACGCGCCACAAATCGACACGCGGCCGTTCGCATCGAACAACACCTTTGCGTCGTACGCGATGTTGGCCGCCGACGCGACCCGGGTCTACTGGGCCAACACCGGCGGCATGTCGCTGAAAACATTCGTGGCGGCGTACGACATCGCGACTGCACGCGAAACGGTTTTTGCCCACGGGCAATCGATTTGCATGAACCGCCGCACTGATGGCAGTTGCTACCAGCACCAGGCGCACGCCAGCATCATCAATGTGCACACCGAACCGATTGATGCGCCGACTGGTTTGGCGGTGCAGCGCCGCGGCCGCGTGCTGGCGGTGGCGCACGGCGGCGCACAGGTCATTCGGCTGTTCGATAAAACCACCGGAGCCCTGATTCGCGCGTGGCCGCTGCGGTTGAACCCGAGCCCGAAGGCATTGAACCAGCTTGCGATGTCGGCTACTGGCGACTTGTGGGTGGTGTCGGGAAATACGGTGCTGCGCTACACCGACATCGACCGCGAACCGAAGCTGGCGGCCACCGTGACCGGCGTCGTTCAACCGATTGCGCTGGGCATAAGCGCCACCGACGACGATGCGCTGTGGGTCGCCGAGGGCGGCGGTGTGCAGCAAATCAAACGGTTCGACCGCAACGGCCGACCCGGCCCGGTGATTGGCCGACTGGGCGGCTATACACATGACCCCGCCGTCGCGACCGACAAGCTGTGCTTCACCGCGCGCGACGGCCGCGAGCGAACTGCGGTGGGCGTAGAGCCGAACGGCTCCGTCTGGGTGGTCGACCATGGCAACAACCGCATGCTGCACTTCAAAAGCACCGGTGCCCACACGATGGCCAGCCACGCCGACGACCAGATCGCGTACCTGCCGCTGGTCTACAAGTCCACTGTTGACCACCACCACACGCGCCGTGTGTTCGCCAATTTTTTGGAGTTCGATGTCGACACCAGCCGGCCTTTGGAGCCCGGCAAGTCGTGGAAGCTGGTGCGCAACTGGCTGGCCGGGCTGCCACCGTCGCTGCGTGATGGGCATTCGTTCAACGGCTGGTATGGCGGTTTGTCGGCGGTCGAAACTTTCAGCAACGGCCGCACCTACGGCATGTTGCAGGGCCAGGGCCGCTGGTCAGTGGTGGAGTTGCCGACCAGCGGGCCGCTGCGGGTGGTCAAGTTTTTCGGCAAGCCAATGCCGGGTGCAACTGACAAGGTCATGTACGAAAACGGCGACCTCGGCTACAGCCTGACGGGCCCGACCACCCAGTCGGTTTTCAGGCAACCACTGCTCGGCTTCGACGCCGCCGGCGACCCGTTGTGGGCAAGTGAGCCAGTCAAGATCGCCAGCGTGCCGACCACACCAGGCACGCCCTACTTTCGCTGCTGCGGGTTCAGCGGCATGCCTGCACGGTTTCCGATCACGGCATCGAACCGCGTCGTTTTTTTGGACATACGCACGCAAGGCAATGAAGGTTTTCACCTCGGCGCGGCAGCCGTCGATGCCAGCGATTGGTTGTGGCAAGCCAGCCCCACCGCGCCGCTCGACGGGAAGGGAAGCTTTCAAACCAAGGCGCTAGATGGGTCGCTCGAATACGGCGGCAACACGGTGTGGACGCATGGTCGCCACATCGTCTACGGCTACCACGGCGAGTTCTACAAAGACCTGAAAAACGGCGTCGTCGGCCAAGCCAACCAGTTCATGCACTTCGATGAAAGCGGCTTGTTCATCGGGCAGTTCGGGCAACCTTCCACGCGCGCCGCAGACGCTGTGCAAAGCGGGCTCAGCGGCAACGCATTCAGCCCGACGCTGGTGCGCGATGGAGCCCGGTTGTACCTGTATCACAACGACGAATCGACGCACGGCGGCATTCACCGCTGGCGGCTCGACGGCTGGGACACCGTGCGCGAATTGAACGGCCGTGGTTCGGTGGGCAGCCAAATCGAGTTGCACTGATTTTTCGCTGTATTTTTTTTCGCCTGATTCGTTTCGCTAGGTTCGTCTCACCTGCATGATTTCGCGTTTGCCTGGGTGCTGCCGGTCTCGCTGCGCGCCACTATCCATCGTGTTTTTGCCCAGACAACAACATCGCCCGCGCAAACATCGGAATGCGGCCGACGGTCTCAAAGTGCAGGTCGCGCAGTTCGTACTGCGCCAACAACGCGGTCAGGGTGGCGCGTGAAAAGAACTTCAACCGACCATCGTCGAGCAGCGGATCCCAACGGGTATCGAAGCGACCAGCCAGCGCCAGTGCCAGGTTTTTAGCGTAGCCATAGAAAGCGGCGGTCACGACCAGGCGCCCGCCCGGTTTCAACGCTGCCAGTGCGTTGTCGATCAGCCGCCGCGGTAACGCCACATGGTCGATCAGATCGATGGCGACCACCGCATCGAAACGGTTGCGCATGGCCGGTGGCAATGCCTGCAACACATCGCACTGCTCGAACCTCAGCGCGGGGTACCGGCCTTGCGCCAGCTGCAACGACGTCGGGTTGTGGTCGACACCGACAACCTCGAACCCGCAACGGTCCAGCGCGTAGGTAAACCAGCCGTTGCCGCAGCCAAGATCCAGCACCGTGTGGGCACCCGCGTGGATGAGCTGCTGCACGACGGGCCGGGTCACATGCGCATGGATGCGCCGCGGACCGTCGTCGACAACCGAGTCGGTGTCCGGTAGCGCAGGTGCGGGTGCGGGTGCGGGTGCGGGTGCGGGTGCGGGTGCGGGTGCCCGCGACACGGCGCTCATCGGCGACTGCCGGCTACACCGGCAGCGGCCGACTCGGATGACATCGGTGACTGCGGTAACTCGCGCTTCACCATCGTGCGGCCCTGCTTGCGCTGGCGCAGGGCGCGCGCTGGTACGCCACCGTAAACCGTCCACGGGGACAGGTGTTTAGTGGCGACACCGCCCAACCCCAGCACCGCGCCCTCGCCCACTTCTACCCCTGCGCACACCACCGCACGCGCGCAAATCCAGGCGTAGCGGCCGACGGTGATGGGGGCGCTGACCATCGGAAAAGCCGGGTCGTCGATGTCGTGCGTGGCACCGCACAAATAGGCGTCTTGGGAAATCACGCTGTGCGACGCAAGCCGAATCGGCGCGGGGTTGTAGATCACCGCGCCGTTGGCAATCAGCACCACCTCGTCGCACACCAAATTCCACGGTGCCCACACCGATGCACCGGGGTAAATGCGGCAGCCCGCACCCACGGTGGCACCGAACCGGCGGTACACCCAGGCGCGCCATGCGTGACAGGGGCGGGGCGAAAACCGCACCAGCAGCAGGTGCGCAAAAAACCAGGCCACCCGCGCGATGCGGTTACCCAAGCTGCAGCTCGGTGCCAGGTAGGGATCGGGGACTTCGCTGGGCACGGCAGACATTGCGCCATCGTAAGAAGTGAATGTGTCTGTGCCTTGACATGCGGTGGCAACCGACATGCCGCGCTGGCACATTCGGCGAACCGCATCGGCACGTGCATCGACACCTGCTGAATCGACGTGCCCGATCGCGCTGCCACGCCGATGTCACAAAGCCTCGCTAGCCTTCCGGCCGCATGCGCAGTTGCATGGACCCGTAAAGCAGCCGCGCAGTTATGTCGACAGTTTTTGCCTCACAACCTGCGCCAGCCTGGCGCGTGCCGGCCGCCCAATGGGCCGTGGTCGCGCTGGTCGGTGCCGCTTTGATTTGGGCGTTTTATCCCGGCCTGGAGTTCATGGCGTCGCAGTGGGCAATTCTTGAGGAATACAGCTACGGCTACTTCATCCCGCTGATCTGCGCGTTCCTGATTTGGCAAAAAAGCGATGTGCTGCGGCAGCACGAAATGCGCGGTGCCTGGAGCGGTCTGGCACTGGTCGCACTCGGCATGTTGATGGGCACCGTCGGCAACCTGAGCGCGGTGCGCTTGTTCAGTCAATACGGTTTCATCGTTGCGCTGTTCGGCCTGTCGATAGGTTTCGTCGGCTGGCGCGGCACGCAGCGCATTGCGATGCCGTTGGCGTGTTTGTTGTTCATGATTCCGCTGCCGCAATTCTTGTTGCGTGAGCTGTCGCAGCAGTTGCAATTGTTGTCGTCACAGCTGGGCGTCGAGCTCATACGCTGGTTCGGTATCAGCGTTTTTCTCGAAGGCAATGTGATCGACCTCGGCAGCTACAAGCTGCAAGTGGTCGACGCCTGCAGTGGCCTGCGCTACCTATTTCCGTTGATGGTGCTGGGCTTTTTGGCGGCGTACTTTTTCAACGGCGCGTGGTGGAAGCGCGCGATTATTTTGTTGTCGACGATCCCACTCACGATCGTCATCAACAGCCTGCGCATCGGCCTGATCGGTGTCACGGTCGAGCACTACGGCCCAGCCATGGCCGACGGCTTGCTGCACGACTTTGAAGGCTGGTTCATGTTCATGGTGTGCATCGTGCTGTTGATCGGTGAGATGGCGCTGCTGGCACGCATCGGCAGCAAATCCGACTCATTGCGCGCGGTGTTCGGCCTCGAATATCCCGAACCGATCGCCCACGGCACGCCGATCAACTACCAACGATTTCCGACGCCAATGCTGGTCGGTGGGCTGCTGTTGGCGTGTGTCGGGGCCGCCACCTTGTGGGCCCCGCAACGCGACCAGGTGCGCCCGGAGCGCACCGCGTTTTCGCAGTTTCCGATGCGCCTGGCGGGCGGCTGGACGGGGCGCACCGAAAAGCTCGAACCCGACATCGTTGCGTGGCTTGCCTTCGACGATTACCTGCTCGCCAACTACAGCCGCGACGACGGGCCGTGGGTCAATTTCTACAGCACCTACTACGGCAGCCAAAGCGGCGGCGGCTCGACCCACTCGCCGCGCACCTGCATACCCGGCGGGGGCTGGGAGATCAAGCAGTTGGCCGAAACCGCGCTGCAGTTGAGCGCCCCAGGTGCGGCAATCGGCAGCGCATCGGCTCCCGCGCTGATGCGGGTGAATCGGGTGGTGATTCAAAAGGGCGACCAGCGGCAGTTGGTGTACTACTGGTTCGATCAGCGCGGCCGCGTGCTGACCAATGAATTCGCGGTCAAGTGGTTCATCTTGCGCGACGGCATCACCGACCGCCGATCGGACGGCGCGCTGATGCGGCTGGTCACGCCGGTACCGCCGAGCGAAGACCTGGCACAAGCCGACGCCCGGTTGACCGGATTCATTCGCACGATTGCGCCGATGCTGCGCGACTACGTTCCGAACTGACCATGACGCACGCCAGCGAAGCAGTCGAAGCGCACCGGGCGGCGCACGCGGCAGCGCAAAGCGCGCCGCACGCCGTCACCGATTCCATCTACGTGGCAGGCCACCGCGGCCTGGTCGGCTCGGCCGTGGTGCGCCGCTTGCGCAGCCTGGGCTACCGCCACGTCGTGAGTGCACCGCGCGATGAAGTGGACCTGCTGGTCGAGCGTGACGTGATGGCGTTTTTCGAGCGCAACCGGCCGAAATACGTGGTGCTGGCGGCAGCGAAAGTCGGAGGTATTTTGGCCAACGCGTTGCAGCCGGCCGACTTCATACGCGACAACCTGGCGATCCAAACCAACGTGATCGAGGCCTGCTTTCGCTACCCGGTGGCCAAGCTGGTGTTCTTGGGGTCGAGCTGCATTTACCCGAAGTTCGCGCCGCAACCGATCCCGGAAAGCGCGTTGCTGACGGGCCCGCTGGAGCCCACCAACGAGGCCTATGCGCTGGCCAAGATCGCCGGCCTGAAAACCTGCGCGGCCTACAACCGCCAGTACGGCACCAACTTCTTGTGCCTGATGCCGACCAACCTGTACGGCCCGGGTGACAACTACGACCCGCAAGGCTCGCACGTGCTGCCCGCACTCATACGCCGCGCGCATGAAGCCAAGCTGCAGCAGCGCGATGAATTCGTCGTGTGGGGCAGTGGCAATCCGCGCCGTGAACTGATGCACGTCGACGACCTGGCGGCGGCCTGCGTGTTCGCGTTGCAAAGCCTGAACGCCAGCGACATCGGCGAATGCATCAACGTGGGCGTTGGCGCTGATCTGTCGATCCGCGAAATCGCAGAAACCGTATTGCGCACCGTGGGCTGCACCAGCCGAATCGTGTTCGACACCAGCAAACCCGATGGCACGCCGCGCAAATTGCTCGACGTGTCGGCGATGCACCAACTCGGCTGGCGTGCGCAGATCCCACTGGCCAGCGGCATCCACGATGCGTACGCAGATTTCTTGAACCGCTTCGGTGCCCCGGTGGGTGCCGACTCGGCGGCCCACCAGCAAACCGACACCGAACCCCGACACCCACTGCGAGCCGCGACATGACACCCATCCCCACCCGGCGCATGCCGCTGCGAAGCTTGACCGCGATGGCCGTGCTGGCGCTTGCCAGCGCTTGCAGCAGCAAAGTCGATCGGCTGGAGTCCGGGCTGAAAAAAGGTGCCGACTACGTACGCGCAGCCGACTGGGACAAAGCCAACATCGAAGTGCGCAACGTGCTGCAAATCGATCCGAAAAACGCGCAGGCGTACTTCATTGCGGGGCAAATTGCCGAAGCCAGGCGCGAGGTGCAACGCGCATACGGCAGCTACCTGAAAGCGGTCGAACTGAAGCCCGACCACCACGAAGCCCATGTCGGGCTGGCGCGCATTTACCTGTTGGCCAATGAGGTCGACAAGGCCGACAAGGCGGTCGCCGCGGTGCTTTCGGCCGACCCGAAACATACCGGCGCACGCACCATCCAGGCTGCGCTGCTGGCACGCAAAAACGAGGTGCCCGCAGCGATCGCACAGGCCAAGTCGCTGCTGGCCGAACTGGGCAGCGCTGCACCGGTAGACACCAGCATGTTGCTGGCCGGCTTGTACGCCAGCCAAGGCCGCGGTGCCGAAGCGCTGACGGTGGTTGAAAGCGCGCTGAAAAACACGCCGAGCAATGTGAGCTTGCTGCAAGTCGCGGCGCAAATTGCGGGCAGCACTGCCGACCCGGTGATGCAGCAAAAAGCACTCGGCTTTTTCAAAGCCGCAACCGAACAAGCGCCGAAAAACATCGATCTGTGGAATGGCTGGGCACTGCACCACACCCTCCGCAATGAACTCGATGCGGCCGAAGGCGTGCTGCGCCAGTCGATTGCGTCGCAGCCAGACGACAGCCAGCGCACGCTCGCACTGCTCGACTTTTTGTCGGCACGGCGCGGACCCGAGTCGGCCGACAAAGCGTTCGCATTGGCGATTGCTGCAAAGCCCAAAGACACCGCGCTGCGCTTCGGTCTGGCCAACCTGTACCGCGCCACCAACCGGCCCGCACAGGCGCGCCAAGCGCTGCAAGACATCGTCGACCTGGCACCTGACGCACCCGCCGCACTGACCGCACGCAACCAGTTGGCGGCCGACCGCTTGGCCAACGGCAAGGTGAGTGAAGCCAAAACGCTGGTTGCCGCGGTGTTGAAAACCAGCCCGCGCGACAACGCGGCGTTGTTGATGCGGGGGCGCATGTTGCTGGCCGACGGCGATGCGCGCAACGCCATCATCGACTTGCGCGCAGTCGCGAAAGACCAACCCGGCTCGCCCGAAGTGATGGGCCTGCTGGCGCAGGCGCACCGCAAAGCCGGCGAGCCGCAACTGGCGCGCGAGGTGCTGTCCGATGCGGTGAAGTTCAAACCCGACAACGCCGAACTGCGCCTGCTGCTGGCCGCCGACATGGCCGACGCGAAGGAATACCAAGCTGCCTATTCCGAGATAGACAGCGCTGTCAAAGCCGCACCCCAAAACCTGCGTGCGTACGACATGAAAGCGCAGCTCGCGCTGGCGCAAAAAGACAGCGCATCGGCCGAAAAAACCTACGCCGCACTGAAGACCCAATTCCCGCAAGAGCCGACCGGTTTTCTGAAGCTCGGCCAGTTGTACGCCGACCAGAAAAAATACGACCTGGCGCTGAAAGAGTACGACGCCGCCAGCCGCCTGGTGCCTGCCGCGCCCGGCCCGCTGTTGTCGGCGGTTGGCGTGTTGATTGCGCAGCGCAAGTTCGACGACGCCGGCGCGCGCATCGATGCGCTGATGAAGCGTGAGCCGAAAAACGTGTTGCCGTACCAATTGCGCGGCGATGTGGCAGTGGCCCGCGGCGACCTGCCGCAAGCCGATGCGGCTTACCGCAAGATGGTCGAATTCGCGCCTACCGTGGCCGCCGGCTACACCAGCCTGGCGCGCGTGAAGGCGCTGCGCAACCAGCTTGCCGATGCGGTGGCAGTCATCGAGGAAGGCGAAAAAGCCATCCCCGGCAACGCCAGCTTGCCGGCCACCCGCGCCGAATGGCTGACACGCGCAGGTCGCCAGGATGAAGCGATTGCGTTGTACGAAAAGCTGCTGAAAGCCAACCCCGACGACGACGGCTACGCCAACAACCTGGCCTACCTGCTGACCGAATCGAAGGGCGACCGGGCCAGCCTGGAACGCGCGCTGACGCTCGTCAGCCGTTTCAAAGAATCGAATAACGCGGGCTACCTCGACAGCCTGGGTTGGCTGCACTACAAGCTCGGCCAATACGCCGATGCGGTGCCGGTGCTCGAACGCGCGGTCGAACGCTCGCCCACCGCGCCGTTGCTGCAATTGCATCTCGGCCTGGCGCTGCATAAAAAGGGCGACACCGCGCGAGCGCAAGACTTCCTGAAAAAAGCGGTAGCCAGCAAAACCACGCTGCCGAACTTGGACGAGGCCCGGTTGCTGGTCGCACAAAAGTAACCACAAGAAGTAAGCGCTACAGGGGTTGCAGCCTGCCGCTCGACGCTGAGTGATTCGGCGTCGACCACAAAGCGCGGTGTGAAAAAGGCGTTGCTCGAACGCCATCTTTCATGCGCCGATCAGCTGGGCAACCGGCGTCGTGTCATGAAAATCACCATGCCGATGGCAGCCGCCATCAGCGCCCACGCCTGCAACGCAGGCCCGTCGCTGTCGCCCCGCACCACCGCGTCAGCCGACATCACGGTGCGCGCTGGCGTGCCGACATAGGCCGCCGATCGGCCATCGAGCGCAGCCAGCTGCAAGCCGTCGAGTGATGGCGCGGATTTATGTTGCGTGACGTTCGGCTGCCTGGCATTCGGTTGAGTCGCATTCGTTTGCGTGGCATTCGGTTGCGTCGCATTTTCTAGCGTCACGTTCATTGGCCTGAAAGCGACCAGCGCATCGCGCGATTGCACGTGGTTCACCCACAAGACGATCGGCGTCGACTGCACCGCGCTCTGCTGCGCCGACGCGGCACGCCACACCGCCTGCTCCGTGGCACGCGGCGCACCACACACCAACAACGTCATCGCGGTGATGGCCAGCACGCGCACTGCGGCGGTTTTCGACTTCACACACGCTCCCAGGTTTTCGACCGATGAATCGTGGCGCGCTTGTGTGACGCTGTGCCCGTCGCACCACGCCGCTGCACTGGTTCTTTTGGGTCAACCGCGGGCAGGTGCCGACGTGGCCTGTTGCGGCTGTTGGTTGTTGGCTGGTGGCTGTTGGCTGGTGGCTCACGCCTTTTGACGAGTAAGTGTTGCCCAGCGAGTGGTGACGAGTGTCTGGCTGCGGGTTGAAAAAACCCCCGCCGCACCCACCTCAACCGTTCATCGAATTTCACGCGCTGCGGCGCTTTGTTGTGGCCCCAACGCTTTTGGCAATTGCCACGCTGCTGCTGATCGTCTGGCTGCTGCGTGATGCGCTGTTCACTGAATGGCGGCGTGCCCGTGTGCAGCGGCAGCCGTTTCCCGAGGCCTGGCGGCGCATCCTGCGCCAACGGGTTCCGTACCTGCGCGGCATGCCGGCCGATTTACAGCTGCAACTAAAAAAACACATGCAGGTTTTTCTGGCCGAAAAACCGTTCATCGGATGCGGCGGCTTGGTGGTCACCGACGAGATGCGGGTGACGATTGCGGCGCAGGCGTGTTTGCTGTTGCTGAACCAACACGTGCACGCGCTGGGTCGCCACCGCAGCGACTATTTCCCGACGCTGCGTCAGGTGCTCGTGTATCCGCATGCGTTCATCGTCGACCGCGCGCACACCGACGGTGCCGGCGTGTTGCAAGACCAGCGCCGTGTGCTGTCCGGTGAATCCTGGGCGCAGGGCCAGGTCATCTTGTCGTGGCACGACACGCTGGAAGGCGCGGCCGCGCCATACGACGGTGCCAATGTCGTGATCCACGAATTCGCCCACCAACTTGACCAGGACCACGGCGTGGCGAATGGCGCGCCACGGCTGCCCAGCAAGGCGCGCCAGGCGCGATGGGCACAGGTGCTGGCACGCGAATTCGCGGTGTTGCAGCAACGCGCTGCGGCCGGCCTGCCCTCGCTGCTCAGCGATTACGGTGCCACCGATCCGGCCGAATTTTTTGCGGTGGCGAGCGAAGTTTTTTTTGAACAACCCGCGCAACTCGCCGGCGAGCATGCGGCGCTGTACGCCGAGCTGAGCCGGTTTTACGGCGTCGACCCGCTTGCCTGGTGAGTCCGCCGGGCGGCTACAGTTTCGACTCCGTCAGGCGACAAGAAAGGCCACAGTCATGAAACCCAGCCGCGTGGTACGCAATGGCCGCATCGAAGCGCCGCTGCAGGTGATCGACACCGACGGGCAATCGCATCAGCTGCCCCAGGGCGTGTGTGAAATCGAGCAGCTGGGCAGCCAAACCGCACTGCGCGTGGGCGCACCTGGTCACCTCAGCGAGGTGCGCATACCGCAGCTGCAATTCGAGAGCCTTTTCGCGGCGCGCCGGGTGGTGTTCCTGTCTTGGTGAGCGCCGTGGGGAAGCCGCTATGCAGCGCCACAGCTACATCACGCCAGCTGTCGCTGAACGACTCCGCCGCGTGCCGACCACCGCGCCATTGATAGCGGTTCGGTCAAACCCGTTGGTCAAAGCCACAGCTCAAACCCATAGCGCGGTGATGCGCGCGACCGACCAGTACGCGGCCAGGCTGCCGATTCCATAGACCGCCGCCAACCGCGCCTGCGCTGCCCAGCTGACATGGCGCAGCGCGCGCCACACCAGCCACGCAGCGGCAACCGCCATCAACTGGCCGGCTTCCACGCCCACATTGAATGTCAGCAGCGCGATCGCCAGGTGGTTGTCTGGCAACCCGATCTCTTTCAAGGCACCGGCAAAGCCCAACCCGTGCACCAGACCGAATAAAAACGCGACCACCGCGGGCCAGCGGCGGGCCAGTGTGTCGCGCTCGCGCAGCACCTCGCCAGCAACCAGCAGGATCGACAGCGCAATGGTGGCTTCGACCGGCGGCGGCCGCAGCGTCAACAGGCCCAGCGCGCTGCTGGCCAACGTCAGGCTGTGTGCCACGGTGAACGCGGTGATGGTCCACAGCAGGCGTTTGTTGAAGCCGACCAGAAACAGCAGCCCGATCACGAACGCCAAGTGGTCATAGCCGCTCAAGATGTGTTCGACACCCAGCACCGCGTAGGCCCGGGCCACATCGACCACGCCGCGTCGGTCGTCGGCCGTGCCATACAACTGCACCGATGGCCGGCTGCCGGTCAGCGTGTAGGCACGCATCTGACCGTCGAGCCAATGCACTTTGACGATGGCTGCCGAGTAGCGCTGACCGACACCGTCGATCGCCAGCGTGCCGGCCAGGCCAGCCGGGCCGCAGCGCAGCGCACTGCCTTCAGCGCGACAGCCATCGGGCCATTGCGGCGTCAAGGTTTGGCGGCCGGTGCGGTCGTCGGTGGCCAGCCAACGCCAGCTGAAATCGCCGCGCGCGGTTTCACGCACATCCAACTCGGCGATGCTCATTTCGTGTGCACCGGCGGTGGCGGCAAGCGTCGCGCAGGCGGCGAACAGCAGCCGACACAGCCACCGCGTCGGCAGCCGGTTGATGGCGGCGTGGATCAGTGGGCACATCACTTCGCGGCCTCGAAAGTCACCTTGTATTTCTTGCCCATGGCGCGCACGGCCGCGGTGCGCTGTTCGGCCATCACCACATCGGTCCAGTCTTGCTGCACCACACCGCGCAGGTTGTCGAAGGCGGCGGCTTTGCCCGCAGTGGCGGCGTCGAGCCGCATGGCCCGCCAGCCGTCACGCGTCGACTGCGCGCGCCATTCGCCCACCGGCGCTTCCTGCATCGCCACGGCAAATTCAGCGCCGTAGCTTTGCACCAGGTTGTCGCGCGGGCGGCCTTTGAAGACACGCAAGCCGGCTTTCGCATCGCCTGGCGCGCCGGCGTTCAATGCGTCGGCAAACGTGCGCACTGCGGCTTCTGAGTTGTCGCCCGCCAGCACCGCTTCTTGAAAGTCGAAGCGCGGCGGCTCGTCATATTTGGCACGCCGACTTTCGAACCAATCGCGCAGTATTTTTTCGTCGACCGGCGGGCGTTTGGTGTTCGCCTCCACCAGGCTCAGCGATTTGAAAATCACGCGCTCGCGGATGGCGCTGTCACCGCGGTCGACCTGCATCGCCAAGCCTTCGCGGTACAGCACTTCGTTGTCGATCCAGCGTTCGCGCAGCGCGCGCAACTCATCGGCATTCGGTGGGCGGCCGCGCGATCCGGTAAAAATTTCGGTGGCCTCGCGGTCGACATCGGCACCCACAACGATCGACATCGGGTCGGCCTGATCGATGAACAGATAGTGGTCGATCGCGAACAGCGCGCTGCCCAACAAAACGAAGTGCAGCAGGGGCTCGCGCAGCCAATTACCAAGCGACGGTTTGGGCGCGGGTTGGGCCGTTGGTTGCAGGTCTGGCGCAGAAGAAAAAACAGAAGACATGGTGGATTACGGCAAGCTGCAAACGTCAGGGTTGAAACGCGAATGGGCTGCGCTGGTGGTTCAGCACGGCGCGAATGCTAGGTGTGCAACAAGTCAGCAAGAAGACGCGCTGGGGCGTGCTCGCGCAGAAAAAAAGCGCCGCGCGAGAACCGCGCGGCGCACTGTCACGACGACTTTTGAACAGACGTCAATTCACGCCGGCCACCGCACTGGAGCCGCGCACCTGGATGTAAACCGGGTTGCTGTAGAACCACAAATCAGCCCAGGCCGCCACGTCGAACGACACTGCTTTTTGTCCCGCAATCGGGTTCAACACCGTGTTGCCGGTGGTGGTCACTGCGGTGGCCATATGGCTCGGGCAGCGGTTGAACTCGGTAGGCGTTACCTCAGCAGGCGCTGGCACTGTGCAGGGAATGCGCAGGTTGCCTGCAATGGCCGCATTGGTGAACAAGTCCGGCAGCGGATTGCCACTTGCGTCGGTTTCATACGGCACGCTGGCTGGCAGGTTGGTGCCGCGCAGGCGAACGTACTGAGATGCCGTCACCGCAGGAATGCGAAACGTCATCTTCAGGAAATCGCCCGGCGCGGTGGTCCAGCCATTGACACCGGCCACTGCGTTGAAGGTTTTCACAACCGCCGCGCTGGTGTTTTTAGCAGCAACCGGCACTGCGCTCAAACCAGTGGTTTGGCCGAAGTTCGGCGACTGGTTGTCGCGGTTCAGCCAGGCCGCATTGGCAGGCCACTGACCTGAATAGTCGGCAGCCCCCGGCAATTTGTAGCCAGTCACCAAACCGCGCACCACGTCGATGTGGTCGAGCACCGGCTTGTCCAGCGGCTGATTGATACCGACTTGCAACAGCGACGGATTGTTGAAGGTGTACGGCGAGTAGCTCGCGCCCGACGGGTCGCGCACCACGATCGACACGATGACGGTGGCACCGGCGTTCACCAGCAACTTTTCACCCATGGTGGCGCAACCGACTTTGTCGATGTCGGTGTTGCTTTGGGCCGCGGCCAATGCCCAACCTTCGACCAGCGCATCGGTGCGTGCACCGGGGCGTCCTGCGTACGACTCGCAGGCAACGAACGACACCCTGTCCACCAACTGACCGCTGGCGGCAAAGGTGTTGCCGGTGCGCAAGCCATCGACGATGTTTTGCGGGTTCAGCTTGCCCGCGCCGTTGCGCACCATGGTGTAGTTGCGCTGGTACTCGCCCGGCAGAAAGTCTTGCGTTGAACGGCGATCATCGGGGCCGAAGCTGCCGCGGTTGTGCCAGTCCGAGCTGGCGAAGAACCAGAAATTGCGGCCCTCGCCGAGCAACGCATCCCACACGCCGCCTACTTGTGCGCCGTAGACACCGGTGCCGCCGTAAGTGACGCCACCCACCGAGTCGGTCGACACGCCGTTGATGGTTTGGCGCAGGGTGCGGTACTCGCCGCGCTCTTGCGATGCGCCGTGGCCGGGCTGGGTTTCCATACCGAACGCAATGCCGGGGCCCGCGTTATTCAGATTGCGCAAATGTTCCACGTTGAAGCCGTTGTTGCCGTCCGGGTTGAACGGGCCGGCACGCTCGAGGTGGGCGGGTACGTAGTAGCTGCCGTTCGGGTGGTTTTCGGCCATCCACTTGATCGCTTCCACCGTCTTTTCGTGGCCGCGCACGCCACTGCCGACGCCAGCGGCACCTTGGGTCAGCTTTTGACCCGGGGCGCTCCAGTTCGGGTTGGCTGCGTTCAGGCTGCCGGTGACCGAGCAATTCCAGTTGTTGCCGATGTTGCTGCCGGTCGCGTTGCCGCGGCTGGTGTCGGTGTCGCCGCGGTCGAAGCAATACGACCACTGCGCCAGCGCGTTGGCGTTGCCTACCGCGGTGTAGCGGCTCACGGCAGGGTTGGTATTCGGTGCGGTAGGCAGACCGGCTGCGGTCAACGATGCAGGCAACTGGCCGGTGATCACGCCCATCGAGGTGTGCTCATGACCGGCAACCACCGATTCCAGGCCGAGGAACAACGGCTTGTTTTTCAACGTGGCGAGATATTCGATTAGCGGGTACTGAAACTCTTGCAGCGACTGCCAGCGCCACAGGTTGCGCGTCACCCCGGATCCGTTCACATCGCCTTTGACGGTGGCCACACCGATGCTTTGCGCCCAGGTGGTCGACGGGCCGGTGTAGACCGACGGATTCGGGCCGACCGGCGTGGTGAACGGCACATTGAACGGCGTGGCCCCTGACAACACCGGATAGACCGGCGTGTCGAGCGACGCGTCTTCGGTCAGCGTGCAGTTCCGGTTGCCGGTGCCGCCGTGGCCTGCCTGCACAAACCAATCCAGACCCCACGGCTCGTCGACTGATTTCTTAACCAGCTTTTGCATCGACAGCGAACCATCCGAGCAGGTGGTGTGGTTGTGGAAGTCGCCCGCCACGTACTGACCGGCGGTTTTGGCCGCTACCGCGGCGGTCGGTGCGGCGACCATGGCCGCAGCACCCAGTGCGGCGACCACGGCCAATGCGATCGGGCTGAGGTTGAATCGAGGTTTCATTAAATGCTCCGTGTTTTGTGGAAATATCTGTTAACTCGCCGCGTCTATCGGCTGGCAAAATAATTAATAAACCGACGTACCACGAATAATAATTTCCAACGGTGACTTTTTGTTGACGAAAAACCGCACACAGATAACCTATCGCACTAGTCCGTTATAGCTCCCCTGCACCGCATGTTGAGCCCCAGGTCTCATCGGCAACCAGCCGTATGAGCTACGCAGATCGACTTAAAAGTGACATACATGGCCGAATATGTCCGTTCATGTTTTTTATTTCCCGAAAGTTGATCCGTTTGGGGGCTGGCAGCCAGCGGTTTCGAATCCATACACTTCAGTCGATATTCTGGGCCGACGGAATATGTCGATCATTAATCAAATCTTGGAGCATGCATATGAAGTTCATTCCGATTACCGCTGCAGCGGCCATGGCGCTGGCTGCCGCACCGGCGTTTTCTGCGATGGTGAACATTGATTTCGAAGACCAAATCAGCTTCAGCTCGCTGAACCTGGCGAGTGCTCCGTACGGCATCACCGCCAACGCCGCCTTGCTGGCATTCGCAAACGACGTCGATGCCGCGGGCAATCCGGTGGTCAACCTGAGCAACACACCCACCGGCGGCGGTGTGGTGATGTTTGCAACCGATCCGCTGCCGGGCGAACGGGCGGCAATTTCCATCACGGCCGGTTCCTTTTTGAACGCGGTGAGCTTTTATTACGCATCACCGACCGCCGGCACGGTGACGGTTCGCGATGCCGCAGGCGCATCGCTGGCCAGCTTCAGCTTTGCCGCCAACCTGACCAGCGCACTGCCGTACGACACCTGGACGCTGGCCAACATTGCGTTCGCTGGCGCGGCAACATCGATCGATTTCACCGACATCGGCGGTGCAGCGATCGACAACGTCAGCGTGTCGGCCGTGCCACTGCCTGCGGCCGCATTGCTGTTCCCGCTGGGGGCAGCCGCTTTGGGCGCATCGGCGCGTCGCAAACGCAAAGCCTGAAAAGCGATTGCGTTCAACCCACGTGAGCGATGCAGTCACGCCGGCCGGTCTGTCGCAGACCGGCCTTTTTTTTCGGCCGTGGCGCATGGCCGTCACGCTGCGTCGGCAGCAACCGGCAGCGCGTCAACCCGGGCTTTGGTGGTCTTCGATGGGTACTACCACCGGCACGTTCGGCCGCGGTGTGTAGCGGCTGATTTTGCGGACACCGACTTCGGAAAATGCTTTCGACGCCATCAGCCGCGCGTTGACATCGGCCAGCGCCGGGTTGCTGTTGCCCAACGGCACCTCGATGGTCACGGTGGCACTGCTGTACGACATGTCGAGGATGCGCGCCTGCTGTGCCGCCAGCGCCGCATTGACCTGGCCGACGGTGGCCTGCTCACCGATCACGGCGTAGAGCAGCGCAGACGTCGGGGCTGCGGAAGTTACGGAAGTTGCGGGCGATTGCGGCGATTGCGGCGATGCGCGGGCCGCACGCACGGCCGTTGCGTATTCCTTGTCGGTGAAATCAAGCAGCACCGCCATCGCGCTTTGACCCGGCATACCTTGCAGCAACACACCGCGCGCGGCTGGGGCTGCGGTCGCTGCCGTTGCGGTTGCAGCTGATGCCGCCGCCGCGGTTACCGCGGTTACCGCGACCGCCGCCACCGCCACTTCAGCCGCCGTCCCCACCGCGCCGGGCTCGCCAGCTGGGCTGACCGCAACAGCCCCAGTCGAGGGCGTGGCTTCAACCTGCGTCGGCGCGCGCGAACTCACCGGTTCACCGCCGCCACAGGCCGCTATGCAGGCAGTCAAAACCCACAGGCAACTCGACCACCCGGGCTTCACATCACATCGCTTGCGTTGCGCGCCTGTGGGCGCAATTGGACGGGTTCGCATCGGTCACTCCTGCAATGGGTGGTTTGGTTTCGCCATAAAAACCGGCGGTGAAAAAAGTGTCACGTGCGGGCGAATCGCCATGGCCAGCCAGGCTGCACTTACGGCGCCGACGCGGCCAGCTGCTGCAACGCGCGCGCCGCGTCGGGTCGGGCCGGTTGCACCTGTTGAAGTTGCGCCAGCAGCTCGCGCGCGGCCACCGGGTCGGTTCGCCAGAGGGCCATCGCCATGCGCAACAGCGGGTCGTAGGCCGGCCGAAAGTCGGGGCTGATTGCCAGCACCGCCAGCAGCGGCTCACGCACCTGCGCCAGCATGCGTTGCGCGTTGCTCAGTGGCCGGATGTTTTTGCCGGCCTCGATGAAACGCTCACGCGCCGACCAGTAGGCCGCGATGCGTGCCGATGCATCGGCGTCGGTGCCGCTGTCGATCAAATCGGCGGCCGCGGTGGGCGTTGCGGCCAACGCCTTCAGCAAATCGAGCAAGCGCTCACGCGGCAGTGAATCGGGCGCGTAGGTGATGCGCGGCGCGCGGTAGGCCACCACCGGCCGGTCATCGGTGTTCGCGGTTGCGCCATCGGCAAACCGGCGCAGTGACGGCGCGCCGGCAACAAAGCCGCCGAGCAACGCGTATTCGTCGGCCAGGCCGAAGTCGCTCAGTTGCTGCGGCCACTGCGATCCGGCCAGCCTGGCGCGCACCTGCGCCAAATCGAATCGCCGCGCATCGCGCCGCGCCACCAGGCCCAGCACTGGCGTGTCGAGGCTGCCGGTCGCCAGCAGCGCCGAGCCGTGCGGGTAGACCGCCAGAAACGATTGAACGATGCTGCGCAGCGTGTCGAGGTCGAGCTGGTGCAGCGGTAGCCACTGGCAAAACACACCATCTGCATGCAGGCGCGCGCGCACCGCCGCAAAGTGTTCAACCGTGGTGAGCGAACCCGAACCACTGCGCGCCGGATGAAAGTTGTCCGACACGATGACGTCGTACTGCGTGGCAGACGTGCGCACATAACGCCGTGCATCGGCGGCTATCAAATGCAGCCGCGGGTTCGGCGCGCCGCCATTGAATTCACGCGTGAAATGCGCCGATGCGGCAATGACTTCGCTCAGCAACTCGGCCACATCGACCGCAAGCGTCGGGTCTTCGGCGGCCGACGCTGCGGTGACCCCGGTGCCCAGCCCCAGGAACAACGCGCGCTGCGGCGCGGGGTGCAGCAGCAGCGGCAACAACGCCTGTCGCGCATCAGCCAACCGCGTGGCGCTGCTGCCTTCTTGCTGCCGGTTGTCGATGCGCAGGCGCGAGATGCCTTGCGCGTCTTCGACCACGCTGACCGCGGCCATCGCACCTTCTTGGTAGCTCACCACACGAGCGCCCTCGGGCAACTCGATGAACGCCAACGCAGGTGCCCACAGCGCAAGCACCGCGGCCCCGGCGGCGGCAATGCCGCACAGCGGCTGCTTCCAGGCGCGCAACGGCAGCAACGCAAGGTAGCCGACCGCCACGATCAACAGCGCGAACTTCAGCCCCACCGTCGGCACCAGCCACACGCCGAACAGCATCGGTGCGGCCGCCGCGCCCAACGTGTTGACACCCAGCGCCTGCCCGAGGCCGATGCCTGCGGCCTGCGCCTGCGACGCGAGATGGCTGAACAGCGCACCCATCACCACGGTCGGCAAACCGAAAGCCATCAGCGCCAGCGCAGCCTCGGCCAGCAACGCGGTGGCCATGCGGGTCGGCAGCGCGTGCGACAGCCAAGCCTTGGCGGCTTCGGCACCCCACAAACTGGCGGTGCCCACCAGGCAAGCCAACGCCAATGCGCACAGCAGCCGCACGCGCCATGGGTCGGTGTATTCGCCCGAGCCAACGCCCACGCCCGAGCCCAGGCCCAGGCCCACACCAGCGCCCCCCGCCGACCGCTGGCCCAGCCAGCGCTGATAACCCGCAGCACCCAGCGCAGTGCCGACCAGGTACACCGCCAGCAACATCGCAAAGGTGTAGACCGTGTCTTCAGCCACCTGGCTGAGCACCCGAACCACCAGCACTTCATAGCCGATGCCGAGCAGGCCGGTGAGCGCCAGCGTGATCAGCATGGCCGAGCGCAGCGTGTTGGGCACCACGCGCGGCATCGGTGCCGGTTGCCGCGCATCGATCAGCGGCAACCGCAGCACGGCCGCAGCGCACAAGCCATTGAGCACCGCGCAGACCACGGCGGTGCGCGCCAGGCCGAAAGTCGGTACCAGCCAGAACGCAGCCGCCAACACACCGACCACCGCACCCAGCGTGTTGCCTGCATACAGCGCAGCAATCGATCTGCCCTCGCGCCCAAGCTGGCCCACCACCCGCTCCATCGCGGGCAGCGTGGCACCCATGGCGGCGGTGGCCGGCAACAACACCACGAACGCGCCGACAAATGCCAGCGTCCATTGCCACCAGGGGTCGGGCTGCGCGCCCATGGCACCGAGCAACCAGTGGCCCACCGGGGCCATGCACAGCGCCATCGCCACGCTCCAGGCGGCAATCACCAACTCGCATGCGGCGTACCAACGCGCAGGCCGCGCGCTGCGCTGAATGAACCGACCGACAGCCAGCGCGCCGACCGACAAGCCACCGAAAAACGCAGCTACCACCGCCAACACCGCAGCGGTTTCATGACCAAGCCACAAGGCAAATTGCTGTGTCCAGACGATTTGGTAGCCGAGCCCGGCAAAGCCCGACGCCGCCATGACGACCAGCGCCGACACCGGCAACCGCGCAGTGCCGCCCGACGTGGCGCGACCCGATGCAACCACCGCAGGGTCAGGTGTATAGGTATCGGCTGCCACGGCAACGCGCGCCATCAGCCAGCAAACGACACGCCGTAGCCCCATGACTCCAAGCGCGCTGGAATCGCGTTGAAGGCCATCGAAATACGCTGCGCGCCGGGGTTCGGTGGCACGGCATGCATCAGGTAACTGGGGAACAGCACCAAATCGCCGGGGGTCGGTGCGGGGCTGATCCATTTGTCGGCACTGAAGGCGGTCGGCTTCACCGCGGCATGGTCGTTTCTAAAAATGAAATCAGAACCGCCGGGCGACTTCATGAACACGGTGTGCGCGGCCGGGTGGCAATGCGTCAGGTACACCACCCCCGACACGAAACTGTTCGCATGGTTGTGCATCGCCTGGTGGCCGCCGGTGGCCAGCAAATTGACCCACATTTCCTTCAACGACCAACCCAGCCGTTGGCCGAATAGCAGCGCACCGAAGTCGATCAGATGCGGGGTGATGGCTGCTGCCGCATCGACCAGCAGCGGGCTGTCGCCCGGCTGCAGCAGTTGGGTGTGGGTCAGCTTGGGCGAGGTGTTGTTGTCGTGGTGCGCGCCCCCGCTGAAATGCGCAACCAGGCCGTCGACCAGTGCCGGGTTCAACGCAGCCGCAACGCGCATGAACGGCGTGGGGAACAACTCGATGACTTCGTGCATTCGCGGCATTCTTGTCGTGGCCTGTGACAGTTGTCACCGTGACAGCCGCATTGCGGGCAGGCATTCACCATCAGGCACCTGCGGGCTGGCGCGGCACTGCGCTGCCGGTGCCGCTGCCGCTGCCTCAGGCATCTTTTTTCAGCAACACCCCCAACACATATCCGGCGTACTGCGCATGATTCCAGCTGACCACGGTGTGCAGTAAATACCTGTCACCCGGCTTTCCCATCAGGGTGAATCGGCACACCAGGCTGACATCACCGTCTTCGGCAAACAACGTCAATTTGGCTGGCGCGTCGCACACCAACGGCACACCATTCAGCGTCGGTGACATGGATGCGCTGGTGTCGTCGTGTCCGCCCGTGAAATTGATCTGCAGTTGGTACCTCTGGGTCTCGGCCGCGGCCGTCAGCGTGCATTCGATTTGCTGGCTGCTTGCGGTGGCGTCCCGCACGCTGCAAATCGGCTCGCTTTGCTTTGCCGGCGCGGTCAGCGGCGCGCCCGCAACTGCACCGTGCGCCACACAGCCAACGACACCGCAAAAGACCAGCGACAACCGCGTGCGCATGCCTCAGTCAGCGCTCGCCGACACCACAGACTCGGCACGCAGGCGGCGTCCCATCTGGCCGAGTTGAACGATCACCGCCTGCGCGCAGGCCAGCGCATTGAGCGCGCTTTCCATGCGGCTGGGGTTGTCGTTCGGCACCGGCTGCTCGCGCAGCTGCGCTTCCAGCCATTGCAGCTGCGCGGCGATGAAAGTGAACTCGTCCGAGGTGGTCATGTTTTATCGGTGTGGTGGCTGTGACTGCGATGTCAGGCTGCGGCAGCGTGTCGGCGGCGCTTGCCGGTGACACCGATGGCACCCAAGCCCATCAGCAACAACGGCAAGGCGGCAGGCAGCGGCACGGCCGATGGCGCCACCGCAATCACATTGCCTGAATACGAAGCCGGTTGGCCGACGATGGTGCCGCGCACCTTGAGCGAATACGCGCCGGCGGCAAACGGGGTGGTCGGCGTCGTCGAGGTGAATATCGTGAACGGCGTGCCGTTGACCACCGAGGTCGTACCGGCCGAAATCAGCGTGTTGCTACTGTTGAACAAGTCGACATCGAGGTTCGATATGCCGAAGGTGAGCGGGTATCCGGGCAGTGGCGAGTCGTAGACGAACGACGTCGCCAGGGCCTGGACGTTGGCACCGCCGAGCAAGGTGAATGTCCAGGTGTCGAGAAAATTGAACACGCCCGAGACGGTGCCGGTGGTCACCGCCGAGTTGGAAAAAGCGATGGCCACCGGTGCCGAAAAACTGCCGGACCCCAGCGTGCTGGTCAGGTCGGCATGGGCAGCACCCATGCCTAGCAGGCCGATCACGGCCGCAGTGGTTTTGGTTTTGGTTTTGGTTTTGGTTTTCACTGCAGGCATCGCCAGCTCCTTTTGAAAATGTCGAGTTGAAAATTTGGTAAGCGAATGCTCGAAGATCAACATGACATCCACACCACCGCCGACGCGCCACCCACTGGTCCGAAATAGCCGGCCCGGTGGTGCAGCCCGACGCAGTGGCCGCGCTATCGAGAGGCTGCACTTTCACCGTCGGCACGACCCGATTTGAAGCCGCTGCGAAAGCCCGCCACCACGCGGGTGTACCAGGGCGGGCGTTTTTTCAAGTCGGGTTTTTCGGTTTCGCGCGCCTGGCTGATTACGCTGCCGATCAGGTTGAACGGGGCCAGCAACTCGGCCATGGTTTCCATGTCTTGCACGCTGGTGGTGTGTTCTTCCACCACCACCAGCGTGGTGTCGACCTGCGGCAGAAATGCCAGCGCGTCAGCGGTGTCCAGCAACGGTGGCAGGTCGATGACGATGTAGCGGTTGGCGTAGCGCCGCTTCATCTCGGCCATGAGTTGTTGCGCTGCTTTGGTCGCCAGCAGCTCGGCCGAATTGAGCACCGCTTGTCGACCTGCGGGCAGCAACACGAAACGCGGCACGCCGGGGTTGACCAACAACTCGGCCACCGGCGCACCCTGCGTCAGATGGTCGCTCAAGCCGCGCGCGCCTTCCAGGCCGAACAGGGTTTGCAGCCCGTGGCCACTCAGGTCGGCGTCGACCAACAGCACCGCCGAGTCGTAATCGGCCGCAATCGTCAGCGCCAGGTTCACCGCCGTCAGCGACTTGCCTTCAATGCGCCGCGCACTCGTCACCGCCAGCAGGTTGAAGCCATCGGCACGCAGACGTTGCAACACCTGGTTGCGCAGCATCTTGAATGATTCGGCCAGCGGCGAGCGGTCGTTGTTGACGACGCCGTGGGTACGTCGCAGCCGCGCAATCGCGTCGCCCAGCACCCGCGTGCTCGAGTATTCGATGTGCAGCGGCTCGGCACGCGGCTCGGCATGCTGTTCGGCGTGTAACACCGCGCCATCAGCAGGCGCAAGCGGCGATGGCTCGACCGCGTCAGCGGCTTGCGCCTGCGTCGTTTCGCCGACCGCTGCGGGCACGGTGTCGGTCAGCACATCGGCCGCCGACGGCACCGCAAAGCTGCGCACCGACAGCACCGGATTGACCACCAGCAACGCCGGATCGTCGTAGCGCTTCATGGCGACAACCTGCGTTGCAGGCCGAACCACGCCACATCGAGCGGCATGTAGAAGTAATGAAATGCCGCCAGCGCGCACGCCATCAGCACCAGCCCGCCCACCAGCATGATTTTTCGCATCGATGCGCGGCGGCGCAGCAGCACCGCACTCGGCAATGCAGGCAGCACCGCGAGCACCGGCACCTGCATCACCCGGATCACGTCACGGGCGCTGTGCACGGTTTGGTCCAGCGCCTCGCCCAGCGCTGCCGCGCCAACGCTGGCGGCCAGCGCCAGCAGCACGCCGACGCCGAATATCAATGCGCGATTCGGGCTGTAAGGTTTTTCCGGAAATATCGGCGGCTCGATCAGCGTGAAGCGCTCGGCCTTGCGGCCGCGTTCCAGCTGCTCAGCCACCTGCGCCTGCATTTGTTTTTCGCGCAGTTCGCGAAAACGCATGCGTGAGCTGTCGAGGTCGCGCGCCAGCTCGAGGTACTCGCGCTCGACCTCCGGCGTTTGGCTCACCCGCATGTCGAGCAGTTGCAGCTTGCCGCGCAGCTCGATGCGTTCGCTGCGCAGCGACTGCACCTGCGAGTTGATGGTTTCGATCTGCGTTTTCAGGTTGATGTAGACCGGGTTGTCGGGCTTGCGCGCACGCCGAATCGAATCGGCCCGGCCTTCAGGCGCGTCGGCACCGGTGCGCACCGCTTTGTCGATCGCCGCATAGACCCGCTTGAGCTGCGCCACGTCAGGGTGGTCATCGGAATACTTTTGCCGCAGTGCCGCGATTTGTTCTTGCAGTTGCAGCAGCTTGGCATCGCGGTCGGTGGCGTCGTCTTGCAAACCGGTCTCGACTTTCAGTGTGGCGATTTCACGGCGCACCCGTTTCACATCCGGGTGGCTGTCGCTGTAGACGCCGGTCAAGCTGGTGAGCTGCAATTGCAACGCCTTCAGCCGGTCTTCGGGTTCCAGAATGTTGCCGGTGGCGGCGGTGATCGGTGTCGCCGATTTGGTGTCGGCCAGTTGGTTTTGCAGCGCAACGCGGCGCTCTTCAGCGAATGCGATCTCGCGCTCGATGCGCTGGATGTCGGCATTGGCACGTTCGCTGCCCATTTGGTTCGACACACTCAGCTCGGGCAGCCGGCCCTGGTTGCGCGCTTTGAAGGCCGAGAGTTTTTGTTCGAGTTCAGACACGTGCTCGGTCACGCGGTTGAGTTCCTCGTCGAGAAACAGCGTGGTCTCGGCCGCCTTTTGTTGGCGATTCTTGACGTTCTCGTTCAAATACAGCGTGCTCAATTCATTGGCAATTTTTTGCGCATTGGCAGCGATCTCGCTGTCGTACGACAGGCGAAACGCAATTGTCGATTTCACCGGTGAGCCGCTGCGCCGGTCGGTCACCTCGGCGCTGATCGGCACCAGCTTGATGTCGAGCCGCATGCGGTCGAGTATTTCTTCGCTGGTTTCGCGTTGGCGGGCCTTGCCGTATAGGCCGTACTTGTCGACCAGATCGAGCAGCGTGGTGCGCGTCATCACCTGCTGGCTGATGACCTGAATGCGCTCGTCGGCAAAGCTGGTCACGGTCGAGCGAACGAATTCCTGCGGAATTTCTTGTTCTTTGATCAGGATCGTGGCGGTAGACCGGTACACCGGCGGCAGCGCCACCGCCACCACCGCCGCAAGCAACAACAGCGCTGCGAACACGGCCGCAATCAAGCGGCGGCGGCGGCGCACGATGCCGAGGTAATCGGCCAGCGTTTTGCCGCTGTCGCCGTTCAGTTCAACGGCCGGGTACAAGTCTTGGGCAACGGCGGGCATGGTGTGCTGGGGTTCAGTGGCGCGGCGCGGTGCGGCTCAACTCAACGCGTTGCATCGCGCTTTTGCCACTCGTATTTCAGCGCCACGCTCAGGCTGGTCGACTGGGCCGAATTGTTCGCACCGCGGTTGTTGGCGCGGAACATCTGGGCACCGAATTGCAAGTTGAGTTCGGGCGAAAGCTGCCGGTTCAGCGACACGCCGAACGACTGTTGAAACGCCGAGCCGCCGCCGTCTTGCCGTTCATACGACGAGCGCGATTGCGCATAGCTGGCGGTGCCGCTGAAGGTTTCGGAGAACGCGTGGTTCAGCCCCAGGTTCAGCGTGCTGCTGCTCACGACCGTGCCGCTGCCGGTGGGGGTTTGCTGGCGTCCACTGGTGAAGCTCAGGCCGGTGCGTTCATCGAACTGCCAGCCGTAGCCCGAGCTGTAAATCAAGCCGTTGGACGCAGTGTCGAAGCGCACATTGGCAGTGCGAACCGGCACCAGGCCGGACAAGCACAGCGACAGCTGCGCGGGACAGTATTCACGCGTGCGCTTGACGCTGCGCTCGGTGCGGTACACGCCCAGGCGCAGCGAGGCGCTGACGCGTTCGCTCAGTGCGCTCGACCAGCCGAAGCTCAGATCGTGGGTGGTCGATTCGTTGTTGCCGGTGGCGTTGCGGTAGTCCGAGCGGCTGGCCTGCAAGGTCACGGTATCGGTTTCAGTGACGCGGTAGGTGAAGCCGCCCGCCAGCGCGGTGTTGCGAAAACCATCGCCTGCCGACACTTTGTCGTCATAGCTGGTGCGTGAGGTCGAGAGCTGCGTGCCGACGCTCAAGCGCTCGGTCAGGCTGCGCGACCACGCGGCTTGCAACAAGGTGTTGCGCCGCTTGCCACGGCCCACCGTCACGTCGGCGTTTTGCACCACGTTGTTGAAGTCTTGCGCATACAGCGTGCTCAGGGTGATGCTGTTCAGCTCGTCACTGAAGGTGTGAACGAGGCCCAGGTTCGCATCGATGCGGTCGTTGCCCGCGCGGCCTTGCTGCTTCAGCGCCGTCACCGCCAGGTTGGCGCGGGTGCTGGTGTTTTCCATTTGGTGAATAGCAGCCAGCGCGGTCGACACCGCGAACGTCGTCACCGTGCCCGAGGGTTTTGGAACCAGCGCGATGTTGTCGTTCATTTCGAACCGCGCCTCGACATTGCGCTCGAGCGTCCACAAGCTCGCGTGTGCTGCGGGCAACACGCTGCCCAGCGCGACCGCGCACAGCATGTGCCAGCGGGGCGTGCAAGGTAGGGGCAAGCGGTGGCGGCGGCGTGCATTGCGGTTCATGGAACCATCAGTACATCGCCGCTGCGCAGCGTGATGTTTTGCGACAGGTCACCACTTTTGCGCACCCGTGAATACTGAAACGGGATCGACACGGTTTGCCCCGCCACCTTGCGGATGATGCGGATGCCGTCTTCACTGGCGAACGGCGTCATGCCGCCGGCAATGCTCAGCGCTTGCAGCACATCGATGTTGCGACCGGCCAAAATGTCACCCGGTTTGTTGACCCGGCCGAGCACATAAATACGGTAGCTGGCCACCCGCACCACCTGCACCGTGACCACCGGTTCGGGGATGAATTTTTCGAGCCGCCGCACCAACTCATCACGCACCTGCGACGCGGTCAAGCCGGCCACGATGAAGTCGCCTGCCAACGGAAATGAGATGCCGCCATCCGGGCGCACCAAGGTCGCGGCTTTCAGCGTTTCGTCTTTCCACACCGCGATGTCGAGCGCGTCTTCCGGGCCGATCACATACGAAGCATCGGCGATGCCGGTGTTGCCGCTATTACTGGTGTTGCCGGGCGGGGCCGCACCGGCAGGCGCGGCGGAAGCCACCGGCGGCGTAGCCACCAGCGGATCGCCCCACTTGGTGGGGGACGTGGCTGGCGCAATCGGTGAAGGCGAGGCGGCTGCAGCGGGTGCCGCGAAGTTGCCCGCCAGCGGCGCGCTGACGATGATCGACGCAACCGGCGGCGGCCCGTTGAACACCAGCGGCGGCTGCACGCCAGAGAAATCGGGCAAGCCCGCGAAGTTGGAACACGAAACAAGCAAGCTGAGGCTGAACGCCGCAGAGATGGTGCGCAGCACCACCGAATGCGAGACGAACTTCAGTGCGCGGTGGACGGTCATTGCCTTTTATTTCACCTGTGAACGTGTGGCGTTAAGGAACGGGAATGGGTGCCGGTAGCGGCGTGGCGGTCGGCGGCGATGCCGATACCGCTGCAGCGGCTGCTGCCGTGGCCGGTGCTTGCGGCGACGTTTGTGAAGACGATTGCGGCGCTTGGGATGCCGGAGGGGCGCCCCGCGCAGTCACGTCCTGCGGCCCGACCGCGGTGTAGCGCTCGGCGTCGGCGCGGTCGCGGTAGTCCTGCACCAGGTTGAACATTTGCACGTCGCCCATGCCAAGCAGCGGCTCGCGCTGCTTCATCACATCGCCAACGGTTTTGCTTCGGTAACGGTCGAGCAGCTCGGCGCTCAGGTGTATCAGTTTGGTGTTCTTCGCGGTGCATTCACCGACTTGCGCGACCTGGTGCTCGAGCTTCGCTTGCAGCAGCGCTTGCTGGCTCTCGCCGAGCCGGGTGAACTGCACCAGCTCGCGCGCCTTCGCCGCCAGCGCATCGTCGTGGCGGCGTTTTTGCTCGGCCAACTGCTTCTCGAGCGACGCCACCGTGGCGGTCAATTGCGCGCGCGCACCTTCGGCCGCTTTCAAGCTGCCGCTCAATTTGGCGGCGCTGCCTTTGGCCGCAGCAGCCTGCGCAGTTTGGTCGGCCAGTTGTTTGTCGACTTCGGCTTTGTCGGTCTCGACCTTGGTTTTCGCGGCCTGCGCTTCTTGCACCTGCTGCTGCAAGGCTTGCATTTGCATCTGCTGGCGGCGCGCTGCTTTGGCGGCGGCTTTGTCGTCGGCCGCGCGGGCGGGGCCGACAGACGTTGCACACAGCGCAAGCGTCGTCGCCAGCAGCACAGCGATCGGCATGCGGGCGGTACGGTGGTTGGTCACTTGCAGCGCCTCAAAACCGCACGTTCAAATCGAACTGCAACACGTCGATCGACAGCGGTGGGCCACTGAGCGCATCGCCACTGAAAAATCGAACGGCCGCCGCGGTGTTTTTGCCGAGGCCGTAGCTGCCTCCCAGCACGAAGCCTTTGGCATCGGTGCCGCCGAGGCGGAAGTCGCTGTCGGTAAACGCATCGAGCACCGCGTCGCGCTCGATGCGTTTGTAGGCCATCGAAACCTGCCAGTCGTGCAACGCCTTGATCTCGGCATTGCCGAACGCGGCGCGCAAATGCCATGCGTCGACCTGGCCTTCGACATCTGCGCCGACCCGCGCACTGACGGCGCGGCGGTCGAAGCCGAAGTTGTGCACGTAGTCGCCGGTCAGGATGACCCGCTTGCCGCCGATCGATGGAAAGTCGGCCTGGCCGGTCAGGTTCAGCAGCTGGTACTCAGACGCCAACGCCAACAAAGGCCGGTTTGCGTCGGAGGAAATGTTGAACGTCGTGTTGCCCTTTTGTACAAACGCCGGCGCGGTGAAATCATTCAACGACGAGTTGGCTGCATTCGATTTACCGACCATGTTCAGGTAGCGAAAAAAGCCCAAGCCCACTTTGCCGCCGATGCTGGTGGGCGCACTCGGCAAGGTGGCACCGACCTGCGCGCCGAACAACCATTTGTCGGCCGAGGCCAGTTCGATTTCTTGCACCGGCATCGCCGCGGCGGTAGCGAAGCCGCGTATCTCGGGCGTGATCTGCGGCGTCCACTGCACGGCCACGCCATCGAAGCTCAGGTCGTTGGCCCACAACAAATCGGTGCCGAACCACGGGTTGCCGAACCGACCCGCCACCGCGTTGAATTGGTCGCCGAATTTGTAGCGGATGTAGGCGCGGTCGATCAACACCGCGTACCGGTTGTTGAAGTTGCCCAGCGTCTGGTTAGACGACAACGGATCGGTTGCGCTGCCGGTGGTCAAGCGCACACCGCCCGACCAATTGCTGTCGATCTTGGCGTTCAAGCCGATGCGCGCCCGAAAGCGCATGCGGTCGCGGTCTTCGCTGACGTTGAGCAGCGACAACGACCGGTTGCGGTTGGTGTCTGCGATGCTCAGCGTCTCGGCGTTGTCGTTGGCGAAACGGTCGAATTGCGCGCGCAATCGCAGGTCGCCTTCCCACTCCAAACCGCGCACCCAACCCGGGATCGACCCAGGCCCCGACCAACCTTCGCGAAACGCCTGCGCGGCCAGCTCGAGGCGAATTTCTTCTTTCAATTCCTTGCGCATGAACTCGGGGATGTACGGCACCCGCACCGTGCCCGCAGCGGCTCTGGTTGCACCGGCAGCAGCAGCGTTTGGGCTGCTGGCCGCGTCACCCGCGACTCCCGCTGGAGCTGCAGGAGCCGCGCTCGGTGCGGCCGCATAGGCTGCCACCGGCATTGGTTGCGCCTGTGCGGTGGTGGGGGCAACCAGTGGTGCAGCCAGCACCGGCAGTGCACCCGCAGCTGGTGCAGCTGGTGCGGCTGGTGCGGCGAGCACCGGCTGCGCAGTCGATGCGGTCGACACCACCGCCTGCGGCTTGCCGACATCGCCCAACATCGCCGCTGCGGCGTCGCGGTTCAACACGCCCTGCTCGACCAGTTGGTTGATCAGCCGCGCAGTCGCAGCGCGCACCTGCTCGATGTCGGCCGGCCCGCCCGCCTGGGCCGCGCTGGTCACCGCCGCACCCGCCAGCACCGCCATTGCCGCCACCAGGCGCGAAAAAATCATCGGTTTACGCATCTTGAAAACAGTGGTCCGGACCATCGCGGGAAACATCGGCACGCCGCTACCGCGGCTCACGATCGGTTGCTCAATCGCAGTTGCATCGGCCGCATCGAGCTGGGCGGCACATCGCGCAGCGGGTTCATCTCCATCAGCGTGACTTGAATCAAATCGTCGACCACCGGGTTGCCCGAACCCGACACGATGTCGGCTTTTTGCACCCGCCCGTCGTCGCCCAACCAAATGCGTACCACCACTTTGAATTCGTCTTTCAACACCTTGCGGTTGCGCGACAACGCTTCAAAAAATTGCCGCTGCAGCAAGCCGGAGTAGTAAGCCCCGCCGCCACCGCCGCCGGTGCTCAACATGTCGCGCCCGCCGCGGTTCGCGGCCAGGCCGAAGCCGTCGCTGCCGGCGCTGCCATCGGCATCCACGCCCAGCGGTTTGTCAGACGCGGGCTTGTCGTCGGGCGCTTTGGCTTCGGCCGGTTTGGGCTCGTCTTTTGGTTGCTCGACCTTCACTTCTTCTTTGATCTTCGGCGGCTCGGGTGGCTTTTCCGGCGGCTTGGGCGGCGGTGGTGGTGGCGGTTGTTTGATCAATGCAATTTGCGCCAGCCCCGGCTTCTTGGCCGAGGGGCCTGACAAAAACTGCATCAGCATCAGCACCACCGCGACGGCCAATGCGGCGGCGATCAAGCCCGCAGCCAACTTGGTCCACAGCGCTCGCGCACCGCCTGCGTCGTCGTCGGGTTGCATCGCAATACGGCGGCTACTTCACCAGGCGCTGGGTCACCAGGCCGAGTTGCGTGATGTCGAGGCGGCCCATCAGGTCGAGCACATCGACCACCTTTTCGTAACTGACTTTCGCGTCGCCTTTGATCACTACCGGAAAGCTCGGGTTCACCGCTTTCAGCTGCTTCAACCGGTCTTCCAACTCGGTCATCGTGACCGGGTAGGTGTCGAGAAAAATCTGCCCGTCGTCGCGGATCGTGATGGCTTTCGTCAGCGGCTTGGCCAAGCTGGGCGCGGCACTGGCCTTCGGTAGGTTGACCTTGATGCCTTGCACCGACGCGGTGGTCATGATGATGAAAATCACCAACAGCACGTACGACAAATCGAGCATCGGCACGACGTTGATTTCGTCATACGCCTTGCCTGCGGCCTGCATCTTCATGGCGTGGGTGTCCGATTCAAGTCGAGTGGTTTTCGGCGATGCGGGTCGTCAGCTCATCGACGAACACCTGCATGTCGGACGTCAACTCATTGATGCGACCCGACAAATAGTTGTAGCCAAACAGCGCCGGTATGGCGACTGCCAGGCCCGCGACCGTGGCCACCAGTGCGGCAGCAATGCCTGGCGCGATGGCGTTCACGTTCACGTCACCGGCGGCGGCAATGGCAGCGAAAGTAATCATCACGCCGACCACCGTGCCGAGCAGGCCCAGGAACGGACCGCCGGCAATCGCGATCGTCAATAACACCATCTTGCTGTTGAGTCGCTGCAGCTCGCGCACCAGCCGCGCATCGACGGTGGCGCGGATGGCGGCCAGCGACTGCTCGCTGATGTTCATCGAGCGGCCTGCGGCACGGTACGCATCGAAGCGGCCGCGCAATTCATGCACGCCGGCGGTGTACAGCTTGTGCAGTTGCGAGTGCGGATAGGCCTTGGCCGCCGCAGTTTCCTGGGCCGCATCGGCGTCGGTCACGCCGTCACTGCGCACGCCGCCAATCAGGTTTTCGAACTGCGACAAAAAGCGCTTGTTGTCCTTCGCCACACGGCTCACGAAGATCGCTTTGCCGATCATCACAAACACGCTGACCACGAACATCACCATCAAGATGCCAATGACGATCCAGCCATCGAGCGTGACGGCGCTGAGCAAAATCTTCACATACGACGGGCCGGTGTCGGCAGCCGCGTCGGCTTCGGTTTGGCCGTAGACCACCAGCTTCTGGTCGGGGCCTTGCGACAGCGCAGCCGCCTTGATCCAGTCGGCCGAGCGCGCGGTGGTCGATATTTGCAGCTCGTCGATCTCGCCTTTGTAGCCTTTGCCAATTACCGCGCCACCGCCGAGATCGGGCACGCTGCCGGGCGCGCGGGCCACCTCGGCACCGTTCAGGTAAATCGCGAGGCCGTCTTTCACCACCACCGTGAGGTGCTGCCACGCACCCGCGGCAATAGCGGTAGATGCGGTGGCGGCGAGCGTGCCGCTTTGTGCCAGCAACTTGCCGCCTTTGATCGACACCTTGAGCGGGCCTGCGCCTACAGTTTGGGTGTAGATCGGCGCATCGGCTGCGTCGGTGGGCTTGATCCACATCGACAGCGTCAACCCGTTGGTGTTCGACTTCAACGACGGTGTCGACGGCAACACCAGCTCGGCTGCGCCGTCGAAGGCCAGGCCGCCGCCGATCACGCCGGTGCCGGTGGCCTTGGCGGTCGACTTGGTCGCATGGTTCGCGTTGGCGGTGGTGTCTTGCGGCAGCGTTTCTTTTTCACTGAAGTGATAGATCAGCGCCTGCGTGGTGTCGTAGCTGCCTTTCGCATCGTCGCCCGCAGCGGCTGCGGGGTTGGCGAAATACAGCCAGACGAAATCGGCTTTGTTGCCCGCCGCCAATTTAGGCAGTTGCACCCACACCAACGCCAACTCATTCAAGCCGTCGAATTTTTCGATGTGGTGCTTCAGCGGCGTTTTGTCGTCGGCCGCGATGAAGCGCAAATCAGAACCATCGGCCTTGGCATCGGCAAACGCAAAGTTGCCGGTGTGCAGGCGTATCAGCACCGGCACCGAATCGACCGCAGTGGCCAGCGGTAAACCGTCGGCCGCGGTGTTCAAGCCGATCTTGGTGCGCTGCTTCCAGTCGGCGTTCCAGGTGGCGTGTGATGCGCCTGCTGAAAGCAAGCCGATCAGCGTCAAACCCAGCACTGCAAGTTTTTTGATCACGGGAGCACAACCGTCTGCAAGAGGCGGCCTTTGACACACAGCCGCTGACCTTAATCAGCCTTTGTTGCAGCGCTGTGACGCTTAGGGCACGTGATGTGACAGCGGTTCGCCCGCTGCCTGAGGCAGTTGCGCCCGCGGCGGTTCCGCTGACAGCGGCATGGCCTGCTTTTTACCTGCGGTGTGAACTTCAATCGTCGCCACCAACCGCTGCGCAGCCGCTTGCATGTTGAACTGGCGCTGATAGCAGGCGACGGCGCGCAGTTTCATGGCGGTGCGCTGCGCCACGTTCAGGCTCAACCAACGGTGCAACGTAGCTGCCGCACCGGCCACCGTGTCGGTGTCGGCAAAGCCTGCGCCGGCGCGCACGATTTCTCGCCAGATGTTGACCTTGTCGGAGATCAACACCGGCACGCCCAACGCCAATGCCTCGACCACCGCGATGCCGAAATTTTCCTGGTGCGACGGCAGCGCAAACACTTCGGCCGCTTGAATGGCCGACCATTTGGCGTCGCCGGTCAACATGCCGGTCCAGGTGATTCGGTTGGCAATACCCAGCCGACTGGCCTGCGCTTCCAAGCCGGCGCGCACGCCCGTCTTGTCGTCCGGCCCGGCCATCACCAAATGCAGATCCGGGTCGCCAGCGGCGACTTGCGCAAACGCTTCAATCAACACGTCGGCACCTTTTTTCGGATGCAAGCGGCTCAAAAAAAGCACCAGCCGCTTGCCGCGGGTTGCGGGCCATGCCTGCACAAACGCCGCCGCCGAGCCGAGCGTGTCGGGCGCGCCCAACGTCACGCCGTAACCGACCACCGCAGCATTCACCCGATACGGCCAGAACGATTGCGACGCCAGCCGCGCTTCTTCATCGGCGGTGAACAACACGGCCGCCGCATCACGCAATACCGCGCGCTGTGACGCCCACCAGTACAGCGATTTCTTGATGTGCTTGAACGGGTAGGCGTGTTTGAACCACGGGTCCAACATGCCGTGCGGGTAAACGAAGTACGGCACCGCACTGCCGCGCAACGCCTGGCGCACCGCGCGGCCGTTGTATTGCCACAGGCCGTGCACGATGACCGCATCGAACCGGTTTACGTTGGCACGCAACCACGGCACCGCACGCGCGGTGTAGCCGTACGTCGAGCGCACCGGACCGAGCGCATGCGTTTCGGCCGCAAAGCTGCTCACCCAGGGTTCGCGCGGCGCATCGAACGTCAGCACCTCATGCGTGTGACCGAGGTGGCGGGTCGCCTTGATGGTTTGGCGCAACCCTTCCACCGGTCCGCCTTGCGTTGGGTCGACCGAAGGAATGACGTTCAGCAGCAGCATGTGCGCACGGCCCGATCAAGACACACGCCACTGCCACGCCGAGCGCGCGCGGCTGACCACTGCCAGACGTGTGAACGCATCATTTACCGAAGCAATCTTTTTGCTGCTCTTTGCAGTTCTTGTCGCCGAAGCCCAGCACCTCGACGGTCAAGATGGTCGGCTTTTGCAGGCCCTCCGAGGCTGCGGCACGGGCTTTTTCGGCGGCCTTGGCGGCGTCTTCGCCGGGCTTCGCGTTGTTGTTGCTGCCGCCGCTGGCCAGTGCCGAGGCAATGCTGCCGACCGCCACCACCGGCACCCCGGCCGACGAACCCGCCACGCTGATGTTGCTGGCGTTAAGCACGGTTTGCGCATTCAGCACGATGTTGCCGCTGGAGCGGATGCCGGCTTCACCGGCATCGATGGCACCGGCCGGCGCGAACAAATAAATGCTGCCGGGCTTCGGGGACTCTTTCGGACCCAGACCGTCTGGGTCGGAGGTCAGGGTCTGGATACCGCTGCCTTGCAAAGCGCTGCTCACGGCAACCCGCACGCCGATCTGGTTACCGTCGGCGTCGAAGATCGGTTGCCGCACCGGCGGCGGGGTCGACAGCGACGTCTTCGCACCCCTGCCCGCGTCGATGCTGCCCTGCGTTGAAAACAACAGGATGTCGCCGCCCTGGCCGGTGATGGTTTTGCCTTTGTTGATGCTGAAGTTGCCCGACAACACGCTGCGTATCGAACCACCGGCCACCGTCACCACGCCGATGGTCTTGCTGCGGTTTTCTTCGGTCAAGCCGACCACGATGTCGCCGCCAGGTGCCCACAAATCGACGTCGCTGCCGCCGTAGGTTTGAATCGAGGTACGAAAGCTGGTGATGTTGCCGCCGCTGACGGCATCGGCCGGCACCACCTGCGCCACCACCTCGGCCAGCGCGTTGGAAAACACCATCGGCGTGATGCCGGTGGGCGTGGCACCCTGCCCGCGCCGCTGCACATAGTCGGCGAACACACGCGGGTAGCGTTTGTCGAAATCGACATACGCCGCATACGCCGCGCCACCCGGTTTGGCGGCCAGCGATGCCAATGAATCTGCGGCTTGCAACCGGGTCACATCTGTCTCGGTATTGAGCAGCCGGTACAGCTCGGCGGCCGCCGCACTGTCGGCGGTCGGGCCCAGCGGCAGCTTGCCGTCTTTCAATGATTTTTGGTATGCCGCCAGCGCGCGTGGCGCGTCATTGTCGAGCGTGGTGTAGCGCGCATACGCCGCATTGCGTTGGGCGAGTGTGGCCACGTCGGCAGCTGCCAGCACCACCGCCGGGTCGACCTCGGTGCCCAGCTGACGGTACAAATCGACGATGTCAGGCGAGGCCTTGTTCAGTGCAACGATTTCAGCGTAGGTCGCATCCATCTTCGCCAAGTTGATGTCGCCTTTGATACCCGCCACCACGGTGATGCGAGCACTTTGCGCAGACGGCAATTGCAGGTTGTTGTTGTTGCCTGTGGCGACCAATCCGCCGATCGCACCGAGGTTGCCCTGCGACAC
>JAYUGJ010000129.1:0-53137 GCA_043738425.1 Burkholderiales bacterium
GTCTTGCAAGCCAGCCAGCAAGCGGTCTCTGAGCATGCGAATGCGCTCATTCTCGGTTGCCATCTCGATGCGCGCGATACGAAACGCTTCCCCCATGCCGACAATTTGATGCGTGGCTAACGTGCCGCTACGCATGCCGCGCTCGTGACCGCCGCCGTGCATTTGCGCCTCGATTCGTACCCGTGGTTTGCGGCAAACATACAGCGCGCCGATGCCTTTCGGACCATAGGTTTTGTGCGACGCCAAGCTCATCAAATCGACCGGCAGCGAGGCCAGATTAATCGCCACTTTGCCGGTGGCTTGCGCCGCATCGACGTGAAAAATAATGCCACGTTCACGACACAGCGCGCCGATCGCCGGGATGTCTTGGATGACACCGATTTCGTTGTTGACGAACATGACCGACACCAAAATCGTGTCAGCTCGCATGACGGCCTTCAACTTTTCAAGGCTCAGCAATCCGTCGGCCTCGACATCGAGATAGGTCACCTCGAAGCCTTGTCGCTCCAGTTCGCGCATCGAGTCGAGCACTGCTTTGTGCTCGGTCTTCACGGTGATCAAGTGCTTGCCGCGCGTTTGGTAAAAATGCGCCGCGCCTTTGATGGCGAGGTTATTGGACTCGGTCGCGCCCGATGTCCAAACGATTTCGCGGGGATCGGCACCGATCAAGGCGGCCACGTTTTCGCGTGCTTTTTCAACCGCGGCTTCGGCTTCCCAGCCCCACGCATGGCTGCGTGACGCAGGGTTGCCGAAGTGCTCGCGCAGCCACGGAATCATCACATCAACTACGCGCTGATCTACCGGATTGGTAGCGCCGTAGTCCATGTAAACGGGGAAGTGCGGGGTCATATCCATGATGGATGGTTTGCTCTGTAAGGCGCAGGTGTTCGAGGTGCGGGACAAGCAGATACGGCGCGTTTACTTGGCAAACGCGTTGCCGAGTGCAAACACCGAATTGGGTGCGGTGATACGGATCGGCTTGACCACGGGGCGCAACGAGATGGCGCGTTTGATCGTGTGCTCTTCGACCGATATACCTTTAGCCAACTGGTCTTCGACCAGATTTTTTAACGATATCGAATTCAGGTGCTCGATCATTTTGGTGTTCAAGCTGGCCCACAGGTCGTGTGTCATGCAGCGACCGCCATCATCGCCCATGCAGTTCTCCTTGCCACTGCAGCCCGTGGCGTCGATCGGCTCGTCGACTGCCAAGATGATGTCGGCGACGGTGATTTCCTCCGACTTGCGGCCAAGCGAATAACCGCCTCCGGGACCGCGGGTGCTTTCGACCAGCTCATTGCGACGCAGCCGACCGAACAACTGTTCCAGATAAGACAACGAAATTTGCTGACGGGCACTGATCGCTGCAAGCGCGACCGGCCCTGAGTGTTCACGCAGCGCCAAATCGATCATGGCGGTAACGGCAAAACGACCTTTGGTAGTTAAACGCATGGTTTTTCTCCTTGGGACCCCGCAGGGCATGACGAACAAAAAGGCTTTAAAAACAAACCCGCTTGCCGCCAATCCATCGGTACTAAAACGCCTTTTTGGGGCCTTCTATTACTTGACAAGATTGGTCGAATATAACGGAACTTGACCAGTTCGGTCGGCATTGAATCAAGAAGTTCCGCCGGTTTGACAATGAATTGTCTTGGACAAAAAGGAAACGAGTCCGCCGCATGCGTCCTCCACCACGTTCAGCACATGGTCAAAATCTTCGGGTCCGCCTTGGTACGGGTCGGGCACGACCGATGGCTCGGCGGCGCTGGCAAATTCACACAGGCGACGCAGCTTGTGTTGCCGTGCCAGCGGACATTGCTGCTGCAGCAACGCCAGGTTGTCCCAGTCCATGGCCAGGATCAAATCGAAGCGTTCGAAGTCACGTGCGGTGACCGCGCGCGCCCGAATCGACGACAGGTCGTAGCCGCGTCGCAGCGCATGCTGCTGCGAGCGCGCATCGGGCGGCTCGCCGGCGTGCCACGCATGCGTACCCGCCGAGTCGACGGTGATCCACGGCGACAGGTGCGCCGCGTGCAACTTTTGCCGCAACACGCCCTCGGCCGTCGGCGAGCGGCAAATGTTGCCCATGCAGACCATCAACACCGAGCTGATTGATTGGCTTTTCATCGAGTTCACACCTTTGACACGGCAGTGGTCAGTCCACCGCCGAATCATGCCGCGATGCACGGAATGAACAGCCCGATGTTTCATTTGTCATCGAGTGGTGAGCGGACTGAAACATGCCGGTGCAGACCGCATCGCACACTGAAAGCGCTGCAGCGGTGAACGACACCGCACACGTCACCCACCATTTGAAGGAGCCCGCTATGTCTCGCCACCCATTGACACCCCGCCGCACTGCGGTCGCAATCGCTTTAGCCGCCGCCATGGGCCTGGGTGCCGCGGGAAGCTACCGGTTGAGCCAAGCGCAAACCGTGGCGACCACCACCTTGCCGACGCAAACCGCCATGCCCACGCCTGTCGGCCTGCCTGATCTGGCCAGCATTGCCAAACGCTACGGCCCGGCCGTGGTGAACATCAGCGTCACCGGCAGCCGCAGCGCGTCGGCGCGCCGCGCACCGATGGACGACGATGCCGACGCAAGCGCGGGGAGCGATGGCGACGGCGAGCGCATGCAGCCGATCAACAACTACGAAGACTCGTTGCGCCGCTTTCAGCAGCAGCACGGCGGCATGCCGCGCTCCGAACCGTATGGCGCGCCGCACGGCTCGCAACGCGGCGCACCACCCAACGCGCGCATGCCGATGCCGATGCCGATGCACGGCGAAGGCTCGGGCTTCATCGTGAGCGCCAATGGCGTGATCCTGACCAACGCACACGTGGTGAGCGGAGCACAAGAAGTGGTGGTCAAACTGACCGACCGGCGTGAATTCCGCGCCCGGGTGCTGGGTGCCGATGCGAAGACCGACATCGCGGTACTGAAGATCGACGCGACCAACTTGCTGCCGGTGCTGCTGGCACCGGCGTCTCAGGTGGCGCAGGTCGGTGAATGGGTGCTGGCCATTGGGTCGCCATTCGGCTTCGAGAACACCGCTACCGCAGGCGTGGTGAGCGCCACGGGCCGCTCACTGCGCGACGACAGTGCGGTGCCGTTCATCCAAACCGATGTCGCGGTGAACCCGGGTAACTCGGGCGGGCCGTTGTTCAACACGCGGGGCGAAGTGATCGGCATCAACTCGCAGATTTACTCCCGCTCAGGCGGCTATCAGGGCCTGTCGTTTGCCATTCCGATCGACGTTGCAATGCACATCGAACGGCAAATTCTCGACACCGGCCACGTTCGCCACGCGCGGCTGGGCGTGGCAGTGCAAGAGGTGAACCAGGCGCTGGCCGAATCGTTCAAGCTGCCACGGCCCGCCGGCGCTTTGGTGGCCAACGTGGACACCCACGGCCCGGCCGCAATGGCGGGCTTGCAGCCCGGCGATGTGGTGTCCGCTATCAACGGCACACCGATCATCGGGTCCGCCGATTTACCCGCACTGATCGGACTGGCCTTGCCCGGCGACCACATCACGTTGCAGGTGTGGCGACAAGGCGCACAGCGCACGCTGGACGCGACGCTGGTCGACAGCAAGCTGGCCACAACGGCCAGCGTTCGGGCCGACACCGCAGGGCGCGGCGACGCGCCGCACGCCCGCTTGGGCCTGGCACTGCGGCCACTGCAACCGCAAGAAAAACGCGATTCGGGCATCGCCGCTGGGCTGCTGATCGAGCGCGTGAGCGGTGCCAGCGAGCGTGCGGGTTTGCAGGCCGGTGACGTGCTGCTGGCCATCAACGGCAAGCTGGTGGACAACATCACCGAGGTGCGCGAAGCGACCGCCAAATCAGACAAATCAGTCGCACTGTGGGTGCAACGCGGCGAGGTGAAAATTTATGTTCCGGTGCGCCTAGGCTGACATCACGGCCACCGGGGTCAGTTCAATACAGCGTCTCGACGTCACTGGCCAGCTGGTACCCCGCGCCGCGTACCGTCACCACCAACCGCGGCTGCGTCGAATCGACTTCGAGCTTGCGACGCAGCCGCAAAATTTGCACATCGATCGTGCGATCAAACACTTCGGCCTCATGCAAGCGCGACATCGACAACAGCTGGTCGCGCGACAACACCCGACGCGGCGCACCACACAGCGCGGTGAGCAAGCTGAACTCGCCGTTCGACAACTCCACCGTAACGCCCTGCGGCGAGGCAAGGCGTCGGGTGCGCAAATTGAGCTCCCAGCCCGCAAAGCGGAACGCGCGTCGCGTGGTGTCGCGCTCGGGCAGCGTGGCCTGCACCTGATAGCGGCGCAACACCGCACGCACCCGCGCCAGCAACTCGCGCAAGCTGAACGGTTTGGTGACGTAATCGTCGGCACCCAACTCCAGGCCCATCACCCGGTCGGCCTCTTCAGCGCGGCCAGTCAACAGCACGATCGGCACGGTAGCTCGCTCGCGCAGGCGGCGTGCCAACTGCATGCCGTCCTCGCCTGGCAACCGCACATCGAGCAGCACCAGGTCAATCGCTTCGCGGTCGATCAGCGCAAACAAATCCGCTCCGCTCGCGCCGACACTCACGCGCATGTCGTGGTCACACAGATACTCCCGAATCAGCGCGCCGATGTTCGGGTCGTCATCGATCACCAAGATGTGCGGTGCGGTCGGGGCGGTCATGGATCAGTGATGTGCAGCGCAAACAACACAAGTCGAGGAATCCGTAGTGTGGCTGCGTTGAACACCGACAACGGGTTGGATTGATGGGTGCGCCGATCAGCGACGCGGCACCCGCACGACCTGTGCTGTCACGCATCTGGTGGGTTGCTGCGCTGGCCGCAGTGGCGTTGATTGCGGTCACCGCCAGCGGCTTGTGGCACCTGCGCCGCGAAGCGCTGGCCGCGCAAACGCGCGAGTTGTCGGTGCTGTCGCTGGCGCTGGCTGATGCGCTGGACCGCGGGCTGCAAAGCGTCGAGCTGGGACTGCAGGCGACGCGGCTGGAATTGCGCGTTGGCGAGCTGCTGACCTCAGGCGACGAACCGGCCTATCAACGCTATCCGCAGAACCTGAAACTGCCGCTGGCCAGTCAGCTGTGGATCGTCGACCGGCGCGGTCACTTGTTGGCCGCATCGAACCCCGCGCTCGCGCCCGATGCGGCGACGTTTTCACCCAACCTCGCCACCTTGCGCAGTGGCGATGTGTCGCTCAGTCGCCCGTTCGCCGACATTGCCAACGGCACGCCGGTGGTCGCATTGGCCATTCGTTACAACGACCACGCAGGCGAACTCGCCGGCTGGTTGATCGCCGCACTGCCGGTCGAAACGTTGCGTGGTGCATTCACTTTGGCGCGTCCTGCAGCCGACGCGCGCATGGCGGTGTTCCGTCGCGACGGCGTGCCACTGGCAGGCACGCTCGACGACCTGTCGGCCGTCGCGATGGCGAATGCGCTGCTGCAATCCGACCCGGTGCAACGCGCCGCGGCGCACGCCAGCGACAGCCAAGTCATCGCGCTGCGCAACCTGCCACGATTCGGTTTGAGCCTGGTGTTGACGCGCGACGTGGCCGCAGCACTTGCACCGTGGCGCAACGTCGTGTGGTTTGCCACCGCGGCGTTGGCGCTGCTGCTGGCTGGCCTGGCAGGCGCTGCACACCGCATTGCGCGCGCGGAACAGCGTCGCATAGACGCACAAGCCGCGCTGCAAACGCGGCATGCGCGCAGCAACAAGCTGGAAGCTCTGGGCACCCTGGCCGGCGGCGTGGCGCACGACTTCAACAACGTGCTGGCCGCTGTGCTGGGCTACAGCGAAATGGCGCGGCAGGCCGCCGCCGACAACAGCCGCCAAGCGCACCAACTCGACCACGTCATGCAGGCCGCGCTGCGCGGCAAAGCACTGGTCGCGCGCATCCTGGCGTTCAGCCGCAGCGGCGCGCGCGTCGACACCGTTTTTGTCTTGCAGCCGCTCATCGATGAGGTGCTGGCGCTGCTTGCCGCGTCATCACCGCCCGGCCTGCTGGTCAGCCACCAGTGCCAGGCAGCTGGCGCGCGGCTGCGCGGCGACACCACCCAACTGTTTGCAGCGCTGGTCAATTTGTGCACGAATGCGGCGCAAGCCATGCCCAGCGGCGGCAACTTGGTTTTATCGACTGCGCGCCACACCGCCCGCGACACCGAGGCCCTGTCGCACGGCACGCTGGCCGCCGGCCACTACATCGCGATCACCGTCAGCGACGAAGGCCACGGCATCGCAGCCGACGTGATGGAGCGGTTGTTCGAGCCGTTTTTCACCACCCGCCGTGAGCGTGTCGGCACCGGCCTTGGCCTGGCAGTCGTGCACGGTGTGGTGGCTGAATTCGGCGGCGCAATCCAGGTGCAAAGCGGCACCGAACGCGGCGCGCAATTCACGCTGTATCTACTCGAAGCGCAGGGCGATTCAGTGGCCGCCGACGCAGCACACGCCACCGTACCCGCAGGCCACGGTCAAACCCTGGTGGTGGTCGATGACGACCGCGCGTTGGTCGAGTTGGCTGAAGAAATGCTGGCCGATTTGGGCTATGAGGCCATCGGCTACACCGACCCCGCCGCGGCGCTGGCCGCGCTGCGCGCCGAACCTGCGCGCTACGACGCGCTGCTGACCGATGAAGTCATGCCCACGATGTGCGGTACCCAACTCACCGAAGCCGTGCGCGCCCTCACCGCCGACCTGCCGGTGCTGTTGATTAGCGGCTACGGTGGACCCCAACTGGCCGCACGCGCCACTGCAGCAGGGGTTACCCAAGTGCTGGCCAAGCCGTTGCAGCGGGTGGAATTAGCGCAGGCGTTGGCGCAGGTGTTGGGTAATGCTGCGCAGATGGCTGTAAAAAAGTAGCCGCTGGCAAAACCGCACGCCAGCGTGCAGTTTGTCGTTTCGAGACGTGCGGACTCAAACCGCGGTGACTGACCAGCCGCAATGGCTTGGCGTGCGCCTCACTTCGGACAACCCGCCGTATTGGTTCACACGTGGAAATATGCCAACGCGCCGACCACTACGCCGACGGTGCCCATCACAAACACCGCTTTTTCCAACCAGCGTTTCTTGGTCAGCAGCGCAATGGCAGCCATCGCAATCGACACCTGCAGTGCAGTGGTCGCCTGCGCCCAGCGGTGGTGCTGGTGCATCTGCGCTTCGCTTTGTTTGTCGAAGTCGAGGGATTGTTTTTCGTAATTTTCAGCAACCGATTTGATGTCGCCTTTTTCACCTGCATAGCGCTTGGCTTCGGCTTGAAAGAAGGGCTTGTGTGCATCGTCAACCAGTTGCATGCCGAGCTCGCTCAGGTTTTGTTTGCTGCCTTTGGCTTGGTAGAGGCTCCACTGGTTCGACGCCTCGGTCTTTTTGATGGCTGCATCGTTTTTGAGCAATCCGGCGTCCGCTTGCGTGGCACCGGCCATATACGAAAACATCGCACCGACGGTGGCGAGCACCGCAGTCATCACGGCCAACTGGCCCGCCATACCCTTGGGCTCACGTTCGGCAGCTTCTTCAATGTGGGCCTCGTGGGGTCCACGCACTTCAAATTCCTCGGCCATCGATGGCTCCAGTTGCAAAACTTGATCGAAAAGCACCGCGCAGTTGTGCGCAGCGACCAGACGAATATCAAAGCACCGCAATGGTTATCTGGGACTTACGCAAGGCGAAGCAAAAGTCGCCACATCCAGCGGACGCCGCTGCACCAAGCAAAACGGGTTAGCTCATTGGTGAGAGCTAACCCGTTGTTTCGATTGGTCGGGACGGTGGGATTCGAACTCACGACCCCTTGCACCCCATGCAAGTGCGCTACCTGGCTGCGCTACGCCCCGACGTGCACAAATTATAGAAGCGGCACGTCACATCACAGCGTGACGATGGCGCGGATGGACAGCAGCTCGTCGCGGACTTGCGCGCTGGACAGTGCTGCGCCAGAGGCGGCCAGCGGTGGATGACTGGCCATCGTCCAGGCTTTGCTGGGCGCGATCAACAACGCGCTCGATGCCGCGCTGGATGTCGCGCCTGCCACTCCATGGTCGGCACCAATCGACGTGCCATGAACACCAGCCGCAACGATGAACCTCGATGCGCCCGCACCGGCTTTCACACCGGCACGGGCGGCCGATTTAATGGGTGCAGCCGCGGCCGCCAGCTCGCCATTCAGCAGCGCCACGGCGTCGTCGCCAAACGCCGGTGCACCGTCTACCAACGTGCCCTCGGCCAATGCATCGACCAGGCGATTGCGGGCACCGCTGATGGTGAAGCCTTGCTCGTACAGCAGCTCGCGAATGCGCCGAATCAACACCACCTCGTGGTGCTGGTAATAACGGCGGTTGCCGCGCCGCTTCATCGGTTTGAGTTGGCTGAACTCTTGCTCCCAGTAGCGCAGCACGTACGCTTTCACGCCGCACAAATCACTCACTTCACCGATGGTGAAATAGCGTTTGGCAGGGATGGAGGGAAGAGAAATATCCACTTAAATCAACCAGTTAGCTGTGTGAATTTTCACTTTACTCGAACTCATCCGGCACCGCCGCGTCACCTTGCACCACGCCTTTGAGTTTGTGGCTGGCGTGGAAAGTCACCACGTTGCGCGCCTTGATAGGAATGGTTTCGCCGGTGCGTGGATTGCGCCCGGGGCGCGCTTGTTTGCGTCGTATGTTGAAGTTGCCGAAGCCCGACATCTTTACGTCGCGACCGGTGATGAGCGCCTCGTGGATGATCTCGAAAAATGCCTCGACCATGTCTTTCGATTCGCGTTTATTGAGGCCCAACCGCTCGAACAACAAGTCCGCCAGCTCGGCCTTGGTCAGTGTCGGGGTGTCCAGCGTCGCCAGCGACATGGCTACGGGTTTGCTGCCGTCACTCATGGTGCTTCACCGCGCAAACGCACACCCAGGCGGCTGCGCAGGGCGGTCAGCACCTGGGCTACTGCGGCATCGCTGCGGTCATCGGTCAACGTCGCATCGTCGTCACGCAGCTCCAAGCGCACCGCCAGACTGCGTTCGGCTGGCGACATTCCATCGACTGGCGAATGCGGTTTGAACACATCGAACAAATTGGCCGATCGGATCAAAGTGCCGGTTGCTGGATCGAGGATGACGTGCATCAAGGCGTCGTGCGTGACTGTTTCATTGGCCAACAACGCAATGTCGCGCCACACCGATTGCTGCTTGGGCAGCGCAGCGGCAGCTGGCAGGTGGGCTTGCAACAGCGCGGCCAGGTCGAGCTCGAAAACGACCGGCGCGCCGGGTAACTCATAGGCCTGCCGCCAGCGCGGGTGCAATTCGCCGAGGTGGCCGACCAGCACGCCGTCAATCGCCACGCTGGCGCTGCGACCGGGGTGCAGCGCCGGATGCCCAGACGCCGCGAACGTGGTCGTGTGGGCATCGGCATAGCTGCCCAGCAGGGTTTGCACATCGCCTTTCACATCGAAAAAATCGACCGCACGGTCTTTGCTGCCCCACTGTGCGCGGTCGGCTGGCCCATACGCCAGGCCGGCTACGCGCATCGGTTGGCTGACGCCGGCCACGCTGAGCGGGCCTGCGGGCGCAGCGGCATCGCGCCTAAAAACCCGGCCGACTTCAAACAGGCGCACCCGCGGCGCTTTGCGGGCCAGGTTGGTTTGCAGCGTGTGCACCAGGCTGCCGATCAGGCTGGAACGCATGACCGCGAGCGGGCTGGCGATCGGGTTGAGCACGCGTATCGGGTCGGCGTTGCCCGCGAGTTCACGCTCCCAGCGCTCCTCGACAAAACTGAAGTTGATGGTTTCGAAGTAATCAAGTGCGGCCAGGCGGTGCCGCACCGCGTGCGCTGAGCGTTGCGCTTCCGGTCGAACCCGCGCGGTGATGGGTGCAAGCGGCGCGGTATCGGGCAGGCTGTTGAAGCCGATCACCCGGATGACTTCTTCGATCAGATCTTCTTCAATTTGCAAATCAAAGCGCCAACTCGGCGGCACGACGGTCAACACGCCAGGCGCTTCGGTGTAGGCCAAACCGAGCCGTTGCATCACGCCAGCGCACTGCGCCTGCGTGACCGGCATGCCAATAACTTTCGCCGCGCGATCGATGCGCAATGCCACCGGTGTGGCCACCGGCAACGACCCCACCTGGTCGTCTATCGGGCCACACGCAGTGGCAGGCGTGCCGCAAATATCGACGATCAGTTGGGTCAAGCGTTCGATGTGATCGACCGTCGCAGCGGGATCGACACCACGCTCGAAGCGGTGGCTGGCATCGGTTGCGAAGTGGTAGCGGCGTGCGCGACCCGCGATGGCCTCGGGCCACCAGAACGCGGCTTCCAGGTAAACATGCTGCGTGTCGTGCGACACCGCAGTGGCGTCGCCGCCCATCACACCGGCGAGCGATTCCACCGCAACCTCATCGGCCAGCACGCCGACCTTGGCATCGACCTCTACCGTGGTGCCGTTGAGCAGCTTCAACGTTTCACCTGCCCTGCCCCAGCGCACGTGCAGACTGCCATGAATCTTGTCGAGGTCGAAAATATGCGACGGCTGACCGAACTCGAACATCAGGTAGTTCGATATGTCGACCAATGGGCTGACCGCGCGTTGGCCGCAACGCGCCAGCCGCTCGACCATCCACGCCGGAGTGACGGCCTGGGCGTTCAGGTGCCGAACCACACGACCTGAAAAGCGGCCGCATAAATCAGCCGCCTCGAGGTTGACTTCGAGCACCTCGGGCAACGCTGCCTGCACCTTTGCCACGACCGGTGTGTGCAGTGCCGCACCGGTTAACGCGGCCACTTCGCGGGCCACGCCGTACACGCTCAACACGTGGCCCAGGTTGGGCGTGAGTTTCAAGGTGAACAACGTGTCGTCGAGCTGAAGCTGCGCGCGGATATCGCTGCCGACCACCGCATCGGCCGCCAACACCAGCAAACCGCCGGCCTCGTCGGACAACTTCAGCTCGCGTGCAGAACACAACATGCCCTGGCTTTCAACGCCGCGCAGCTTGCCCAACTTGATGCGAAACGGCTCGCTGCCCGGCTTGTCATCCGCCGGCGGTAATGCAGCCCCCACGGTAGCGCACGGCACCTTGATGCCCACCCGCACATTCGGCGCGCCACACACGATGTGCAGCGGCGCAGCCGCTCCCACATCGACCTGGCACACGTTCAGCCGATCCGCGTCCGGATGGCGCGCGACCGACAGCACCTCGCCCACCACCACGCCGGTGAACGGCGGTGCAACAGGGCGCAGTTCTTCGACTTCCATGCCAGCCATCGTCAGCAACTCGGCCAATTCGGCAGTGTTCAGGGGCGGGTTGCAAAACTCGCGCAACCACGACTCGGGAAATTGCATGGCGTCGGCCTTCGCAGATCAGTCAGGGTGAATCGGTGAACGTCAGTCGAGTCGACGCGCTATCTGAATTGCGACAAAAAGCGCAGGTCGCCGTCGAAAAACAGCCGCAAATCATCCACCCCGTAACGCAGCATCGCCAGCCGATCGGGGCCCATGCCGAACGCAAAGCCGATGTAGCGCTCGGGGTCGAGGCCGTAGTTGCGCACCACGTTCGGGTGCACCTGACCCGAGCCGGCCACCTCCAGCCAGCGGCCTTTCAGCGGCCCGCTCGCGAACGCGATGTCAACTTCGGCCGACGGTTCGGTGAAGGGAAAAAACGACGGCCGAAAGCGCAGCTGCAGGTCGTCGGTCTCGAAAAAAAACCGAAAGAAATCGGTGAACACCACCTTCAAATCTTTGAAGCTGACGTTCTCGCCGATCCACCAGCCTTCGCACTGGTGAAACATCGGCGAATGGGTGGCGTCGCTGTCGACGCGATAGGTACGACCCGGCGCGATGACGCGGATCTCGGGCATCGGATCGGCTGCACGGTGCTTCTCGGCGTGCGCGCGGGCGTAGCGCACCTGCATCGGCGAGGTGTGCGGGCGCAGGTTCAGCCAGCGGCCCTCGGCGTCTTTCACGTCGACATAGAACGTGTCCTGCATCGAACGTGCAGGATGGTTTTCGGGGTTGTTCAGCGCGGTGAAGCTGTACCAATCGGTTTCGATTTCGGGGCCTTCGGCGACATCAAAACCCATCGACGCGAAGATCGCCTCGATGCGCTCCATCGCGCGCGACACCGGGTGCAAGCCGCCGCTGCCACGCTGGCGGCCGGGCAGGCTCACATCGAGCGCCTCGGCGTGCAGCTGCGCATCCAGATCGGCGTCGGCGAGTGCTTGTCGGCGTGCGTTCAGTGCAGTTTCCACCTGCTGCTTGGCCAGGTTGATCGACGCGCCGCGGGTTTTTTTGTCGTCAGGCGAGAGTGCGGCCAGCGCTTTCAATTGGTCGGTGAGACGGCCTGATTTACCGAGGTACCGCGCCTTCGCGTTTTCCAAATCGGCCGACGTCGCAGCCTGTGCAAAGTCGTTCAACGCGTCTTGCACCAAAGGTTCGAGATCGTTCATCGCGTCCACATCGGTGGCTCAATTCGAGCCGAAATAAAAAAGGCCGAACGCGAGGTCGGCCTTGGAGAACCTGCCCAGATGTCCAGCCCCGTGCTTGCGCAGGACTGCCCGGGAACCACGCCGACCCGGGCCGAAACCCGGGTACGGCTGCTGGTGGTCAAGCGAGTTGGGCCTTCACTTTGTCGACGATGCTGCCGAAGGCAACCGGATCGTGGACGGCCATGTCAGCGAGCACTTTGCGGTCGATTTCAATCGACAGCTTTTTCAAGCCCGCCATGAATTTGCTGTAGGTCACGCCATGGCTGCGGCTGCCGGCATTGATACGGGCAATCCACAAATTGCGGAACACGCGTTTCTTCGTGCGGCGGTCGCGGTAGGCATATTGGCCGGCACGCATGACCGCTTGCTTGGCAATGCGGAATACATTTTTGCGGCGGCCGCGGTAGCCCTTGGCGAGGGCGATGATTTTCTTGTGACGAGCGCGGGCTGTTACACCACGTTTGACGCGAGGCATGTGTCTTCTCCTTCAGTCAATTACAGGCCAGCAAAAGGCAACATCTGCTTGATGCGCCCTTTGTCGGTCTCGTGCACGGCGGTCGAACCACGCAAGTGACGTTTGACCTTGGTGGACTTCTTGGTGAGGATGTGGCGCTTGAACGCCTGACCGCGTTTGACGGTGCCACCGGGGCGAACGCGAAAGCGTTTTTTCGCGCTGCTTTTGGTCTTCATTTTGGGCATGACTGCTCCTTTTAAATTGCTGCTGCAGGCGCCGACACAACCTGTGTCGTCTTGTAGGCCTGCAGTCGCTTCTGGCAACGCCGCGGCGACCAAACCGCTGCGCTGAATTTCTCTAACCGTTCAACTACCTCCAACGCATGTTGCAACGCCCCTCGGGGGCCGGAGCACCGCGACTGGGGGGCTCAACCTTGCCCATCGGAGACAGGAACACCGCGACTGGGCGCTAACTCTTGCGCTTCGGCCCCAGCACCATGATCATTTGGCGGCCTTCGAGCTTCGGCATGTTTTCGACCACCGACACATCAGCAAGCTCATCGCGAATGCGTTCCAGCAAGCGCATGCCGATGTCTTGGTGGGTAATTTCGCGGCCCCGATAGCGCAATGTCACCTTGCCTTTGTCGCCGTCTTCCTCGATGAACCGGCGCAAATTGCGCATCTTGATCTGGTAGTCGCCTTCGTCGGTTCCGGGCCGGAATTTCACTTCCTTGACCTCGATCACTTTTTGCTTCGACTTGGCGTCCGCCGCGCGCTTTTGCTCTTGGTACTTGAACTTGCCGTAGTCCATCAGACGGCAAACCGGTGGCTCGGCAGTGGCGGCGATTTCGACCAGGTCCACGTCGAGTTCACCGGCCAGCCGCAGCGCTTCGATGGTGCTGACGATACCCAGCGGCTCGTTTTCTACGCCATTGAGCCGAACTTCCAGTGCGATGATTTCCCGATTGAGGCGGTGCTTGCGCTCAGCATTGGGGGTACGGCGGTCAGCAAAAGTAGCGATGGTTCAAACCTTTCAACAGACCGCGCAGCCGCGCAATCCAACAATAAATAAACGAGCGCGCCAGGCACTCACGAGACTGGAAACTCCCGCTACAGGCAAGGAAGATCAAGCTTTTTGAGCGATGTCACCGGCTAATTTCGCTGAGAAATCTGCCACCGACATGACGCCGAGATCCAGATTTCCTCGGGCGCGCACCGCGACGGTTCCGTTGGCTTTTTCCTTGTCACCCACCACAAGGATGTACGGCACTTTTTGCATTGAATGCTCTCGAATTTTATAGGTTATTTTTTCGTTCCGCAAATCGATAGCGACCCTAACTCCTTGTTTTTGCAGCGATTTCACGATGTCGCGGGCGCTGTCGGCCTGGCCATCGCTGATCGAAGTCACCACCACTTGCACCGGTGCCAACCACGCTGGTAAAGCACCTGCGTGCTGCTCGAGCAAGATGCCGATGAAGCGCTCGAGGCTGCCGACAATCGCGCGGTGCAGCACCATCGGCGTAGCGCGTTCGCCCGATTCCTGCACGTATTCGGCACCCAAACGTTCGGGCATGTTGGGGTCGACCTGGATCGTGCCGCATTGCCACTGGCGGCCGATCGCGTCTTTCAGCGTATATTCGATCTTCGGGCCGTAGAACGCGCCCTCGCCCGGCGTGATGACGAATTCGCAGCCCGAGCGGCGCAGGCTTTCCATCAGCGCAAATTCAGCCTTGTCCCACAGCGCATCGGAGCCGATTCGCTTTTCAGGGCGGGTGGCTACTTTGTAGATGATGTTAATGAAGCCGAAATCGGCATACACCTTTTGCAGCAGCGCGGTGAACGCAGTGCACTCGTCAAGAATTTGCGCGTCGGTGCAAAAAATATGGCCGTCGTCTTGCGTGAAACCGCGCACCCGCATGATTCCGTGTAATGACCCGCTAGGCTCGTTGCGATGGCACTGGCCGAATTCGCCGAAACGCAAAGGCAAGTCGCGGTAGCTCTTGATGCCTTGCTTGAATATCAGGATGTGGCCAGGGCAGTTCATCGGCTTCAACGCGTATTCGCGTTTTTCCGATTCGGTGGTGAACATGCCCTCGCGGTATTTGTCCCAGTGGCCGGTTTTTTCCCACAGGCCCTGGTCGAGCACCTGCGGGCCTTTGACTTCTTGATATCCGTTGTCGCGGTACACCGCACGCATGTACTGCTCGACTTGCTGCCACAGCGTCCAGCCTTTCGGGTGCCAAAACACCAAGCCAGGCGCGTGCTCGTCGATATGGAACAAGTCGAGGTCGCGGCCCAGTTTGCGGTGGTCGCGCTTTTCGGCCTCTTCGAGCATGTGCAGGTGTTCGGCCAGCGCTTCTTTGGTGGCAAAGGCGGTGCCGTAAATGCGTTGCAGCATCTCATTGCGGTGGTCGCCCCGCCAATACGCGCCGGCCACCTTCATCAGCTTGAAGTGCTTGAGCTTGCCGGTAGAGGGCACGTGCGGACCGCGGCACAAATCTTCGAACGCGCCCTGGCGATACAGCGACACGTCTTGGTCGGCCGGAATGCTGGCGATGATTTCGGCTTTGTAGGCCTCGCCCAAACCCTTGAAAAGAGCGACCGCCGCATCGCGCGGCAACACGCGGCGTTCGACGGTGTCGTCGCGCTTGGCCAACTCGGCCATCTTGGTTTCGATGGCGGTTAAATCTTCTGGCGTGAACGGCCGTTTGTACGCAAAGTCATAAAAAAAGCCGTTCTCGATCACCGGGCCGATGGTCACTTGCACGTCCGGGAACAACGCCTTCACGGCCGCGGCCAGCAAGTGCGCAGTCGAGTGGCGAATCACGTTCAGCCCATCCGCATCTTTGTCGGTCACGATGGCCAGCGTGGTGTCGTGATCGACCAGATAGCTGGTGTCGACGACCTGCGCGGTGGCACCACTGCCAACCCGCCCGGCGAGCGCGGCCTTGGCCAGCCCGGCACCAATAGACGCGGCCACTTCGGCCACCGTCACGGGTGCCGGGAACTGGCGCTGCGAACCATCGGGCAGTTGGATCGAAATCATGAAAGCTCCAAGGAAAACGCGGGCAGCCGGTGCATCAGCGAGACGACAAAAGAACCACCCGTTGTGTTGCCGGACACAAAAAAAGCGCGGTGCGAAACCGCGCTTTGGTGTCGACGACAGCCTGTGATTTTAGGCGACGATGGCGCGGCTCAAAACCCCAAGATCGACACGTCGGCGGTGCGTTCTACGAACCACAACGCAGCCACGCCCATGGCCACCACCGATCCGCCCTGGATCACCCACCGCAGATAGCCCGCGTTTCGTCGCAACAAAAACAGGCAGCTGACTGCGACTGCAACGATCAGCAACTGGCCCAGTTCGATGCCCAAATTGAACTGAAACAGCGCCCAGGCGAACTGCGCCGTCGGCAAGTCGAGCTCGCCCAACACGCCGGCAAAACCAAACCCGTGGATCAAGCCAAACGCAAACGTGACCAGTGCGCGGCGGCCTCGAAAAATGGGCCACACGTTGTCGATGGCCGCCAAGATGATGGTCACCGCAATGGCCGGTTCAATGAACGACGACGGCAGCGTCATCAGCTTCAGCCCGGCCAAGGTCAACGTCACCGAATGCGCCACCGTGAACGCGGTGACGATCATTGCCACCGGCAGCACCGCCTGGCTTAGCCGATCGACCGGTTGCCACGCAGTGACGCGGCTTGCACCCGCTTGTTTGCCAACGCCTGTGTCGCTCACGCTGCGCCGCATGACCGCAGGCAGCAGCAAGCACAGCAAAAACAGCACATGGTCGTAGCCGGTCAGGATGTGCCGCATGCCTTCTTTGACGAAACCCGCCGGCGGCGCTGCGGCCGCCGGATCAGCTGCGACCGGCTGTGTGGCCTCCGGGCGCGCAAGTGGCACCGCCGGCGTTTGCGCAACCGCCTGTGGCGCTGCCGCATTTGCGACAGCGGTTGCCGTAACCGCCGCCGTCGCAGCCAGTGCGGCGGTCGGGGCCGCAGACACCGCGAGCGGCTTCGCCTGCGTCGGATCGAGCACCTGCACCACGGCCGCGACACCGGCGCGTTCGATCTTCGCGATCGCGCGGTGTGTCGGGTCGATTTCACGCAGCGCGGTGTAATGAATCGCGGGCAGCACGTCAGCCGGCGCACACGCACCCGACCAGGTCAGTGCCGCATACACGCCATCGGCGCGCCGTTCTAAAGACCTGGCACTACCCGACCACGCGCAACCTTTTACCTGCACCCGCGCCGTCAGATAGCGTTCGATGGCGGGCCAGCTGTTGCGAATTTCACCCCAGGTCAATTCGCCGTCGGCGTTGCTGTCGATATCGAGTACCGCGTCGAGGTCACGCAGCGCCACATCGACCCGCAACGTCGAGGTGGTGCCGGCCAGCGTCAGTTGCAAATACGCGTCACTGCCTTTGTGCGCCCGCGTCGGGCCCGCCGCGATCAGCGCACCGAGTGCCGTCGCACACACCAACGCGCGCCGCAGCAACTCACCGCAATGCATCGAGACGCCTGTCGTACAGGCCCATGTCTTTGCGCAACTGATCGACTTCGCGCAGCGCTTTGGCGTCGCCGCTGGCGCGCGCGGCCTGCGCCAGCACCCACACGTCGAGCGGCTCGCGCTGGCTTTTGACATTGATTCGCGCCAGCGCCAGTGCGGCGGCAGGTTGCGCGTCGACCCACAGCGCGAACATGGCTTGCTCACGCGCGTGGGTGCCGCGCGCGCCTGGGCGCAGGTTGGCCTGCGCCATCGCGTCGCGTACGTCGCCCGCATCTTTCAGCGCTGCGAAGGTTTGCATTCGCGTGCCGGCGATCGCGAGGCGCAGCAGCACGGCGTCGGTACGCGGTTGTGGTTGCAGCAACGCCAACGCCTCGGCGTGGCGATTCATGTCCATCAAAAAATCAACATAGGTCAACAGCGTGTAGCCGCCAGGATCGGCCTCCAGCGCTTGCTTGAATGCGGTTTCAGCCGCGTCGGGCTGACCACTGCGCTGTTCCAGTTCGGCCAAGGTGGTGAGCAGCCACGAACGCGACGGCGCGGGCAGGCGTGGCGTGGCGAGCAACTGCTGCAAGCTGCTGCGCGCACCATCGATCTCGCCGCGCAGCGCCGCGTTTTCAGCCAAGCAGGCCTGCGCTTCCAAGCGCACCCCTGCGCTGAGCAAACCGGTGCACGCGGCATCCGACGCGGCGTAGCGGCCTTGTACACGACGCACCGTCGCCAACGTCAGCCAGGCTTGTGCACGCGTTTGCAATTGCAGTTGCGCTTGCGCTTGCGTTTGCGCAAGTGGGCGCGCCACCAGCAGCTCCAACTGGCCCGCGGACACCTCGAACTGGTGCAAATACTGCTGCAGCGTGGCCTGCAGCAGCAGCACCTCGTCGGGCGCGGTTTTCGCGTCGGGCCACGGCCCCAGCACCGCCATCGCCTGGCCGGCGAAGCGCGGATCGCCGTCGACACGGGCGCGCGCCAGGTAGCGTTTGGCCAGCGCGGTGGCGGTCGGTGCGTCGGCTTTTTGATTCACCCACAAGCGCCGCAGCCGACGTTCTTCCGACACCGCGCCGCCCGATGGCAACACCTGCACCACGTCGGAGTCGCGGCTCGGCGTCACCACCTCGGCGTACGTGCGGTCAGCGCACACCAGCAGGGCGGCCCACGTGATGGCCAGTCGACTGGCCGCTGCACGCAACGTCATGCTCACTCCGTGTGTAAAAAATCAACCAACAAAAACAAAAACCGGCGCACTTGTCGCAAGACAACCGCGCCAGTGCGCAACATCAGCGCCGGGCTGAGAGCGTGAGGGCAACGCCGAGCCAGTCCGCGCCATGGGCGGCGCAGCCTGGTTCAGCGTTTCCTTACGCCAGCCCCATCCAGATCACGGAATAGCCCTCGGCTCGGCCGTCTCGCTGTTGGCCAGCATATCGGGCACGGGGGTCACCGGCTCCAGCGTGTCGCTGTTGGCCGGTGTCACCGCCGTCAGCTCGGCCAGGTACTGCGTCGCCGCCGCACTGTCGGTTGATGCGGCCGCTGGCACTGCCACCGTGACTGCGGGAGTCACGACCTCGGGCGTGCGGTTGCTGCCACCGCCGCCGCCACAGGCACACAGCAGCAGCGCGGCACCCGCTGCGACCACCGCGACCGCGCTGCGTTGAAACGCCCGCGTGCGCTCCACAGAAAGTTGCTTGCTCATGATCAGCTCCTTATTTCGCGCCAGGCAGCGGCGTGGTGAGATACGGGAAGGTGATGTCGAACTTCACCGCGGCCTGGTCTACCGCATCGTGCAGTGCGGTTGATTTGGCACCCAGCGGTACCTTGCCCACGCGGCATTCCGAGGTCAACACCGTCGGTGTGGTGCCGGGAATGGTGAAGCTGTTCAAGCCCAGCACGTTGTTGTTGTCGGCTGCTTGCAAATTGGCAATCACGCCGTTGCTGTTGGCCACACACAGCGCGCCGGCCACCGCGATCAGCGAGATATCGACCACGTCGTCTTTCGGACGCCGGCCATTCGGGAAGCCCGCCAAGTCGGTTGCCGCGCCAAGGTTGGCCGCACCGCCGACTTTCAACAATTCGCCTGCCACGCCGAGCCGGTTTTGGCTGGCGAACGGCACCGCCGCAATCGCCGTGTTCAAGCGCAGCATTTCACCCGGTGTCACCGTGCCTTTGGGTTTGTTGACACCGCCGAGGCCGGTCAAAAACACCGTCAGCAAATCGGTGCGCGGATAGTTTGTCGGTGCCACCGCGGTGGCGTCGCCCGCCAGTGCAATACCCAGCAGCGCAGGCAGCGTCGGGTTGGTCACGTACTTGGCAAACTGCAAGTCGCCTGAAGGTTTCGAGCCGTTGAACTTGTCTTTATCCGGCAGGCCGATCACCACCTCGTTGACCAGCGGATTGCCCAAGCGCGACACCTGCGTCCATGCGCCGCCCACGGTGGCGGTGGTCTGGTGGCCCGACTTCGGCGTCGGGCTCAGCAAGCTGCCTTGGCGCAGGCTGGCGGTGGTCCACCCGCCGATAACCGGGTCGAACGCCGCGTCGGTGCTGGCGGGCTTGGCGGTCAGGCAGTCTTTGGCGACCTCGATCGCCAGGCTGGTGACGTTTTTATCGGCCAAATCACCGGCACCTGCTGCACCGATGTTGGCCGGGTTGCTGATGACCGCCAGCGGTGCATTCACCAGGTCGAAGATGGTGCCCAGGTTGACCGCAAACGGGTCTTTGCGCTGGCCGACAAACAACTTCGCAGGCACCGCGCAACCTGGAATGTTCACCGCATACACGTGCTGCGCGGCGTAGCCTGCGTAGTCGGGAATCGTCTTGGTGCCGATGTTGTCGACGGGCTTGTTGAAGGTGGCCGAGCCACCCGCCGCGTTGGTCACTACCGACCTGGCACCGGTGCGGCGGTCGCCACGCACCACATCCAGCGTGAAGGTTTCGTTCAGGTTCAGATTGGCCGCTGCCGGGCCGGTCACGCCGCCCGATTGGATCAACGGAATTTCGACGTTGCTGCCGCCAATGTTCAGCACGGTCGACTTCAGCGTGTTCTTGAACCTGAACTGGAACGTCAGGTCTTCTTTGGCGTCGCCGTTGTTGTCGATGTGGATTTCATACAACGCGTTCGGGTCGAGCGAAAAGTAGTTCGGGCCGCCGTATGCGTCTTGCAGCGGCAGGTAGTTGGCGATAAGCGTGACAAACGCGCTGCGGCCGGCCTCGTAGCTGTTGAACATGTAAAAGTCGGTCGCATCGACCTTGGGCGTGGTGGTGATCGACGGCGCTTCGCGGTGGCTGGACGCCTGCGCAGGCAGCGCGGCGCAAAGTGCATATGCCGCAGTCAACGCGGTGACCAGTGGCAGCAGACGGTTGGGTGGCATCACTACTTTTTTCATGGTTCAGGCCTCTTTTGTCGGGTGTGTGGGTCGTGCGACGCCGCACCTTCGTGCAGCTGTTCGCGCTGCGAGCCCGTCCATGCGGTCGAAGCTGCGCTGATCTGACTTACGGCGTGCAGTCGGTTTTGGATGCACGCCACCGATAAAAAGAAACCGGAAACCAGAAACCGGAAACCGAAATGCCGAACGCCTTAGCGCCTGGCTTGCAGCTTGGCGAACGCCTCGGCCATCGCGCCACCGGCCGCCGGGCTGGCGGCTGCGGCCGATCGGGTGGTGGTTGGCCGCTCGCCACGCGCGGCCGGCTGAAAGCGGTTGCCGCTGGCTGCGTCTTTAGCGGCTGGCGTGCTGTCGAGCTTCATCGTCAGCGATATCCGGCTGCGCGACAAATCGACTTCGAGCACCTTGACCTTGACGATGTCGCCGGTTTTCACCACCTCGCGGGCGTCGCTGATGAACTTGTTGGCGAGCTGGCTCACGTGTATCAGCCCGTCTTGGTGTACGCCCAAATCGACGAATGCGCCGAACTGCGCGACGTTGCTGATGGTGCCTTCCAGTGTCATGCCGACCTGCAGGTCTTTGATGTCTTCGATGCCATCGGCCAATCGGGCCACTTTGAAATCGGGGCGCGGATCACGGCCGGGTTTTTCCAACTCGGCCAGGATGTCGCCGACCGTGATCGCACCAAACCGCGCGTCGGCAAAGGCGGCCGCACCGTGTTGTGCCAACAGGCTGCGGATCACATCGCTGCGGCCCATCACCTCAGCGGCCGGCCGCTGAGCGGCGGCCAAGATGCGCTCGACCACCACATAGGTTTCGGGGTGCACCCCCGACTGGTCGAGTGGGTTGTCGCCGTTGCGCACGCGCAAAAAGCCGGCGCTTTGCTCGAAGGTTTTTGCGCCCAGCCCGGTCACGTCGAGCAGCTGCTGCCGGTTGCGAAACGCGCCGTGCGCATCGCGCCAGCGCACGATGGCAGTGGCCACCGTGCTGCTCAAGCCCGACACCCGCGACAGCAGCGGCGCAGACGCGGTGTTCACATCGACGCCGACCGAATTCACGCAGTCCTCGATCACCGCATGCAGGCTTTTCGCCAAGTCGCTTTGATTTACGTCGTGCTGGTATTGGCCCACGCCGATGCTCTTCGCATCGATCTTCACCAGCTCGGCTAGCGGGTCTTGCAAGCGACGCGCAATGCTGACCGCGCCGCGCAGGCTCACATCCAAATCGGGCAGTTCTTTGCTGGCGTATTCGCTCGCGCTATAGACCGACGCGCCGGCTTCGCTGACCACCACTTTGGTGATCGCGCGATCAGGGGTCAAAGTGGCCAGGCGCTGGATCAACTCGACTGCCAGCTTGTCGGTTTCGCGGCTGCCGGTGCCGTTGCCGATGGCGATCAAATCCACCCCGTGGCTGGCGCACAGCTGGCCCAGGCTGTGCAGCGAGCCGGCCCAATCGCGGCGCGGCTCGAGCGGGTAAATCGTGTCGGTGGCCAGCACCTTGCCGGTGGCATCGACCACCGCCACTTTGCAACCGGTGCGGATGCCGGGGTCGAGCCCCATCACCACCCGCGGGCCAGCTGGCGCGGCCAACAACAAATCACGCAGGTTCTCGGCAAACACCTTGATGGCGACCTGCTCGGCGGCTTCGCGCAGGCGACTGAACAAATCACGCTCCAGGCTCAGGCTGAGCTTGACTTTCCAGCTCCAGCCGATGCATTTGCGAATCAGATCGTCGGCTGGGCGCTGCGCGTGACTCCAACCCAAATGCACCGCAATGCGGCCTTCAGCGAGCGAGACCGGACTGCCTCGCCCTTTTGGGGAGACGGTGGGAGTGAGCGGCTGCGCGGCGACGGTGGTGCCGTGCGTTGCCCTCACCCCTGCCCTCTCCCGGGGGGAGAGGGAGCCTGCCGCTGCCAGCGGGTCGGCTATTGGGTCAGCTATTGGGTCAGCTAGCGGGTCATCCATCACCAGCTTCGCATCCAGCAACTCGAGCGTGCGGCCGCGAAACACCGCCAGCGCGCGGTGCGACGGCACGGTGCGAATGGCTTCGGCGTAATCGAAGTAATCGCGAAACTTGGCGACGTCGGCGTGATTCACGTCTTTGCCGTCGAGCAACTTGCTTTGGAAAGTGCCTTCGGCCCACAGCCATTCGCGCAGCTTGCCGACCAGCAACGCGTCTTCGGCCCAGCGCTCCGACAAGATGTCGCGCACGCCATCGAGCACGGTGGCCACATCGGCGAAACCGGCATCGGCGTTGAGGTGCGCGGCAGCTTCGGCTGCGGGGTCCAACCTCGGCTCCGCAAACAGCCGGTCGGCCAATGGTTCCAAACCGGCCTCGCGGGCGATCATGGCTTTGGTGCGGCGTTTTTGTTTGAACGGCAGGTACAAGTCAACGAGTTCTTGCCTGGTTGGTGCTGCATCGATCGCAGCTTGCAATGCCGGCGTCAACTTGCCTTGATCGCCGATGCTTTTCAGCACGGCCGCACGTCGCTCTGCCAGTTCACGCAGGTACGCGAGGCGTGTGTCGAGTTCGCGCAGCTGGATGTCGTCGAGGTTATCGGTGGCTTCCTTGCGGTAACGCGCGATGAAAGGCACGCTCGCGCCGCCATCCAGCAGCTCGACCGCCGCATGAATCTGGGCTGGCCTGACTTTCAGTTCGGCGGCGATTTGCAGCAATATGTTGTTCAAAAGAAAACGTCCGTTCAGAGGAATAAATACCACCGGGAAAGGTGCCCGCACCACCCGATTTCAACCGCACGATTGTCATGGCCGCGCAGGCAGCAATGCATCACATTGCCGCGTCGGCTATTTGCGTAATCGGCGCAACACGCCCTCGCCCGCCCACACACCGCTGGCCATGCAGGCGGTGAGCAAATAGCCGCCGGTCGGCGCTTCCCAATCGAGCATTTCACCGGCACAAAACACACCCGGCTGCGCGTGCAATTCGCCGTGCGAGTCGGTCGCTTCGAAGCGCACACCGCCGGCGCTGCTGATGGCCTCGTCGATCGGGCGCGGCGCGCTCAAGCGCAGCGGCAGCGCCTTGATGGCCACCGCCAATCGCACGGGGTCATTGATCACCTCACGCGGCAACAACTCATGCAGCAGCGCGCCCTTGACGCCGTCGATTCCCAAACGCGTTTTCAAGTGGGTGGCCAGCGACCGCGAGCCGCGCGGGTGCGCCACTTCGCGCGCAATCCATTCGGCGCTGCGCTGCGGCAGCAAATCAAGCTGCGCCGTGGCGTGGCCGTCGGCTGCAATCGTGTCGCGCAACCAGGCCGACGCGGCGTAGATCAAGCTGCCTTCGACACCACCATCGGTCACGATGAATTCACCCGCCTGCGCGAACGCATGGTCGACCGCGGAACCGCGCGGGTTGCCGCAGCGCAGTGCCAGGTTTTTAACCGGCGCACCGGCATGGCGTACCCGGAAGTGGTCGCTCCAGCCGGCCGCGATCGGCACACCAGACATGGCGCGCGCCACATCGAACCCGCAGTTCGACGGTGCCAGCGTGGCCACATCGACACCGCGTGCGCACAGCCACGGCACCCAAGCACCGTCTGAGCCCAGGCGCTGCCAGCTTGCGCCGCCGAGCGCCAGCAGCACGGTGTCGGCAGTGACGGTGAGCGCGCCGTGCGGGGTGTCGAACCGCAGCGCGTGCGCGGCCGAAGCCGCACTGCCACCTTCAGCCCAACCGAGCCACCGGTGGCGCATGTGGAACCGCACGCCGAGCAAGCGCAGCCGGTGCAGCCATGCACGCAGCAGCGGTGCGGCTTTCATGTCGGTCGGGAAAATGCGGCCGGAGCTGCCGACAAAAGTAGTCAGCCCCAGGCCGTGGACCCAGGCGCGAAGCTCGGTCGCGCCGAAGCGCTGCAGCATCGGTTCGATGTGGCTGCGGCACCCGCGATAGTGGCTGGCGAATGCGTCGGCGCACTCGGCATGCGTCAGGTTCAAGCCGCCCTTGCCGGCCAGCAAAAACTTGCGGCCCACCGACGGCATCGCGTCGTACAAGTCCACCTGCACGCCCGCGCGGGCCAACACCTCGGCGGCCATCAAGCCGGCCGGACCACCGCCTACGACCACGCAGGTGTTGTCGATGGTGCGGCTGCTGCTGCCGTTGTTGCGGTTGCTGGATGGGGTGTCGATAGCGGCTGTTGCGCGGCTCAAAGTTGGATCCGGATGACGCACTGCACTGCACGGCACATTGCCGTGTGGATGGGTTCAGATCGGCTCGGCGCAATGGCAGCATAGATCACACCATTGCGCCGCTGGTCCACGCCATGGAGGTGCATGCGTGGCGTTCATGCGCCGCGTTCATGCGCCGCGGTAAGAACCGGTGATCTCGACCGACCACTACATCACGTGCTGCCTCCATCGCATTGCCCACGATCGCTCAACGACATGACCACTTGACCCCATAACCCCATAACCCCATGACCACTCCCTCGCCATCACTGCCGCACCGCAGCGCGGCGCAACGCCACACCGCACAACTGCGGCACGCGGTGCGCGCTGCTTTTTTCTGCGCCACTGGCTGCGCCATAGGCTGCGCAAGCGCCGCCCAGGCAGCCGAGTCGGCCGCTGCCGCGGTGGTGTCGTGCGCCGCGCGCAGCAACGCAGCCGCGCCGATAGTGGTCGAGCTGTACACCTCGGAGGGTTGCAGCTCGTGCCCACCGGCCGACCGCTGGTTGTCGGGCCTGAGAGCCACGCAACCGAGCGTGATCGCGATGGCTTTTCATGTGGACTATTGGGATCGGCTGGGCTGGAAAGACCCGTTCGGCAGCGCCGCGCACAGCGCGCGCCAAGCGCAGCAACTGGCAATCAACGGAGCCGGTTTCAGCTACACGCCGCAGGTGGTGATCGACGGCATCGACGCGCCTGACTGGCGCGGCACGCGACTGGCCACCCGATCCACCACGCAGGCCGCCGCAAGCGCAGCGCTGCAGGTGCAACTGCAACGCGAAGGCGACCGGTATGTCGCGGTGGTCGAGCCCGGCACCGGTGCGCCGCACGCGCTGGCGGCGTTCTGGGCAGTGACCGAGCACCAACACGCCTCAAACGTCCTGGCCGGTGAGAACCAGGGTGCCCGGTTGACACATGACTTCGTGGTGACCGACTACCGCGCGGTGTCTGCGTGGAACGCAGTGCCCGGCGCCCACGCGACATTCAATTTCAGCCCCGCCACCGCCAGTTCGGCGGCCCACCCGCGGCAGGTCAATCTGGTGATAACCGACGCGACCAGTGGCCGGCCGGTGCAAGCGATCAAGCTAGGCTGTTGAAGCCGCCCGCTGCGGCAGCCATCGAGCGTCAAGAATACGAATCGACGCCGTGGCCCTTGATGTAGCTCTCGAGGTACGTGATGTGTTCGGTCTGCTGCGAAATCACTTCTTTCACCACGTCGCCGACCGACACCATGCCGATCACCACGCCGTCTTTGCACACCGGCAGGTGCCGAATGTTCAGCGACATCATCTGCCGCATGCAATCGTCGACGGTGTCGTTCTCGGTCACCGTGATCACGTTGGCGGTCATGATGTCTTTGGCGGTGGTGGTGGCTGGGTTCAAACCGGCGCGGAGCACTTTCAATGCGCAGTCGCGCTCCGAAACAATGCCGATCAACGCGTCTTTTTCCATCACCATCACCGAGCGAATGGTGTAGATCTGCATCATTTCCAGCAACGACTGCACCGAGTCAGAAGGTGCTGCAAAACGGATCGAACGCTGGGATTTTTTGCTAAGTAGATCTTTGACTTTGATCATGGGAAACACCGTGGATGGGATGGGATGGGGCGGGCTGGATCGCAACACAGAATTATCTGCCCTCAAAAAACCGCAGTCGCAATGGTGTGATCGGTTTACTGCGGCTCGACGTTTCAGCGCGTGCGCATGTCACACACCGCGACCGCACCCGCACCCGCTGTTGCGCAGTGCCAGACCTGGCCTGGCCTGACTAACCCGCTCGATCGACAAAAGGTTCAACGCGCTGCACGCGTTGTTGCCCCTGACCTCACCCTCGCAAAACTTCGAATCAGCACGCGGTAGTTCGTTGTTACGGTGCGTTGTGCTGGTGTGCTCTGTGCTGGGCTTGTGTGTGCATGTCGGGTTCGAACCCGCTCAGCGTCGCCCCTGACGCCACCAGAGCCGGCATTGCCCCGCCGGAGGGGTTTGTGCTCGCCTTCGAAATTCAGCTACCAACTCTTTGTCGATTTATCAGGCCGCTCAATGAGCCAACTCAATCTTCCAATTCGACTCCTGTATGCGCGCATCGAGATCGCGCAATTCTTTGGCCAAGGCGTCGGCGCGTTTTTGGATGTCCACCACGGACACGGTGCTACGGAACTTCACCTCAGACCGGGTGGCAACCGATTGCGTCACCGACGCAGACTCGGCGAGATCTCGGTACATCGCTTGGCGCAGGATGTCACGCTGCGCCAGCGCTTCAGTAAGCGACCGGTCGCCCAGCGTGGCAGCGGAATTGGTCAAATTGATGCGTTTGACGAGCCCGGTAAATTCGACTGCCGTGGCTTCGAATTCGACCAACAGGTGTGCCGGGTCTTCAGCCGGCTGATCACCGTCTTGCACCTTTGCGTTGCGCAACAAGCGCGCCTTGATCTGTTCCAGGCGTTTTTGCGTGTCAGCACGAAACACCATTGCTTCTGCAAGTTTCATAGCGGGCCTTTCGACAATAAACGCGTGCGCAAAATTTCAAATCATTGCCAGCGCACTGACAGCCCACTGTTCACCGGTAGTACGCCTCAACCTTGCCTTTCAGCTTGATCAGCAGCGGCTGGCCTTTGCGGTCGATGGCTTTGCCGGCGGGCACTTTGACCCAGCCTTCGCTGACGCAGTATTCCTCCACATCGATGCGGTCTTTCTCGTTGAAGCGGATGCCTATCGGGTGCGCAAACACAGCCTGTGAATAGTGCGGGCTGCGCTCGTCGATAGACAGCCGATCAGGCAGCGGCGGCTTGACCACCGCAGTGGCATTCACGCTGTGCGCTTGCGGCGAGTTCGTGGTGTCGGTCATTGCATCTCTTTCGTTGCGAACTCTCGTTGCAGGCTTTCGTTGCCGGCTTTCGTTGCCGGCTTCCGTTGAACGGGTCGCGCTCAGCCGCGCAATCCGGCATACACATGCTGCACGTCTTCGCTCGCATCGAGTGCGGACAAAAACGCTTCTACTTCATCGAGTTGTTCGCTGCTCAGGCTGGCCGGCGGCACCGGGTTTTTTGGCCTGTAGCCCAGCTTGGCCGACAGCACGGTGAAGCCGTGCGCGGGCAGCGCGCGGCTGACGATATCGAGCTCGGTCGGGTCGGTGAGAAACACCGTCACACCCTCGTCAGCTGCTTCGAAGTCTTGCGCGCCGGCTTCTATTGCCGCCAACTCGGGGTCGGCGTTGGGCACTGCGGGCTCGGCTTCGATCATGCCGAGGTGATCGAAGTCCCACGCCACCGAACCCGACGCGCCGAGCTGGCCTTTGCGGAACAGCACCCGCATATCAGACGCGGCGCGGTTCAGGTTGTCGGTCAGGCACTCGACCATCACCGGCACCCGGTGCGGCGCAAAACCTTCGTAGACCGCATGCTCGAAATGCACCGCCTCACCGGTCAGGCCGGCGCCCTTTTTGATGGCGCGCTCGAGCGTTTCTTTGGGCATCGACACCTTGCGCGCCTGCTCGACCACCAGCCGCAGCCGCGAGTTCGCCGCCGGGTCTGCACCATGGCGCGCCGCAATCATGATGTCTTTGGCCAGCTTGCCGAACAGGCGGCTGCGCGCGCTCGATGCCAGGTCTTTGTGTTTTGCTTTCCACTGCGCGCCCATGGGTGCTGCTCCTTTTGCATTGCGCTCGCGTCAACCGGCGCGTGCGGCGGTGATGTTAGGGGCCGACCTCATTTTTTCAGCGCGTCGAAAAATGCGCTGCTATCGGTGGCACGCCCTAGAAAGCGTTGCATCAAATCGGCTGGTGCGATCTGGCCGCCGTTTTCCAGCAGTGTCGTGCGCAGCCGGCGACCCACTGCCGCATCCAGTCGATCTGCGCTGAATGCGGTGCGCAAATCCTCGGCCAACACCAGGCTCCACAGGTAGCTGTAGTAGCCCGCGGCGTAATTGCTGGCAATGTGGTCGAAGCCGGCCGGAAAGCGCGTGCCGGTGACATGGCCGAGCGGCGTCGCCGCTTCCATCTGCGCCCACAACGGCAGCGGATCGAACGGCGTGCGGCCGTGCAACGCGAGGTCGTAGCTGGCAAACAAGCGCTGCCGCGACAGCTCGATGCCGAAGCCGAAACGGCGCGCTGCACGAACGCGCGTCAACAGCTCGGGCGGCATCGGCAGGCACTGCGGACACACTTCGCGAAACAGCGCCAGCACCTGCGGCTCGTAGACCCAGTCTTCGAGCATTTGCGATGGCGCTTCGGCGAAGTCGAGCTGCACGTTGGTGCCGCTTTGCGCGGCGTAACGGGTTTGCGACAGCAAGGCATGCAGCGCGTGGCCGAATTCATGCAGCAAGGTCTCCCACTCATCCATCGTCAACCCCTGGCGGTCGAGGTTGGCGACCAGCGCCACCGTGGGACGCCTGCCGACCAAGGTCGATGCATTGCGAAAGCCCCACACCGCCGCGCCGCCGAATTTGTCTGGCCGCGGGTACAAATCGATCAGCAGCGTGCCGAGCGGCGCTCCCGTATCGCTGTCGGTCACCACAAACGACTGGGCGTCGGCGTGCCAAAGCGCGGGCGCATCTGGCGCCGCCATCGGCTGCACGGTGACGCCGAACAAGTGCTCGGCCAATCGAAACACCACCGCCATGCTGGCGTCGGGCGGGAAATAGCGGCGCAGGTTTTCCTGCTCGACAGCGTGGTTCGCGTGGCGAACCCGCTCGGCATAGAACGCGGTGTCCCAGCGGTGCAACACGGTGGTCTCAACCGGCTGCTGCAGGTGCTGGGCTTTGGCCGCACGCAGCGCCGCAATATCGGAAAGTTCGCGGTCGCGCACCGCCGCTTGCACGGTTGCCAAAAACGCCTCGGCATGGTCTGCGCTGCGCACCATACGGCGGCGCAGCGCGAAGTCGGCGTACGACGCAAAACCCAAGCGCTCGGCCAACTCGCGGCGCAGCGTCACGATGGCGGTCAAGGTGACGATGTTGTCGTGGCCGCCGAGCGATTGGTATGCGCGCCACATGCGCCGACGCGTGGCGGGCTGCGTCGCGGTGTCGAGCAGCGTGTTCGCGGTGGACTGGTTGACGCTGAGGTGCCAGCGGCTCTGCTTATCGCGCGGCGCGTGCTGCCACAAGTCGGGCGGCACACCGGCCAACTCGGCGACGCTGAAACGCAGTTGCGTGCGGTCTTCGCGCAGTCGCCGATCGAAGCGCTGCATGAGCCGGGTCAGTTCGCGCTGGATGCGGCGCAAGCGCTGTCGTGCGGCCGCGGGCAATGCGACGCCAGCGTCTTCGAACGCATCGAGCGCATCGCGCGCAAAGCGCTGGTCGATGGCATCGGCCGGTACGACCTGGCGCAGCCGCGCATAGACCGCGGCGTTTTGTAAATACCGCGCCGCATGGGCCTGGTACGCGCGATCACAGGCGTCGGCCGCATCACGAATCGGCTTGTTCGGGCTGACGGCAGCCAATACGGTGAGCGGCCCCAGCGTGTCTTCGACGCGGCGGGTCAAGGCGTCGAGTTGCGCCAGCCATGCCGCGCCGGGTGGCCCGTTTTGCTGCGCTTGCTGGTCCGCAGGACTGCGCGCCTGTCTCGCGCGATTTTGCGTTGCGAGCTGCGCCTCGGTTTGCGCCAAAGCGACCAGCATCCATCGGCAATCGCGGCCTATGGCGGCTGCGCTGCGTGCCGGTGCGAAAACATCCGCGGCATCGCCCGCAACAGCTGCTGCGGCCGCCGGCACCGACGACACCACCAGCATGCAGCAGGCCGCCAGCGATGCGCGCACCGACGACCGCACAACGTACCGCACCAGCGACCCAGCTGCTGTTGCCGTGGCGAACCGCAGGGTGAACCTCAGCGCAATGCTGGAGGCGACGACAAGTGCGACGGCGGGGCAGCGCACTCGTAGTCGAGCACCTGCCGCGTTGCCCGCATCGCACCCAATTGCACGCCGACGGCCTGGTGTTGTGGGTGGCGTTGGTAGGCCTCGAGTTGGGCTGCGTCGGTGAAGGTGGAAGTCAACACCACATCGACATTGGCTTCGAGGCTGCCAGGGCCCGCGGGTTGGCGCACGCCGACCTCGAATTCAACGATGCCGGGCAGCAGGCCGGCACACGAGTCGAGCAATGACTTGAATCGGGGCGCGTCGCTGGGTTGGATCAGCGACCACATAACGATGTGACGAATCATGTTTTTTCCATGTGGGGTTGTCGGTGGTCGGTGGTCGGTTGGTCGGTAATTGGGCTTACTTGTCGAGGCGCGAGCGCAGATATATCAACCACGCGCCGGCAACCACCAACAGCGCACCTGCAATGACCAGGGCCTGCGCCAATGGCGTGTCGGCAGACCAGGTCGCGGCACCCACGATCAGCAAAATAATGCCGCCGTAGAGCAACGGCCAGGTCCATTTTTCCATCGTCGATGTTTTCAAGGTGAGATGCCTGGCAAGGGTTTGCGTGCCGCGGGCCTGCCGCCGCACTGGATTGCGCGCAAGCCCGATTGGACCAGCTGGCTAGCCGCCCACTGAATACACTGTGCCCCTCGATTTCAACCGCGATGCATCCCCCATGACTACCGTGACCTCCCTGGCCGATGGCCCGAAATGGCATTGGCGCAACCGTTTCCACGCGCTGGGCACCGACCACCACACCGAGCTGGCACCGCAGCCGATGTCGGCACCGCACTGGATCGCGCACAGTGATTCGTGCGCCGAGCTGCTCGGGTTGCCTGCCGACTGGCGCGCACACGCCGATTGGGATTCGCTCGACGTATTCAGCGGCAATGCGCTGTGGCCCGGCATGCAGCCGCTGGCCAGCGTCTACAGCGGCCACCAGTTCGGCGTGTGGGCAGGGCAACTGGGCGACGGCCGCGCGCTGTGGCTGGGCGAAGTCGACACTGCCTCTGGCCCCCATGAAATCCAGCTCAAAGGCGCAGGCACCACGCCGTACTCACGGTCTGGCGACGGGCGTGCCGTGCTGCGGTCGTCCATTCGCGAGTTTTTGTGTTCCGAAGCCATGCACGGCTTGGGCATTGCGACCACACGCGCGTTGTGCATCACCGGATCGAGCCTGCCGGTGCAGCGCGAAACGCTGGAAACCGCAGCGGTCGTGACCCGCGTTGCGCCCAGCTTCATCCGCTTCGGTCACTTCGAGCACTTCGCGCAAAACGAACAACCTGACGCGCTGAAGCGGTTGGCCGATTTCGTGATCGACCAGTACTACCCCGACTGCCGCACCGCCGAGCAGCCGTATGTCGCGTTGTTGACCGCCGTGGCCCAACGCACCGGCGAGCTGTTGGCGCACTGGCAGTCGGTCGGTTTTTGCCACGGCGTGATGAACACCGACAACATGTCGATATTGGGTCTGACCATCGACTACGGGCCGTTTGGTTTTCTCGATGGCTACGACCCCGCCCACGTGTGCAATCACTCGGATCACCAGCGCCGGTATGCGTTTTCTAAGCAACCCACCGCGGCGTTTTGGAATTTGCATGCGCTCGCGCAAGGTCTGATGCCACTGATCGTCAATACCGAAACCGCGTTGAAAGCGATCGAGATTTACAAACCGACCTACGCCGAATCGCTGCGCGGATTGCTGCGCGCCAAATGCGGACTGGCCACCTCGCTGCACAACGACGGCGCGCTGGTCGATTGGTTGTTGAAACAAATGGCAGCAGAAAAAACCGACTACGCCAAAGTGTTTCGCCAGTTGGCACATTTCAGTACCGCGGACGGTGCAAGCAACGCCGAGCTGCTGGACATGTTTCGCGACAAAGCCGCGATCGCCGCGTGGGCCGGTGCCTACACCGTGCGGTTGAAGATGGAAAAAATCGGTGACGCCGAACGTGCCGCCGCCATGAACCGGGTCAACCCCGCAGTGGTGCTGCGCAATCACTTGGCCGAAGGTGCCATTCGAAAGGCGGCCACCGGTGACTTTTCGGAAGTCGGCCGTTTGCTGAAAGTTTTGCAAAACCCGTACGACACCTTGCTGGACAGCAGCGCCGATGCTGCGTTGCCGCCCGATTCGGCGCGCGGCATTTCGGTGTCGTGTTCTTCATAAATCAGCAACCGCACGTTGCCAACTGCGAGCACGCCATGCAAGACGATCCCAACCGCGCTGTGCAAAAAACCGATGCCGAATGGCGTGCGCAGCTCGACCCCACGCAATACCGGGTGGCCCGGCAAGCAGGCACCGAGCACGCGTTCAGCGGCCGCTACTGGGACCACTGGGCGGCGGGCAGCTACCACTGCATCGGCTGCAACACGCCGCTGTTCGAGGCCGCCACCAAGTTCGACGCCGGCTGCGGCTGGCCGAGTTACTTCGAGCCCATCAACAGCACGGTGATCGAGCGCATCACCGACCGCAGCCTGGGCATGACGCGCGTCGAAGTGCGCTGCAACCATTGCGGCTCGCACCTGGGTCACGTCTTTAATGACGGCCCTGCGCCGACCGGCGAACGGTTTTGCATCAACTCGGCTTCGATCGACTTCAAAGCCGCCCCGTGACATAACCGCGCTGCATTCGCGGCGCGGACTCGGTACCTTTTCTGATGAAGCTGCTGCTCGATTTCCTGCCGATCATCTTGTTTTTCGGCACCTTCAAATATGCCGAATCGCATAAAGATCGGGCGGCTGCATTTGCCAGCGACCACCTCGGTTTTCTGGTGTCCGGCGGCGTGGTTGGCGCGACCGAAGCGCCGGTGCTGCTGGCTACCGTGGTGGTGATCGTGGCGACGCTGGCGCAGGTGATTTTTTTACTCGCCCGCGGGAAAAAAATCGACACGATGCTGTGGGTCAGCCTGACGCTGGTGGTGCTGCTGGGTGGTGCCACGGTGTACTTCCACAACGAAGACTTCATCAAATGGAAACCGACGGTGTTGTACTGGGCTATGGCGCTCGGGCTGTGGGCCAGCGCCACGCTGCTCGGCAAAAACATGCTGCGCAACATGATGGGCGATCAGGTGAAGTTGCCTGACCCGGTGTGGCGTCGTCTGAACTACGCGTGGATCACGTTTTTCGTAGGGATGGGTTTTTTGAATCGATACGTGGCGGTCAATTACCCAACCGACACCTGGGTGAATTTCAAACTCTTCGGCGGCATGGGGCTGATGGTGGTGTTCATGCTGGCGCAAGGTTTTTACCTGAGCCGCCACCTCGAAGCCGAGGCCACCGACCCACCTCCGCCGGCGGCCTGATTGATGGGCCCGCAATGCGCGAGGGGCTGCGCAGTCAGCCGCAGCGCCTACGCCTACGCCCACGCCCATGCCCACACCCACACTCACACAACGGCAACTGCAACTGCAACTGCAACTGCAACCGCAACCGCAACCACTTCCACCTGACACGGCACGCACGCAATGGACATCACCACCGACGCGGTCGACGCGATCTTGCGCTCTACGCTGGCACCGACGCTGCTGCTGGTGCAGGACGACAGCCACCTGCACGCGGGACATGCGGGTGCCAGCGCGGGTCGGCATTTCACGGTGCGATTGGTCAGCGCGCGCTTCACCGGGCTCAACCGATTGGCCCGACATCGCCTCGTCTATGATGCTTTGGCGTCCGAGATGCGGGTCGGCATTCACGCACTGATCATCGATGCGAAGGCACCAGGCGAGGCCTGATTCGTCCATATCCCGGTGATCGTTTCGCTGTCGCGCAAGCTTCCACGTCGCCTGCTGTTCGCTACTTCTGGCAGTTCGAAAACGGTATACACCGCGCCTTCGTCTGCTGCGTTTTCCACACGAGTTGAAAGCCTCATTCCTATGCACAAGTCCTATAAACACGCCACCGTATTGGCCGCGTCGGTTGTCGCGCTGCTCTGCGCGGTGCCCGCGGCGGCGCAAAACGTGACCTTGGTCAACGGCAAAGCCGTACCCAAGACGCGGGTCGATGCGCTGATGCAGCAAGCCATCAAGCAGGGCCAGCCGAAGACGCCGGAACTCGAAGTGCAAATGCGCGATGAGGTGGTGCTGCGCGAAATGCTGGCGCAAGAAGCCGAGAAGCGTGGCCTTGCTGGCAGTGCCGAATACAAAAAACAAATGGAGGCCGCACGCCAGACCATCCTGATCCGCGAACTGTTCTCGCAGTACCAAGGCAAGAACCCGGTGACGGACGCTGAAATTGCGGCTGAATACGAGCGATTGAAAACCCAATCGTCCGGATTGGAATACCGCGCGCGGCACATCCTGGTGGAGACAGAAGACCAGGGCAAGGCGTTGATTGCGCAGCTCAAAGGCGGTGCGAAGTTCGAAGATCTGGCGAAAAAGAATTCGAAAGATCCGGGATCCGGGGCGAACGGCGGCGACCTCGACTTCGCCAGCCCGAACGCCTATGTGCCGGAGTTTTCGAGCGCGTTGATCAAGCTGAAAAAAGGCGAAACGACCGACATGCCGGTGAAGTCGCAGTTCGGCTACCACATCATTCGGCTCGACGAGACCCGCGAATCGCAGATGGCACCGTTGCCTGAAGTGAAGCAGCAAATCGAACAACGCCTAGGGCAGGCGCGGATGATGAAATACCGTGACGAGGTGCGCGCCCGAATGAAGACCGACTACAAGTTTTCATACTGACGATGGCGGCGCGAGGCGGCGGCCACCGTGGCTGACCGGTCTGCTGCAACGGCCCACCCGCTGTCAGGCGCGTGGGCCGATTTGTTTTTACGTGCTCGAGGCGACCGTCACATCGCGATGCGCTCGGCTGCCGTAGTGTCAACCGCAATCCGCCCCGCCTCGATGCGCAACTGCCGCTCGCAGCGCGCAGCGACTGCCGGGTCGTGCGTGACCAACACCAGCGTGGTGCCGGTCTCGCGGTTCAACGCGAACATCAGCTCCATCACCCGCTCACCGGTCGCGACATCGAGACTGCCGGTGGGTTCGTCGGCCAGCAACACGGCCGGCTGCACCACGAATGCACGCGCCAGCGCCACGCGCTGTTGCTCGCCGCCCGACAACACTTTGGGATAGTGGCGCAATCGCTCGGCCAAGCCGACGCGGCCCAACATCTCGGTGGCACGCGCGCGCGCATCGCTGCGCCCTTGCAGTTCCAACGGCAGCATCACGTTCTCCAGTGCGCTCAGGTTGGCCAGCAGCTGAAAACTTTGGAACACGAAGCCGACGTGCTGGGCACGCACCGCCGCGCGGGCATCTTCATCGAGGCTGAATAAATCGGTGCCGGCCAGCCGCACCGTGCCCGACGACGGCGTGTCGAGCCCGGCAAGGATCGACAACAACGTGCTTTTGCCCGAACCCGACGCGCCCACGATGGCCACCGATTGCTGGCGCAGCAAGTTGAAACTGATCTCGTGCAAGATGGTCAATTGGCCAGCAGAGTCCTCCACCACTTTGGTGATGCGATCAACAGCGACGATGGGATCAGACATGGATGGATGGACGAGCCAGGTGATGAGAAAAGCGGTGGATGTCGAGGCCCCGCGGTTGCAAGTGGAAGCGCAAGCGCTGCGTTTGACCAATCGACGCGGCTTTCAATGTACCGCGCTGGCGTGGCTTGCGGGTGCCTGGGAACTGGCATCGGCGCAGACCGGAACCGCCACGGCCACGGCCACCGCCACCGCAGTACGTAGCCAAGCTGCGGCTGCATCGCGCTTCACCGTGCTGGTGGTGGGCGACAGCTTGTCGGCCGAGTACGGCCTGCGGCGTGGCAGCGGTTGGGTTGCGCTGCTCGAAGCCGAACTCGCGCGCAAGAAAATATCGGCACAGGTGGTCAATGCCAGCATCAGCGGCGACACCACCTCGGGCGGGCTGGCCAGGTTGCCCGCGTTGCTGCAACAGCGCCGGCCGACGCATGTGATTTTTGAGTTGGGTGCCAACGACGCGCTGCGTGGCCTGCCGCTGACTGACGTACAGCGCAACTTGCGTCAGATGACCCGCGCAGCGCAGGCCGCCGGTGCCCGCGTATTGATCATCGGCATGCAGGTGCCACCGAATTACGGCAGCCGCTACCGCGCCGACTTCGCGGCGCTGTTTGCCAGCGTCGCGCAAACCGAACACGCCGCGCTGCTGCCGTTCATGCTGAAAGGCGTGGCCGATGGGCCGCAACCGGAAGCGCTGTTTCAGGCCGACCGCATACACCCGCTGGAAGCTGCACACCCGACGATCATGGCGTCGGTGTGGCAGGCGCTGGAGCCGCTGCTGCGCTGAGCGGGTCAACGCGCCATGCGGCGATCGGTCGGATCAAACCGCGGGCCCGGCTGCGGCGCAGGTGTCTCGCGCCGTTCCACGGCACCAGCATCTGGTGTGCGCAACGTCGAACGGTCGCCTCGTTGGTCGCCACCTCTTGTACCGTCTCGGTTGTCGTCCCGGCGGTTGTCCCTGCCGTTGCCTGCGTCGTCATGTCGGCCACCCCGCGACGGTTCATCGCGAACCACCGGCGCGACCACCGCGGGTTCGCCGCTTTGCACCCGTGGCGTGATCCAGCGGCGCTGGTTGCCGGCGTCTCGCGCGGCGTCGCCGGTGCGCATCGGCGTGTGCACCCGGCGGTCTTGGTGTCGGTCTTGGTCTTGGTCTTGGACCTGGTCTCGGCCCGGCGGCAGCATCGTCACCGCGTTCGGCGCGTCGCGGTTGCTGTAGCGCGGTGGGTAGCCGCCGTGATCGTGCGGGCGTGGGTCGTCGCGGCCATGCTCGAACGGCGGGTTCGGCCAGCGATTCAACTCGCGTCCGTAACCGGGGCTGTAGCCATAACCCGGTGCGTACACCTCGTGCGGGCCCAACGGAAACCAGCCCAGCGACGCGCCGTTGCCGATCGACACCCCAATGTCGATACCTGGCTGGTGCAGCGGCGGCTGGCCGACCCAGCCCACCAGCCCGGGCGCGTACACCGGGCGCGCCTGGTAGGTGCCCGGTGCCCAGCCCCAGATGTTGTGCCGGTGTACCCAACGTCCGTAGTGGAACGGCGCAAAGCCCCACGGCGCTTGATCGACCCAGGTCCAGCCCCAGGGCTGACGCCACATCCAGCGGCCGTCGCTGTACGGTGCCCATCCCGGCGCGACATTGCGCGGGTACCACATGGCACCGTATTGCGCGTCTTGTTGCCAGCGGCCATAGCGCTCAAGGTCTTCCGCGCCGGTCATCTCGGGCGACACATAACGCGGCGCAGCGGGACGCTCTTGCACCAGTGCGTTGGATTCGCCCAGATCGCGGGCGCTGTTCCACGCGGCGAACGCGTCACGCTCCGGCGCGCCGGTGGCGTACTGCGCGCGGTCGTTCGCATCGACTTCGAATTCAGCGCGCTGGCCGCTGCGGATGGTCAGCGCCTGGTTGTTGCCTTCGTATTGCAGCTGGCCATTCAGCGCGGTGGCGTGGGTGCGGCCACTTGCAGATTCGCCGCTTGCCAATTCACCGCTCTGGTCGTCTACGCCGTCAGCCCGCCGGTCAAAGCGGTATTGGCCCACGCGCTGCGTGCTGAATTGCCCCTCCGGCGTGTACATCGCGAACTGTGCCGCGACCTGCTTGTCACGCAACCGCACCACGCACGAGCCGCGGTGCAGCCGCAGGTACAGCCGCTCGTCGTCGAGCAACTGCACTTCCAACTCGGTGTTCGAGTCCAGCCGCAGCACGGTCGAGCCGATGCGCACCTCCGCGCGCGCAGCCGCATCGGTCGAAATGCGGTCGCCGCTGCTGATCGGGCGGTTGCGCTCGGCGCTGACCCACTCGGCTTCTTCCGGGCTGTAGATCCACACCTGACCGATGCGCACTGACAGCCGCCCCACGCGGCCCGGCGGATCGACCGCCTGCGTGGTCGACACCACATAGCCCGCGTCGTTGCGCGGTGCCGCCGCTGCATCGGCGGCCGCCGCGCACTGCAAGCCACCGAGCGCGGCACTGCACAGCACCCACGCAAGCGCGCATGCGGGTGAAAAACGGACCTTCAAAAACCGGGGCGTAACCATGGTGCAGCCTTTCAGAATCAATCGTCGTTTCGCACATCTTCGTCAGGAAACAGCGCGCTCGCAAAGCCGAATTGAGTGAAGTCACCGATGCGCATCGGGTACAGCACGCCGATCAGGTGATCGCATTCGTGTTGCACCACGCGGGCGTGAAAGCCTGAGGCTTCGCGGTCGATGCGCGTGCCGTGTTGGTCGAAACCGGTATAGCGAATACGTGCAAAACGCGGCACCACACCGCGCAAACCCGGCACCGACAAACAGCCTTCCCAGCCGTCTTCCAGCACCGCATCGAGCGGAGTGATTTGCGGGTTGATCAACACCGTTTCGGGCACCGCGTCGGCATCGGGGTAGCGCGGGTTGGGTTCGGTGCGGCCATGGCCAAAAATCACCACCGCCAAGTCGACTCCGATTTGCGGCGCGGCCAGGCCCGCACCGTCGGCCGCGTGCATCGTGTCGAATAAATCGGCCACCAACGCATGCAATGCCGCGGTGCCAAACGCTGTCACTTGCGGTGCTGCGCGCAGCAAGCGGGCGTCACCCATTTTAAGAATTTCGCGCACCGCCATCGCCGCCACTCCGTTCGTGTTGAACTCGACAACGCGGCGTTGCGCTGCGCGGTTGTCAACACGACACTGTAGGCCTTGGCCGCTGGATCGCTGCGCGTTCTACCGGCACCGCGCTGCTACGCCGCTGCGTGGCTCAGTCGCCGTCGGCGCTGGTGAATTCGAGGCTGACTTGCAACGCCGGTGCGAGCTGCGCCTCGGCCAAACGCTTCAGTGCCGCCAGCTCGGTGCTGGCCGCCATCACTCGGGCCGCGTTCGGCGCACGCACGGCGTTGGGCAGGGGCGCGGCGCGGGTCGGTGCGGTCAGTTGTTTGACTGCCGCATCCACCTGCACGCCGGCTGCTACCAGTGCATCGGCCACGCGGTTGCGGCCCTTGCCGCGCAGATAAGTTTCTAGCGGCACCAGTGCCGCACCGGGCGGCAGCACCACCGCGGCGCGCTGGCTGTTGTCAAACAAGCCCACGGCCCGCAGCGACTGCCACTGCGCAGCCCAACTGGCGGCACTGCCACCCGAGGTGGCGCGCGGGTAGGACGGCGGCGCAGAAGGCACCCCGGGCGACGCCGTGCCCGGTGCTGCCGCATCCGCTTTTCGCAACGGCTTTTCCATTTGCGCAAAGCGCAGCCGTTCGACCCCGCCGACCCACTGGTTGACGATTTCGCTCATCGCTGCCAGCGCAGCGGTTTCGTCGTCCCACGGCTCATCAGCGGCCTGCCGGTAGGCCAGCGCCAACGCGCGCACTTCGCGGTCGATGTCAGCCGCCACCTGCACGGCATAGCCGCATGCGGGCGACGCAGCCAGCCGCGGCTGTTTCCACAACAACCACTCGAGTGCGGGCAAACCTTTCGCCGGCGCGCCGATGGTTTCCATTGCCGATGCATCGGCGGGTGTCGGTGTCGCGGCGGTTGCGGCCAAATCCACCGCGGCTGCAATCAACGCTGGCCGGGTCGGGCTGAAATCGATTTGCCGCTGTGACCGGCGCTCGATCAGCGGGCCTATCGCCACGGCGGTCAAGCGATCCCAACTGACTGCGGTGGCACGCCAGCCTAGGCGTGCAGCGTCGAGACGGGTGGCTGCCTCCCGTGCCGATGCGCGGCACACTGCTTGCACCGCGGGCGTCAACGCGGCGCTGTGCGCCGCCAATTCAGCGGCCTGCGGCGCGGCCCAAAAGCGATACACGCCCTGCACGAATTGGCCGGGGCTGTAGATCGGCACCGGCACGCGCGCCCAGTTGCTTTGCGCGTGCGCCGCACCGGCGGCCAGCAGCAACGCGGCCGCCCACCACCGCGTGCGGCGGGTCATAGCGACTCCACGAATTTCACCAACGCGGCACGTTCTGGTGCAGTCATATGAATCACCTGTTGTTGACTTTTTTGCGCCTCACCACCGTGCCACAGCACCGCTTCGAGCACCCCGCGCGCGCGCCCGTCGTGCAGCAAATTGGTGTGGCCGTTGACGTCTTTGATCAAACCAATGCCCCACAGCGGCGGCGTTTTCCACTGCCTGCCATTGGCCGCGAAATCAGGCCGGCCGTCAGCCAGCCCCGCGCCCATGTCATGCAACAACACGTCGGTGTACGGCCAGATGCGCTGGCCGTTCAATGCGGGACTCACCAATGCGGTCGATGCGCCTGGCGCGGTAACCCGCGTGGTGTACGACGGCCGGTGACAGGCCGAACATTCGGCCTGCGCGAACAGCCGCTGGCCTTGCAACACCTGCGCGTCGTCGGGCGCACGCCGCGCGGGCGGTGCCAACGTCGATTGATAGAACACCACATCGGCAAACGTCTTGTCGTCGATTTCCGGCGCGCTGTTTTGTGCACCAGTTTTCGCGCCGGCTGTTGCGTCGGTTGTTGCGTCGGTTGTTGCGTCGACTGTTCGGTCATTTCTTGCGGTGGTCTGCGCATGCGGCCGATTCCCGTGCGGTGCCGCCAGGCAGTCCGCTTGCGTTGCGGTGCATGCCTCGGTCGGGAAGATCGATGAGGTAATGCCCATGTCGCCGCGAAACGCCGCAGCGGTTTGGTGCGCCAGGCTGGCGGCGTTGGCTTTCCAGCCGAAGCGACCCAGCATCATCTGACCAGCGGCCGCATCCCACACCCGATTCGGCATGCCGCGGATCGCGCCACCGGCCAGCGCTTGGTCGGCTGCGTTTTGCAGAATGTCGGCCTCGGCTATCGCCTCGATCAAACCGACGCCGATCATCTGCGGCGCAATGCGCGGGCTCACCATCACGCCACGCGCCATCGGCCCGTAGCCCAGTTTGCGAAAGCCGTAGGTCGGCTGATTCAACGCGTAGGCCGTGCCGTCGGCAAAACGGCCGCGCACCGACGTGTAGCGAATCGTTACCTCGCCTTCCGGCTTGACGCCTTGCACTGCGGCGTTGTCGAATTGATCGCCGTACACCGGGTCAGGTTTGACACCGATTTGCGCATCAGGCACACCGGGCACCGACAAACGCATCAGCAAGGCGACTGGTTGCTCTGGCATGCCGGCGTGCGGCTCGGGCGGCGCGCCGCGGCCGTCTTGCAAATGGCAACCGCCACAACTGCGGGCAATGAAATGGGGCCCGAGCCCGTCACGTGCGGTGGTCGATGCAGGGGCTTGCACCCAGTTGCGCCGAAAGAACGAATTGCCAATCACGAAGCGCGTGCGTTCAGCCTCGGTCAGGTTGGCCGATGAAAACGAAAACGCGTTCTGCCCGTCGGCAAACACTGTCGTCTCGCCACCGGTTTTTTCGCCCAGCGGATCGTCCAGCGGCGTGGCGTGCAAACCAAACGCGACCGCGCCCAAGGCGGCCACGCACCAATGAGCGGCCCACCGCGCCGCCGTAGATCCCTCAACACTGCGTCTCATCGTGCAAATCCCCAATTGCGATTGATTCTCATCGACATTGCCGCTGGTACGAAAATTTCAGCCTAAAGGCCACACATTCAAAAGCCCAGCGTGGCGCGCACCCCGAACACCAACGCGGTCGGCGCGCGGCCATCGCCACCGGGGCGCTGTACCAGCTGAAAATCTGGGGTGATGGCCAGCTTGTCGTTCAACGTGTAGCGGTAGTACAGCTCGGCCACACGCTCCGGACCCGACGCGGTGAAGCCGGTCAACTTGGCGTCGGCCGCGGTGGCCCGGCTCCACTGGCTGCTGGTCGACATCAAGCCGAATGCCACGCCCACCGCATCGCGACCGCGTCCCCACAACCGCCCGCCGTGTTCGAAGCCCCCGGTCAACGCGCGGTCGAACGGGCCATGGCCGGAGGTGCGCTGGCCGTAGCGGCCGAACAAGTTCCACTCGCGGCCAACCCGCTGATCGACCGACAAACCAAAGCCGGTATGGCGCTGCTCGCGGTCATTAAAATCAGTGGTGCGCCCGTTGCTCCATGCATAAGCGCGGTAGTTGCCACGGTGTTCGCCGTTGATCAACTTGGGTGCCACCTCGACCTGCGCAATCAACAGCGGCCGACCCGGGCTAGCGCTGAACTTGGCACCATCGCCCGCGGCAAACACGCCTGCCGATGCGCCCAGCGCGAATCGATCACCCTCATGCACGTAAGCGACCCGCGCGCCGGGCGCAAAACCATACGCGTCGGCAGCAATGTCACCGCCGGAATCGAGCATCGGGTTGTGCACGAACACGTTGTTCAAAAACGCCGCGCCCTCATCACCGGCCACCGCGTTCTGGTCGAAGAACGCAAAGAAATCGAGCTTGCCGAGCGTGGCCTCGACGCGGCTTGTGGCCCGGTCGTTGAACTGGCCGTCGTCGAGCGCCCACGCCAGTTGGTAGTACGCCTGCGCCACGATGGCGTAGGTTTCATCCGATCCGGCAGCAGCCTGGAACGTCGTGGTGTTGACCGTGCTGGTGTGTGTTTTCTTCAGTGCCACGCCGCCGCCTTGGCCGAAGCGCAGTTGCCCATACACCGAGCCGCGCGCGTGGCCGATCGAGCCCGCTGGCATCGACGCCGTCACATCACCGCGAAAGTTGAAGCGGCCCGCGCTGCTGCCACTGGCGCTGCCAGCGCGGTTGACTTGCTGGTACGCACCGATCAAGGTGGCAGCAAACGTTGGGCCGTCGCTTGCAGCAGCTTCGGCAGCCTCGGAATTCCGGGTCAACACCTGCACCTGCTGTTGCAAGCCTTGCTGTTGCTTTTCAGCCGACTGCAAGCGGCTGCTTTGCGATTCGGCCCCGCCGTCATGGCTGACCACCGCATTGGCTGCGCCGGTGGCCGCAGGCGCAGCTTTCGACAAGTCTTCGACACGTCGTTCCAGCGTCTGGTTGCGCAGCTCGAGCTGCTGAACCCGGTCCAGCAGCTTTTGCACTTGCTGCGCCAACGCGGCGTCGGCGGCCGTGCCAGCCGCAATGGTGCTGAACGGCAAGGCTGCCAATGCCAGCCCGGCGCACGTGGCGGACCACGGCCACTTCGCTTGTTTGGGCGATGAAAACCGAGCCATTGAAAAGTCTCCCGCGAAGATTGCCAATGCAAACGATTCGCATTATGCTAACGACGGACTGGCGCGTCAGTCAACATAAATCGGGTCGCGCCACGACCCCAAGGCCACGAACCCAAGGAACCGCTCTCCATGAACAAACGCCAGTTTTTGCACGTGCTGTCGCTGCCAGCGGTGGCATCGCTTTTCCCGACCAGCGTGCGCGCTGACGTGGCAAATGCGACCGGAGTTGCGCGCCACTACGCGGCGCTGGTTTATGCGAGCTACGAAGACGTGCTGGTCGGCGCGCTGGCACTGCAAAAAGCAGTGCTCGCGCTGACGGCGCAACCGTCGCAAGTCACGCTCGACGCGGCCCGCAGCGCCTGGCTTGCGGCGCGCGAGTGGTACGGCCAAACCGAAGCGTTTCGCTTTTCGGGCGGCCCCATCGACGATGAAAAAGGCCCCGAAGGTCGACTCAATGCCTGGCCGATGGACGAGTCGTATGTCGACTACGTGAAAGGACGCGCCAACGCGGGCTTGATCGGTGACCGAAAAGCACTGATCACCAAGGCCGCGATTGCGCGCGCCAACGAGCGCGGTGGCGAAGAAAACATCGCCTCGGGCTGGCACGCGATCGAGTTTTTGCTGTGGGGTCAGGACTTGAACGTCGACGGCCCCGGCAACCGGTCGTTCGAAGACTATGTCGATGGCAAAACGCCCAACGCCGACCGCCGCCGCACGTACCTCACGACCGTCACCGAACTGATGCTCGACGATTTGCGTTACCTGGTCGGCGCATGGACGCCCGAGGCCGCCAACTACCGCGAGCGGTTCGAACGCGGCGAGATGGAATCGGTGCGAAGAATCATCGTCGGCTTGGGTTCGCTGTCGCGCGGCGAGCTGGCCGGTCAACGCATGGAAGTCGCGCTGAACACGCAAGACCAGGAAGACGAACAGTCGTGCTTTTCTGACAACACCCACCGCGACATCGTCAACAACGCGTTGGGCATTGAAAACGTCTGGCTGGGCCGCTACCTGCGGCGCGACGGCAGCACCTTGCAAGGCGCGTCACTGCGCGATCTGGTCGCGGCCAAAGACGCCGCAGTGGCCGACCGCACCACGCAGCACATCGGCGCATCGGTGGCAGCAGCACGCTTGATTCAGGCACCGTTCGACCGCGAAATCGTCGGCGGCCGCGACGCGCCGGGCCGCCTGCGTGTGCAAAAAACCATCGACAGCGTCGTCGCGCAATCGAAAGACTTGACCGAAGCCGCCAACGCCATCGGCATCACGCGACTGACGCTGGGCAAATCGGGTTGAACGCGGGTTCGTCAACTGTGGTCGGCTGAAGTGTGGTCGGCCGACACGGCCGGCTGCGCGCCCGGGCGCGACACGGCGTGGCGTCGGTGTGTCAACAGCAACACGGCGATCGCCACGCCCACCAAGCTGTGCAGCCAGCCCACGGTTGGCCGCAGTGCCTCGGGCGCGCCGTAATACAGCAGGTAACCAGTGGCGGCGAGCAAGCCGCTGGAAACACACAACATGACGCCCGAATTGCGCTGGCCGGCCCAGCGGTGGCGACCGGTTGAACGCCAGCCTTGCGGCACGTGTGCGGCGGCCAAGGTGCCCTGCGAAAAGAGCCACACCAGCATCGCCAGGCCGTGCAGGCGCATCAGCCACGGCTCGGCCGCATGCGGCAGTTCGCCGGTACCGCCACCCACGCTGTAGTGCACCGCAAGCCACGCCAGCCCGCTGAGCAGCAACACCGCACCGCTGCCGTACAGCAGGCGGCGCTGCCACGGGACGATGCGGTGCCGACGGCGCTTCATCACAGACCGGCGACCGACGACGCGCTGGCATTCACGCCCGGCTGCTGAAAACCCATCGGGCCGGCGTCGAAAAAATCGAACTCGCGCCATTGCGCACGGCGGCTCGAGCACAAGCGGTCGGCGGTCGCGGCACACACCATCGCAACCTTGGTCAGCGCATCGGCCTGCATCGCCGACGCGGCCTGCACGACCACGGTGGTCAGCGTGCGCAGGCAGCGGCCGGTTCGCGTGTCGACATGCGGGCTGCTGCTGTGGGCTGCTGCGCCACCGGCCAAAAGATGCGCATTGCACGACGACGCCAGGGCGGCGTTGCGCAACGATGCCACTGCCTTCAAGCCGCTGGCGAAGCGCAGGTGCACCGGGTGCGCATGCGCGCCGAATGCACGCATGTCACCGCCCGCATTGACCAGCCCGGCCGGCACGCCGCAGCCACGCAGCACCTCAACCGCGCAATCGACCGCGTAACCCTTGGCGATGCCGCCGAGATCGACCCACAGCGGCGCGCGCACCCGCAGCTGATCGCAGCCGACCCATTCGAGGCCTTGCAAAAGGCTGCGCGCCTGCGGCACCGCCGCTGCATCGGGCACGGGCAGCAGGCCGGCCGCCACCAGCCGCGGTGCGACCGTCACATTGAAGACGCCGCTGCTGGCGACCTCGATATCAAGTGCATGGCGCAGCACCCGCAGCGTGTCTGCCGACGGCCTGAGCAGCGCACCTGCCGCAGCGCGGGCCAGCGCGCGCACATCGCTTGCGGCGTCGTGGAAACTCATCGCGTGGTGGATCTGAGCAACCCGCGCAAACGCAGCGTCGGTGGCGTGCACGAAATGCTGCTCGTCATCGACCAGCACCGTGATTTCGACCAGCGTGCCGAGCAACGGCTTGGCGCGACGGTGCCATTGCACGCTCACAGTTTTCCGCCGCGCTTCAAGGTGGCAACCACCGCCACGATGCGGCGGACGCCATCGGTCACATGGGTGCTGCTCAGCGTCGCGCCGCTGATGTTGGCGATGTCGTCGCTGACCCGCAACGGCGCATCTACTGCCTTGCCGACGAACTGTTTGCGCCAGGCGGGCAGGCGTATTTCGTAGCCGTGACTTTCGCGGTAGGTCAGGATTTCGACGTTGCGGATCTTGCCGTCGCTGCCGATGCCGACCGCGTAGTCGATCAACTCGAATTTGCCGATCACGCTGTCGAAAACCACCACGCCCAGCGCGACCTCGCCCTGCATCGCGGTTTGCAAACGCCATGCCGCAGACCGCGCGGGTACGCCGGCTGCCTGGGCGACGGCCTGCATTTCTTGCGCGGTCAATTGCGCGTTGCCGTCTTGGAACCGCGTGGCGTCGGGAAAGCTGCGGCGGGCGGCTTCCTCGGGCGTCGCGTACTGGCCCGCAAACGCCGTGATGCTTGCTACCGCAAGGGTCGGGGCCGACAACCAGACGATCTGCTTCACCGGGCGCTCAGAACGAAAAACCCACGCCCAGGCTGAAGCGGTCGGAGTCTCGGACCACGCGGTAGCGCTGGTAATCGGCCTTGAAAACGACCGACGGCGAAATATTGAAATTCACACCCACGGTGGCGATCCCTTCGGTGCGGTAGCGCGCGCTCGCCACGCCGTCGAAACCGCGGCCGGTGTTGACGATGTCGTAGCGGGCAAAAGGTGACATCGTGTAGTCACCACCGAGCCTGAACTTGTACGCCGCCTGCCCATACAAGCCGTCGAACGTGCGCGGAACCAAAAAGCTGCCCGGCCCGAACGAGGCGTTCAGCTTGCCTGCGCCGCTGATGGTGCCGCGGGCATACAGCGCGGTCAGATCCCAGGCACCCGGCGTCCACTTGGTATGCACGTCCCACAACGTGTAGCGGGCGTTCGATGCGGCAAATCCCGGCTGGCCCTGCCCCGTCTTGCCGGTGATCACGGCGGTACCGACGCGCAGACCGGGCATGCCGCGCCAATCGACCGCGCCGAACACCGACAGGTTGCGCGCCTTCGCAAGTTGGCCTTCCTGGTGCACGGTGCGCAGCGGCGATTCGACCGCCTCGGCATTCAGCGGATCCCACTTGGTCAGGTCGGGGCCCGTCGACACACCAGCACTCCAGGCGATGCCGTTGTCGTGTTCGCCGAAGGCTTGCAGGCCGATTTCGCGCAGCGTCGACGGAATGATGGCGGTCTCAACGACCGGCCGAAAGTTGCCGTAGTACGCGGTCGGCTCGTGATTCTGGTTGGTGAGGCCAATCGGTATCAGGAACAACCCGGCCCGCATGCCGTAGCTGTCGTTGAACCTGTGCTCGACATAGACCTGCTCGACCGCGACTTCGCCGTCGTCGCTGGACGAAGTCACCGCGTGCTCGACTTCGAGTTCGGCGACCACCTTGGTCGCATCGTTGAAGCGGTGCTGGAAGCCGATTACAAAGCGCCCGACGTCGGCCTCGGTGTCTTTGATTTGGCGGCGCGGCCGGGTGTAGGCGATTTCGCCATAGCCGGTCAATTGCGTGGCCGACATTCCGCTGCCTGCGGTGGCCGCCGCGCTGACTGCCGCGGTGGCCGCTGCGGTAGCCACCGCCGCTGCTTGCGCCGGCGCGGCATCCTGCTTCGCTTTGAGTTGCTGCAGTTCAGCTTTCAACTTGTCGATCTCGGATGCCAGCGCATCGAGCTTTTTGACCAGCGCGGCCTCGGCACTTTGCGCTTGCGCATTACCGAAAGCCAGCATCAAGCCCAATGCCACCGCGCTGAGCACGCCACGGTGGACGGCATTTTTTTGTGTCATGGTGAATTCCAGATGCAGGTTTAGTCAACGTGGAAGGAGTGCTGAGCACGCCGTTCCGCCGACGCAACGCAACCCAACGAGCCCAACGCACCGCCCTGTGTTTTTGATGGGCAGCAATGGCACCGCAAGCTCGGTAACCAGGCTGCCGCCCAAAGATCGCAGCAACCCAGCGCGTACCGCGGCGCCCCCCTTTTTGCGCCTCAGCACCTACCGCCGCGTCGGTTTAGAGACGCTTTCCCGCGCAGTTGAAAGACCACTCAACTCGTGCGTGAAATGTATCAGTAATGACATCGATTCGCATTAACAAAACAAGCATTGGTGATTCAGCGGTGCCGCACGGCCGGTTGGTGCCCATGTGCGGCGGCTCACAGCCTGAGAGTGTTTCGGGCGTGCCCGAGCAACGCCGCGAAAGGCGTCTGGACTAAGCGCAAATGCCCGCCGAAGCGCGGGCTGTGGCGGGCATTTGCAACGACGAGCGGGCGTCATTTGGTGTGGCGAGCGGGCGTGAACGACAGACTTTCACGCTCAAAGAAGCTGGCGGGCCAGAACAGCGCGCACCTCGCTGAACCGGTCGTCGCCGCAAAGCGCGAAAAACCGTGTACCGCGTGGTTGAGCAATCGAACCATTCGACCGAGGCAGTCAACAACATTGGCATCGCCAGCGCCATCACGCGGCCGACGCTGGGCCAATCAGGTCGAACAATGCATTGCGCTGATATGTCGCAGGCGCGCCGCCCAGCGGCGACGTTTGATCTACCCACCGATCAACACGGGCCCAACGCCGGTACCGCGTTCGACCGCAACCAACGCTGCGCACACTCCGCCGGGTCGTATCCGGTGTCGGCCTGGATCACCTCCAGCATGTCCTGCATACCGGCCGCGCGGCCAGCATGTTGGCGGTAGAAGCGCGCCAGGGCATGGTCCAGCACCGGCGCACCCAGCTTCAACGCCAGCGCGCGATAGAAAAACGCGCCGCGCAAATACGCCGCGCGCGAGTACAAACCGCTCTTCACCACATCGATCTGGTTGCAGCTGTTCGGCCACACCGGCTGCGCGCCGCCGACGCCGCGCAGCTGCGCCACATAACCGGCCCACACCCGCGCACCAACTTCCGGTGCCACCACCTCGAGCGCCCGGCCAGTGAGGTACGTGGTGGTGCCTTCAGACAGCACAAAGTCTTCCCAACACCCCATTCGCACGCCATTGCCGAACCAGCCGTGCAGCGCTTCGTGCACCTGCGTCTCGGCACTGTGCAACGCGGTGGAGTTGATATGCCAGCGCGGGTGGTGTTCGATGCCGGTGTGGCTACTGCCACTGCCGACCACGCCCCACTGCACCGACACCGGACCGGCCACCGGGCCGAACCGATAGGCCCCGAGCGTTGCCTCAGCCCATTCAAACGCGGCTCTCAGATGCTCGGTACCGCTTCGCATCGCGTCACCGTCACCGGGCAAATACGACGCCACCAATTGCGTGCCTGCGCGGCTGCGCCCCAAATCAACATCGACGTAATTGCCGATGGCCCAGGCCAATTGATAAGCCGGTGCAGCGTTCAATGGCACCACAGCGGCAATGACGCGCTGACCGCTGGGCGGGTTGCGCACCTCGAGCGTGTAGTCGACGCCATCGGCTGGCTGCGAATGGCAGGGAAACAGGTTGCTGCAGAAGTAGGGCCAAAGGTAGGTGGACTGGCCGCTATTGCTATTGCTGTTGCTGGCACCGTCGAAATTGCCGTGCAAGCGGTAGCGATACCGAACCGTCACCACTGCAGTTTGGTTCGATGCTGGCAAGCCCAAATCGAGCCGATCGCCACGGTCAGCCCACGGCAGATCGGCGCCCGTAGAACTTGGTCCAACGCGCACCGAGTCGATATCGAGATCGCCAATTTCGAGCGTGGCTCCGGGCTGCGCACTGGCTGCAAACGTGATCACCGCGACAGCGGTTTGTGCGGTGGCATCGACCGTGAGTGCGGTGGCATCGATGTCGCGCGCGGCATTCGGCGTGGGCTGAATCGCCACCGCGCCACTCGGTGTGGTCGACCCGCCGCTTGAGCCACCGCAGCCAGCGATCGCAGCTATCAGCACCGCACCAAAAACTCGGCTTGAGCGCAGCAGCGCCAAACGCATGCAGCTCACGGTGCGGTGCCATCAACAGCCGCCGGCGACTGCAGCAACACCAACAGCGCGGCTTCATCGAGCACGGCGATGCCGAGTTCATTGGCCTTGTCGAGCTTGCTGCCGGCTTCGGTGCCGGCCACCACGTAAGCGGTTTTCTTCGATACCGAACCGGTCACTTTGCCGCCGGCGGCTTCGATCAAATCTTTTGCCGCGTCGCGCGCCAGCGTGGGCAAGGTGCCGGTGAGCACAAAGGTTTTGCCGGCGACGGCTGACATGCTGGGCCGATCCGATTCGCCGGCTGCCGCAGCCGTCGCCACCGCGATGCCTTCGGTTTCTTCCCACACGATGCCTGCCGCGCGCAGTTGCTCGACCACTTCGCGGTGGTGCGGCTGGTCGAAAAAACTGCGCAGGCTGTGGGCGACGATGGGACCGACGTCGTTGACGTCGAGCAGCTGCGCTTCGGTGGCGTCGATGATGCGGTCGAGCGCGCCGAAGTGACGTGCCAGGTCTTTAGCAGTGGTTTCGCCGATGTGGCGGATACCGAGTGCGTAGACGAACCGCGCAAGTGTGGTGCGCTTGCTGGCCGCTAGCCCCGCCAACAAATTGGCGGCGCTTTTGCCGCCCATGCGGTCGAGTGCGCTCAGCTTGGCCAGGCCCAGCGTGTACAGCTCGGGCAGCGTGCGGATCAGCCCGGCATCGACCAGTTGGTCGACCAGCTTGTCGCCCAGGCCTTCGATGTCCAGCGCGCGGCGGCCGGCGAAATGCAGGATCGCTTCTTTGCGTTGCGCCGGGCAGGTCAGCCCGCCGGTGCAGCGCCAATCGACCTCACCTGCTTCGCGGCCGATGGGGCTGCCGCATACCGGGCACTGGCCGTTGAGGCGTTGGTACAGATCGAACGGTTCGCCGCGGGGGGGGGTCGGTTGTGTTGGCGCAAACCCTTCGACCGGCTCAGGGCGAACGGTGGGGGGGGGCTCACGGCGAACGGGCGGGTGTGTGGCGGGCGAACCTTCGACAAGCTCAGGGCGGACGGACGTGAAGGGCTCGGTGCGAACCGCGGGTGCGAGCTCGGCGGGCAACCCTTCGACACGCTCAGGGCGAACGGAGAAGGCGAGCTCGGGATCCATAACCGAGGGCACCACGCCCACCACCTGGGGGATCACATCACCGGCGCGGCGCACGATCACCAGGTCGCCTACCCGCACGTCTTTGCGCCGCACTTCGTCTTCGTTGTGCAGCGTGGCGTTGCTCACGGTGGTGCCGCCTACGAACACCGGCTCGAGTTTCGCCACCGGCGTCAGCTTGCCGGTGCGGCCGACCTGGATATCGATGCCGAGCAGACGGGTGATTTGTTCTTGCGCCGGGTACTTGTGCGCCACCGCCCAGCGCGGCTCGCGCGTCACGAAGCCCAGGCGCTGTTGCAGTGCTCGGTCGTTGACTTTGTAGACCACGCCGTCGATGTCGAACGGCAGCGCGTCGCGCCGCGTGCCCATCGCCGCATGGAACGCGATCAGCCCGGCTGCGCCCTGCACCACCGCGCGGTCGGCACACACCGGCAAGCCGAAGGCGGCCAGCGCATCGAGCAGCGCGCTGTGCGTGGCGGGCAGCGCGCTGTGGTCGGCACCCCAACCCTGCACCTCGCCCAGCCCGTAGGCAAAAAAACTCAGCGGCCGTCGCGCCGCGATGGCGGGGTCGAGCTGGCGCACCGCACCGGCAGCCGCATTGCGCGGGTTGACGAAGGTTTTTTCGTTTTTTGCGCCACCGGCGATCAGCGCGCGCTGGCGCCCGTTGAGCGCCTCGAAATCGTCACGCCGGATGTAAACCTCACCGCGCACTTCCAGCACCGCGGGCAGCAACGCCGCTGCGCTGCGCACCAGCCGATGTGGAATCTGCGCAATCGTGCGGATGTTTTGCGTCACGTCTTCGCCGGTCTCGCCGTCGCCGCGCGTGGCGGCCTGCACCAGCACACCGGCCTCGTAGCGCAGGTTCATGGCAAGGCCGTCGAATTTGAGTTCGGCGGCGTAGTCGACCAGCGGGTCGGCTTCGGTCAACCCCAACTCGCGGCGCACCCGCGCATCGAATGCCGACGCACCGGTCGCGGTGGTGTCGGTTTCGGTGCGGATCGACAACATCGGCACCGCATGGCGCACCGGCTGAAAGCCGTCGAGCACTGCGCCGATGACGCGGCGCGTGGGTGAGTCGTCGCGGCGCAACTCAGGGTGCGCGGCTTCGATCGTCTCCAGCTCGTGGAACAACCGGTCGTATTCGGCATCGGGAATGTGCGGCGCGTCGAGCACGTAGTACTGGTGCGCGTGCTGCCGTAGCAGCGCGGTCAGTTCAGCTGCGCGCAGCTGGGCAGCACTCGGGCTCACCACCGATCACCAGGCACTGGATGGGTACGCCGCCACGCCGGCGTGTTCAGCTGAAAAGCCGCCGCGCGGCGGCTGAGCCGGCCGCTACATCACGGCTTTGCAGCGCGCCGTACAAGCGCACCAGTTCGCTGTCGATGAACGCAAAACCGTCGGCGCTTAACACCTGACCCCGGTCGTCGACAACGTCGGCATCCATGTCGCGCGCCAACGCCGCAGCCGTTCGCTGCCATGCAGCGAACGGC
>JAYUGJ010000130.1:0-4793 GCA_043738425.1 Burkholderiales bacterium
CGCTGACCTTGGTGGTGTACACATAAGCCGGCGTTCGTTTTCCAGCCAGGCGGAAAAACGATTCAAACGTGGCCCGCTCAAAGCGACTGAAGCCAAGCAGCGCAATGCGGACTGGAACCATGGTGGCAGCGATGTCGAAAATCACGATGGGTGTTGTATCGGTCAACACCCACCGCAACTGAAGCGCTACCGGTTCGCGGTGCCATCGCGCAGCAAACCACCCTTGGGCGTGCCGGCCCTGGTGGTGGGTTTTGAGTAGCTGTCGGCCGGCCCCGGACCCCGGGCTGCGGGTCTCAGGCCTCAGGCCTGGCAACCTCAGGCGTCGGGCAGCAGCCGCTCGCCGCGCAGCAAGTCGGCCGGCGTTTCGCGCTCGCGCACCAGCCAGGCCTGCGCGCCCGACACCATCACTTCGGCGGCGCGGCCGCGGGTGTTGTAGTTGCTGGCCATGCTCATGCCGTAGGCCCCGGCCGACAGCACCGCGACCAGGTCGCCCTGCTGCACCGCCAGCGCGCGGTCGCGGCCCAGCCAGTCACCCGACTCGCACACCGGGCCGACCACGTCGTAGGTCACCCGGCTGGCAGCCGTTTGCGCGTGGGCCAGGCTGCACGGCACGATCTGCATGAACGCTTCGTACATGGCCGGGCGCACCAGGTCATTCATGGCGGCGTCGACGATGCAAAAGTTTTTGCCGCCAGCCTCGTGCGATGGTTTCAGGTACAGCACCTCGGTCACCAGCACACCGGCATTGCCGACCAGCGAGCGGCCAGGCTCGAACATGAGTTTGCGCGGCCGGTGGCCACGCGCATCGATGCGTTGCAGCAAGGCGCCGATCAAGTCGGCCGGCGACGGCGGCTGCTCGTCGGTGTAGGTGATGCCCAGGCCGCCGCCCAGGTCGAGGTGTTGCAAACGGATGCCACGCGCCTCGATCGCTTCGACCAGGTCGAGCATGCGTTCGGCGGCGTCGAGGTAGGGGCCGACGTCGGTGATTTGCGAGCCGATGTGGCAGTCGATACCGACCACCTCGATGCCCGGCAGCGCGGCCGCGTGGGCGTACACCGCCACCGCGCGCTCATGGGCGATGCCGAATTTGTTGCCCTTCAGGCCGGTCGAGATGTACGGGTGGGTTTTCGCATCGACGTCGGGGTTCACACGCAGGCTGATGCGCGCGGTGCGCTGCAGCTGTACCGCCACCGCCGACAGCGCGGCCAGCTCGGCTTCGCTTTCGAGGTTGAAACACATCACGCCCGCATCGAGCGCCTGGCGCATTTCGGCGCGTGTTTTGCCGACCCCGGAGAACACTACTTTCGACGGCTCGGCACCGGCCGCCAGCACGCGGGTCAGCTCGCCGCCGGAGACGATGTCGAAGCCGCAACCGGCGCGCGCGAAGGTTTGCAACACCGCGAGGTTCGAGTTCGCTTTGACGGCGTAGCAAATCAAGTGGTCGCGGCCGGCCAGCGCGTGCTGGTACGCGGCAAGTGCGGCCAGCATCGCGCTGCGCGAGTACACATACAAAGGCGTGCCGAAACGTGCCGCCAGGTCGGCCAACGCGCAGTCGTCCAGCACCAACGCCTGGCCGCGGTAGGCGAGGTTCGGCGAGCCGGGCAGGCTCATCGCACCTCACCGATGCGCGGTGGCAGCGCGGCAGGTGCCACCGCACTCGCCGCTGCTGGCGCTGTAGGCGCGGTGACCAGTGGCGTAACGGCTCGGGGTGAATTCGGCGAGGTGCTGGAAGGCACCGGCGGTTCGAGCCGCAGCGGGCCTTTGAGGCCGCAGCCGGCAAGCGCCCAAACCAGGCCGACGCACGCGGCCATCGCGGTGCAAAACCCGGCGCAAGCGCTGCGTGGGACTAGACTTTCTGTGCGTTTGACCATGCCCGGAATTCTACCGACCACGCCTGCAAACAGGCCCGCCACCATGCCGACTTCCCTGCCTTCTGACACCTCGCACACCCCGTACACCGCGCTGGCCGACAGCGAGTTTTGGCACCTGACCAGCGCCGTGCTGGCCAGCATCGAAGCCACGGTAGACGGCTGGCTGCAACACGATGTGATCGATATCGACGCCAGCCGCACTGGCGGCTTGCTGGAGCTGGCTTTTCCCAACGGCAGCAAGATCGTGCTGAACACGCAGCCGCCGTTGCACGAGCTGTGGCTGGCCGCGCGCAGCGGTGGTTTCCACTTCAAATATGCCGCGCCGCAGTGGCGCGACACCCGCAGCCACGCAGACTTCTACGCGCTGCTGTCGGCGTGTGCCAGCGAACAGGGCGGCAAGCCACTGGTGTTCAGCGCCAGCGCGTAATGGGCAGGGGTCAGGCTGCGCGCACGGTTGCCCGCGCCGCGGTTGCGTGTGCCGCGGTTGCCTGTGCTGAGTTTGCCCGTGGTCACGTCGGCGGAGGTGCGCTGTGGCGTGATGTCCGCCGCGGTGTCCGGTGGAGTTCAGTCAGCGGGTGAACAAATCGAGGATGCCGCGGCGTTCTTCCTCGGTATCGGGGTCGCGTTCCGCCGGCGCGCGGTTTTGCAGCCCCAGGCTTTTCACGCCACCGCGGCTCAAAAATTCTTCGTAGTACCACTCGCCGCCGACGTTGGCGATGCCTTCCGGCGCGGCCGGCTCGCTGACCGGGTGGCCTTTCAGCGCGGTGGCCATGTAGTCGATCCAGATCGGCAACGTCAGGCCGCCGCCGGTTTCGTGGTCGCCGAGTTTGCGCGGGTTGTCGTAGCCCATCCACACCACCGCCACCATGTCGCGGTGGTAGCCGGCAAACCACGCATCGAGCGAATCGTTGGTGGTGCCGGTTTTGCCGTACACGTCATGGCGGCGCAGCATGCTTTGCGCCTTCGACGCGGTGCCGGTGCGGGTGACTTCCTGCAGCAAGCTGTTCATCACGAACGCGTTGCGCGGATCGATGACGCGCATCGATTCATCGAGCGCGGGCGGCTGCACTTCGCGCACCACGCGACCTTTGGTGTCGACGACCCGGCTGATCAGGTACGGGTTCAGGTGGTAGCCGCCGTTGGCAAACACCGCATAGCCGGTGGCAATTTGCAGCGGTGTGGCCGCACCCGCGCCGAGCGCCAACGTCAGGTACGCCGGGTTTTTGTCGGCGTCGAAGCCGAACCGCGTCGTCCACTGTTGGGCATAGGGCGCGCCGATGGCTTTCAAGATGCGGATCGACACCATGTTTTTCGACTTGGCCAAGCCGCGCCGCATCGACATCGGGCCGTCGAAGGTGCCGTCGTAGTTTTTCGGCTCCCAGGGTTGGCTGCCAGTGCTGTCGGCGTCGAAAAACAGCGGTGCGTCGTTGATCACGGTGGCCGGTGAAAAACCTTTTTCCAGTGCGGCGGAGTAAATAAAAGGCTTGAAGCTCGAACCGGGCTGCCGCCAGGCCTGGGTCACGTGGTTGAACTTCGCCTTCGCGTAGTCGAAGCCACCGACCATGGCTTGGATCGCGCCGGTGCGCGGGTCAAGTGCGATGAACGCACCTTCGACCTCGGGCAGCTGGGTGGCGCTCCAGTTGCCGCGCTCACTTTTCACCAGTCGCACTACCGCGCCACGGCGAATTTGTGTTTTCGGGTTGCCCTTGTCGGCCAAGCCGGAGGCAACCGCGCGCAGGCCATCGGCATTGACGGTGACCACTTCGCCCGTTTGCAACGACGCGACCAGCTTTCGGCTGCCGGCCTGCAATACCACCGCGGCTTTCAGCTCATCGCTGTCGGGGTGTTCGGCCAACGCCTCGGCAACGCGGGTGTCGAGGTCGATTGGATTGGCAGGCAGGTCGATGTAGGCCTCGGGCCCGCGGTACACCTGCCGCCGCTCGTAGTCGAGGATGCCGCGGCGCAGCGCCTGGTAGGCGGTCATTTGGTCGGTCGACTTGAGCGTCAGGTAGACCTGCAGACCCAGCGTGTAGGCGTCGTCGCCGTACTGCGCGTAGACCATTTGCCGCGCGGTTTCTGCCGCGAACTCAGCATGCACCAGGGTTTCTGACGGTGCCCGGTAGACCAGCTTTTCGAGTCGTGCGGCGTCGCGCTCGGCGACCGTGATGTAGCCGTTCTCCAGCATCCGGTCGATGATGTAAAGCTGGCGCACGGTGGCGCGCTTGGGGTTCGCGATCGGGTTGTAGGCCGAAGGCGCTTTCGGCAGTCCGGCCAGCATCGCCACCTCGGCGATCGACAACTGCGCCACCGGCTTGTTGAAGTAGACCTCGCTGGCCGAGGCGAAACCGTAGGCCCGCTGGCCCAGGTAGATCTGGTTCATGTACAGCTCAAGAATCTGGTCTTTCGACAACAGGCTCTCGATCTTCAGCGACAGCAGAATTTCGTAGATCTTGCGGGTAAAGGTTTTTTCGGTCGACAGGTAGAAGTTGCGCGCCACCTGCATCGTGATCGTCGAGGCGCCCTGGCTGCGCGCGTCGTTGAACTGGGCCAGGCCGGCGCGCAGCATGCCGAGATAGTCGACGCCGCCATGCTCATAAAAGCGCGAGTCTTCGATCGCCAGCACGGCGTCTTTCATCACCTTGGGGATCTGCGCAATCGGCACGAAGCTGCGCCGCTCTTCGCCGAACTCGCCGAGCAGCACCGCGTCGGCCGAGTACACGCGCAGCGGCAGCTTGGGCCGATAGTCGGTGAGGCTGGTGATCGGCGGCAGGTTCGGGTAGGCCACCGCCAGCGCGATCGCCACCAGCGCGGCGAACAGCAGTGCGAGGGTGGCCAGCAATGCCAGCGCCCAAGCCAGCGGGCGAAAGACCCATGGGGCCCAGGAAGGAAGGCGGCTGTTCAGGCTCACGGAGGTCGGGCGAT
>JAYUGJ010000131.1:0-5883 GCA_043738425.1 Burkholderiales bacterium
GTCGCCCGACACCGGTGCGCGTTCCCCAGCCAGCGCCCGCAGCAGCGTGCTCTTGCCCGCGCCATTCGGTCCGAGCAGGCCGACCACGTCACCGCGCCGCACGACGCCGGTGAAGTTCTTCAGCAGCGTGCGCTCCCCGATCGCCAGTGTGACCTTGTCGGCCACCACCACCTGGTCGCCGCCGCGCTCGCGCACCTTGAACTGCAGCGACATCGCCCCGGCTTCCCCCGGCGGCGGGGCGAGCCGCGCCACGCGCGACAGGCGCGCGCGGCGTCCCTTGGCCTGTGCACTGTTGACGCCCGCGAGGTTGCGCCGGATGTAGTCCTCTTCCTTGGCAATCGTCTTGCGCTGCTGGTTGAACTGGCGCTGCCGCGTCAGGCGGCGTTCGGCGCGCTGCGTCACGAAGGCTTCATAGCCGCCGCTGTACGCCTCCACCGAATGGTCCTCGACGTGCGCGATATGGTCGGCGATCGCCGCGAGGAAAGCGCGGTCGTGGCTGATCACGAGCACCGTGCGATCGGTCTCGCGCAGGTAGCCCTCGAGCCACTGTGTCGTGTCGAGGTCGAGGTGGTTGGTCGGCTCGTCGAGCAGCAACACATCGGGCACCGCCACCAGCGCCTGCGCCAGCGCCACCCGTTTTTTCATGCCGCCCGACAGCTGGCCGATTTCGCGCGTGCCATCCAGATGCAACTGCGCCAGGGTGGTGTCGACCCGCTGCTCCCAATTCCACGCGTCGAGCGCTTCGATGCGGGTTTGCAGCGCATCGAGGTCGACGCCGTCGGCATGCTCTTCGTACGCTTGACGCACCGCCCGCGCCTCGGCCACGCCTTCGCTCACCGCATCGAACACGCTGTGCCCGGGGTCGAACTGCGGCTCTTGCGGCACGTAGCAAATACGCACGCCTTGCGTCATTTGCAGCAGCCCATCGTCGAGCTTTTCGAGGCCAGCGATGATTTTCAGCATCGAGGATTTGCCTGCGCCATTGCGGCCGATCAGGCCAAGCCGTTCACCGCCGTCAAGTGAGAACGCCGCGTTGTCGAGCAGGGCCACGTGGCCATAAGCCAGGTGGGCATTCGAGAGTGAAAAAACAGCCATCGCCGGATTGTGCGGGTGAACCCTGAGGCGCAGGAGCTGAAGTGGGTTGATCCGCGCACAAAATGCGCCAATGGAATCCGCGCCCGTCGTGCATGACGCCTTCTACAAATTTGTCGCCATTGCCGATGTCGATGGCACCGCAGCCACGCTGCGCGAGCTGAGCGCCGGGTTGACGGGCAGCCTGCTGGTCGCAAGCGAGGGCATCAATGGCACCGTGGCAGGCAGCGCTCCGGCGCTCGATGCGTTTCGCGGCGCACTGGCCAACGACGCGCGGCTCGGCGGTCGGTTTACCGGCCTCGCCTACAAGCGCAGCCCGTGCGCCACCCCACCGTTTCAAAAAATGAAGGTGCACAGCCGCACTGAAATTTTGCCGCTGGGTGTCGATGGGGTGAACGCCGTCGGCCACCTCGGCCAGCAGGTGCCGCCTGCGCAATGGGGTGCGTTGCTTCGCGACCCGAACGTGGTCGTCATCGACAACCGCAACCACTTCGAAGTGCGACTCGGTCGCTTCAACAACGCGGTCGATCCAGTGGTACGCAACTTTCGCGACTTTCCGGCTTACATCGAAGCGCACCTGCCAGCTTGGCAGGCCGAAGGCAAGCGGCTGGCGATGTATTGCACCGGCGGCATCCGCTGCGAAAAAACCAGCGCCTGGTTGCATGCGCGCGGCGTGCCGGTGCTGCAGCTCGAAGGCGGCATCCTCAACTACTTTGCGCAAATGCCCGATGCCGAGCGTGATTGGGATGGCGCGTGTTTCGTGTTCGACAACCGCATCGCGCTCGACACGCATTTGGTCGAAACCGACACCACCGCCGAGCAGGTGTACGCAGGCGACCCGAGCGAAGCGTGGCGCTTGCGGCGCGCGCAGCAGCTGGCGGGCTCGCTGTCGCTTGACGAGATTGAAGCGGGCGACACTTCGGACACCGCCAAGCCGCCGCCGTGAACGCGCCACTGCCGAACAAAAACGGCGTCGGGCCCAGCTGTGTCGCGCTGCCGCCCGGCCCGTGGACCACGGTCGCCGAATTTCTTGCCGAGCGCTTCCCGCAGATCGACGCGGCCACTTGGGCGGCGCGCATGCAGCAAGGCGAACTGATCGACGAGCACGGCGTGGCCGTCACGCCCAGCCGTTCGTATCAAGCGCATCTGCGGCTGTACTACTACCGCAGCATCGACGACGAGCCGCGCGTGCCGTTCGATGAGGCGGTGCTGTACCAAGACGAGCTGCTGGTGGTTGCCGACAAGCCGCATTTTTTACCGGTCACTCCCGGCGGCAAATACCTGCAAGAAACACTGCTGGTGCGCCTGAAACGCCGCCTCGGCATCGACACGCTGATACCGCTGCACCGACTTGACCGCGAGACCGCCGGCATCGTGATGTTCGCAGTGCAACCCGCGGCGCGCGCGGCGTATAGCGCACTGTTCGCCGCGCGCCGGGTCACCAAGCACTACGAGGCCACGGTGCACATCTCGGTCGACGGCGCGTCCGCGCTGCGCTTGCCCGCCACCCACCGCAGCCGCCTCATCAAAGACGCGCATTTCATTCGCATGTGCGAGACACCCGGTGAGCCGAACAGCGAGACGCGGTTCCAACTTATCGAGGCATGCGGCCACTTCGCCCGTCTGCACTTGTCACCGATCACCGGCCGCAAACACCAGCTGCGCGTGCACTGCGCCGCACTCGGCACGCCGATCGTCGGCGACCGGCTGTATCCGACGCTGCAACCGGCCGACAACGACGACTACCACCAGCCGCTGCAGCTGCTCGCCCGCTCGATCGCATTCGTCGATCCCATCACCGGTCAGGCCCGGCGCTTCGACAGCGTGCGTTCGCTAAAGGCCGCTGATGGAGATGCAATATTGAAGACTTGACCCCGCTAATCCACGTGATGGTTGATGCCGATCTGGCGCGGCTCTACAGCGTCGAGACCCGGGTGCTCGTGCAAGCCGTCAAGCGCAACCTGGCGCGCTTCCCCGAGGACTTCATGTTTCAGCTCAGCGCTGAGGAGTTCGCGGCTTTGAGATCACAGTCTGTGATCTCAAACACCGAAGGGCGCGGCGGCCGGCGCACCGCGCCTTATGCCTTCACCGAGCAAGGTGTGGCGATGCTGTCAACGGTGCTGGGCAGCACCCGCGCCATCGCGGTCAACATCGAGACCATGCGCACCTTCGTGCGCGTGCAGGCATTGGCCGCCACGCACGGCGACCTGGCCAAACGGCTGGCCGAACTCGAAGACAAGACCGAGGCGCTGGCGATGAACCACGACACCTTCAGCCGCAATACGCGCAACCAACTCAGAGAAGTCTTCGACGCTCTGCGCGAACTCATGACGCCGCCCGATCCGCCCAAGCGGCCGATTGGATTCGTCAACCCCGAGGACAAGGGCAAGAAGACCTCGGGGGCAAGAAGCAAAACGTGACCCCGAGGCCCGGTGCCTCAGATACTCGATCCACTTGCTGACGGCATGGCGTCCTCTCGTGCAAGTAGCTCTAGGTCTGCCTCGGGTTGCTCCATATGCATTAGCCCGTAGAGGGGAAACTCAATCATCACCCCCTGCTTCAGGTACCCCCACTGCGCCCCGGAGTGTTCCTCTCTGTACTCTCCTGTATCGATGCTGCAAACAACGACTCCACCGCGATCTTCACCCAAGCGCACGCGATCCCCGAGCTTAACTACTTGACCATCGGGATACTTCATCGCGCGTTACTCCTGTCGCCGCGCCGTTAGTTTGCGAACGGAGATTAGGGTCAGGTCTCTCAAATTCCAGCGGGGCCGTCATCCGGCTCTAACTCAAGGCGGCCAACCGCGCCTCGAGCGCATCGACAAACACCTTGGCCACATCGAACCCCGTTTGTTTGGTGATTTCTTGAAAGCCGGTGGGGCTGGTGACGTTGATTTCGGTGAGGCAGTCGCCGATCACATCGAGGCCGACCAGCAGCAGGCCGCGCGCGGCGAGCACGGGGCCGATGTGCTCGGCGATTTCGCGGTCGCGCGGGCTCAGGGGTTGCGCCACGCCTTTGCCGCCGACCGCGAGGTTGCCGCGGATTTCGCTGCCTTGCGGAATGCGTGCCAGTGCGAACGGCACGACCTTGCCGTCGATCACCAAAATGCGTTTGTCGCCTTGCGTAATTTCGCTCAGGTAGCGCTGCACCATGACGGTCTGCGCGCCGTGGCGGTTCAGGGTTTCGGTGATGCTGCCGAGGTTGAGCCCATCGGGGCCGACGCGAAAAATGCCGGTGCCGCCCATGCCATCGAGCGGTTTCAAGATGATGTCGCGGTGCTCGGCATGGAAGCGCTGGATGTCGGCCGCATCACGCGTGACCAGGGTCGGGCCGATGCACTGCGGGAACTCGAGAATCGCGAGTTTTTCCGGGTGGTTGCGCAACGCAGCAGGTCGGTTGAACACGCGCGCGCCTTCGCGCTCGGCTTGCTCTAACAGGTGCGTGGCGTAGAAGTATTCGGTGTCGAATGGTGGGTCGGCACGCATCAGCACGGCAGTGACCTGGGCCGCGTCGGCCAGCACCACCGGAATTTCATTCGGTGCACTTTGGCGGGCGCTGAACCACATCGGGCTATCTGGCGGGGCATCAGGAACCAGCGTGATCTCGCGCACATAGCCGGTGACCCGGCCGCCGCGCTGCCACATCAAATCGCGCGGCCTGCAGGCCAGCAGTTCGTGGCCACGCGATGCGGCCTCACGCATCATCGAATAGGTGGTGTCCTTGGCGGTGTTGAAGCCCTCCAACGCGTCAGCGACGAACAGCAATTTCATGGCCGCTCAGATCTCGACTTTGGAGCCCAACTCGACCACCCGGTTGGTCGGCAAGCTCAGGAAATCAGCCGCAGCGGCCGCGTTGCGGTGCATGCTGGCAAACAGTTTTTCTCGCCACATGGCCATGCCGTCGCCGAGTGTGGGGATCACGATGTCGCGTGACAGGAAATAGCTGGTGTCCATCTCTTCGGTGTGCACGCCGCGCGACTCGAGCAGCTTCAGCGCCTCGGGCACATCGGGTTCGTTTTTGAAGCCGAAGTGCAGCTGCACCTGCCAGCAGTTGTGGCCCAGCGGCACCACGTCGCAGCGCTTGTCGAAGCCCAACCACGGCACCTCGTGGTGCATCACGGTGACGAACAGATTCGTCTCGTGCAGCACCTTGTTGTGCTTCAGGTTGTGCAGCAACGCGTTCGGTGTGTAGCCCTGTTCGCTGACCAAAAAGACGGCCGTGCCGGCAACGCGCGCGGGCGGGCTCAGGAACACCGATTCGAGGAAGCTTTTCAGGTCGACGGCGTCTTCGCGCATGCGCGCATGCATGAGCCTGCGGCCTTGCTTCCAGGTCATCATCAAGGTGAACATCACGATGCCGATCAACACCGGAAACCAGCCACCCTCAAATACTTTGAGCACGTTGGCGGAGAAAAAGGTGAAATCGATCAGGAAGAAAAATACGGTGGCGGCGAAGCTGAGCGACCACGGGTACTTCCATCCGTAGCGAATGACGAAAAACGTCATCACGGTAGTAATCAGCATGTCAATGGTCACCGCAATGCCGTACGCCGATGCCAGTTTGCTGCTGCTGCCAAACGCGACGACTGCCAGCACGATGCACAGGTACAGGCTCCAGTTGATGAATGGCACATACACCTGACCCGTTTCTTTGACCGAGGTGTGCAAGATACGCAGCCGCGGCAAGTAGCCCAATTGAATCGCCTGCTTGGTAACCGAAAACGCTGCGGTGATGAGCGCTTGCGAGGCAATCACCGCAGCCGCAGTGGCCAGGCCGATCAGCGGATAC
>JAYUGJ010000132.1:0-61283 GCA_043738425.1 Burkholderiales bacterium
GCGTGCTCGGCGGTGTCGATCGCCGCGTTGTAGCCCGGGATCGTGTTGACCTTCGCCGCAGCCGCCAGTTTCTTCGACTCGATCTTGTCGCCCATCGCCGCAATGGAAGCGTGCTTCGGGCCGATGAAGACGATGCCCTCTATTTCGACACGACGCGAGAACTCGGCGTTTTCGCTGAGGAAACCGTAGCCCGGGTGCACGGCTTGTGCGCCGGTCTGCTTGCAGGCCGCGATGATCTTGTCCATCACAAGATAAGACTCGCGGCTCGGCGCCGGGCCGATGAAGACGGCTTCGTCGGCCAGCTCGACGTGCAGCGCATCGCGGTCGGCCTCGGAGTAGACGGCTACCGTCTTGATGCCCATCTTCTTCGCCGTCTTGATCACACGGCAGGCAATCTCGCCACGGTTGGCGATCAGAATTTTCGTGAACATGTTCTTGTTCTCCTGAAGCATCACAAAGGAATGTTGCCGTGCTTGCGCCAGGGGTCGTCGACCTTCTTGTCGCGCAGCATCACCAGCGAGCGGCAGATGCGCTTGCGCGTTTCGTGCGGCTGGATCACGTCGTCGATGTAGCCCCGTGCGCTGGCCACGAAGGGGTTCGCGAACTTGGCCTTGTATTCGGCTTCGCGCGCGGCCAGTTTCACCGGGTCGCCCTTCTCTTCGCGGAAGATGATCTCGACCGCGCCCTTCGCGCCCATCACCGCGATCTCGGCGTTCGGCCAGGCGAAGTTGACGTCGCCGCGCAGGTGCTTGGAGCTCATCACATCGTAGGCACCGCCATAGGCCTTGCGCGTGATGACCGTGATCTTCGGTACCGTGCACTCGGCATACGCATACAGCAGCTTCGCGCCGTGCTTGATGATGCCGCCGTACTCTTGCGCCGTGCCGGGCATGAAGCCGGGCACGTCGACAAAGGTCAGCACCGGAATGTTGAAGGCATCGCAAAAGCGCACGAAGCGCGCCGCCTTGATGCTGCTCTTGATGTCCAGGCAACCCGCCAACACGAGAGGCTGGTTCGCGACGATGCCCACCGCCTGCCCGTCCATGCGGCCGAAGCCGATCACGATGTTCTTCGCATAGTCGGGCTGCAGCTCGAAGAAGTCGCCGTCGTCCACCGTCTTGACGATCAGCTCCTTCATGTCGTAGGGCTGGTTCGCGTTGTCGGGCACCAGCGTGTCGAGCGACAGGTCGGTGCGGTCCGCCGGGTCGCTCGACGGCCGCGAAGGTGCCTTCTCGCGGTTGTTCAGCGGCAGGTAGTTGAAGAAGCGCCGCAGCATCGCCAGGGCGTCCACATCGTTGTCGAACGCCAGGTCGGCGACACCGCTCTTGGTGGTGTGGGCCGACGCGCCGCCGAGGTCTTCGGCGCTCACTTCTTCATGGGTCACCGTCTTCACCACCTCGGGGCCGGTGACGAACATATAGGAGCTGTCGCGCACCATGAAGATGAAGTCGGTCATCGCCGGTGAATACACCGCCCCGCCGGCGCACGGTCCCATGATCATGCTGATCTGCGGCACCACGCCCGAGGCCATCACATTGCGCTGGAACACCTCGGCATAGCCACCGAGCGAGGCCACGCCTTCCTGGATGCGCGCGCCGCCCGAGTCGTTCAGGCCGATCACCGGCGCGCCGACCTTCATCGCCTGGTCCATCACCTTGCAAATTTTTTCGGCGTGCGCTTCGCTCAATGCACCGCCGAAGACGGTGAAATCCTGGCTGTACACAAACACCAAACGGCCATTGATCATTCCGTAGCCGGTGATCACGCCGTCGCCCGGAATCTTGTTGTCGGGCATGCCGAAGTCGGCGCAGCGGTGCTCGACGAACATGTCCCACTCCTCGAACGTGCCACTGTCGAGCAGCAACTCGATGCGTTCGCGGGCGGTCAGCTTGCCTTTTTTATGCTGCGCGGCAATGCGCTTTTCGCCGCCGCCGAGTCGGGCCAGCGCGCGCTTGGCGTCGAGTTGTTCGATGATTTTTTGCATGGGTGGGTTGACTCCTCGATGATTTTTTTATAACGCCTTCATGTCGGTCGCGGCCGTCTGCTCGAACGCCGCCAGCAGCGCACGCGCCGCAACAGACGGCGCAACCCGCGACGCGCGCACATCTGCCTGCAAATGCGGCAGTTGCGCCCGCACCGCGGGGTGCCGTTTGAAATCGGTTTGCAATCGAGCGTGGATCAGCTCCCACATCCACGCCATTGATTGCTGTTGGCGGCGCGCGACCAGTTCACCGCTGGCGTGGCGCAGCGCATGGAACTGATCGACGTTGACCATGAACGCGGCCAGGCCGGTACCCTTGAGTGCGCTGAGTTGCATCACGCGCGGCGACCAGTGCGTCACAGCGTCGGTACCGGCATCGGCCTGGTGTGGCTCATGCGGTGAGCCAGGTGGGCTGTAGACCCGCAGCACGCCGGCAATTTGCGATTCGGCGCGCGCGGCGGCCAGCGGGTCGATGTCAGCCTTGTTGATCACCACCAAGTCGGCCAGCTCCATTACGCCTTTTTTGATCGCCTGCAGGTCGTCGCCTGCATTCGGCAACTGCAGCAGCACGAACATATCGGTCATGCCCGCCACCGCGATTTCGCTTTGGCCAACGCCTACGGTTTCCACCATCACCACGTCGTAGCCGGCGGCCTCGCATACCAACATGGCTTCACGTGTTTTTTCGGCGACGCCACCCAAGGTGCCCGACGCGGGGCTGGGCCGGATGTACGCCTGGGGATGCACCGACAGTCGCTCCATACGGGTTTTGTCGCCCAAGATCGAGCCGCCGTGAATGCTCGACGACGGATCGATCGCCAACACCGCCACGCGTTTGCCACGCTCGATCAGTGCCAGCCCCAGCGCTTCAATGAAGGTCGATTTTCCGACACCCGGCACGCCCGAAATACCGAGCCGCATCGCGCGACCTGTGTGCGGCAGCAGCGCGTTGAGCATTTCGTCCGCCCGCGCGCGGTGGTCGGCGCGGGTCGATTCGAGCAGCGTGATGGCTTTGGCAATGGCGCGGCGTTGCACCGGGCCGGTGGCCGCACGTAAATCGCTGCAAGACGGTGCGCAATCCGCCATCAATGAATCTCGAATGCGCCGCCATCTGGCAAGCGATAGCGCGAAAAATCTTTCACATCGATGGTGAGGATCGCCTTCACGCCAGTCTCACTGGCGAGCCAGTACAGCGACGCATCGGCGAAGTCCATCTCGGTTTTTCGCGGCTCGGTGTAGCGGTGCATCCAGCCGGTCATCGCGGTCAGGTCGTTGGTGTCGAAAGGGAACACCTGCACGCCGCCGATCGAAACCCACTTGAGCATTTGCAACCGCAGCAGTGGGTCGAGCAAATGGCTCGCTTCGACGATGCAGGGCCAAGTGGTGTACAGACGCAGCGGGTTGGTGTGGTCGGCAAGCAAGCTGTCGTAGTGCCTGTGCGAAGGCTCGGACCGATCAAAAAGCGCCACCAGCGGGCCAGCGTCCAGCAGTGCAATCTTCATTCGCGGTGACTCAATCAGCGCCTGGCGAGGGCGTCGATGCGCCGCGCTGCGCTACCCATTCGGCGTTTGCTATGGCGTGGCGGTCCTTCAGTTTCTGGCTCACCCGTTCGCCGCTGCTTGCTTTGTCACCGGTCGCCACTCGGCCGGGTTCAGCGGCACCCTTTACCTGTTGAGCCACTTCGGTATCCCTCACCTGCAACAGCAGTTGATAGGGGTCCTTGTGGCCCAAGGCACGCTCAACCGCCTCGATGACGAATTGGGATTTAGTGATGCCGCGTTGCTTGGCAACCAACGCCAGCTCTCTCTCGAGCAACGCGTCCATGCGAACTGAAATGGTCATGCGGGATTCCCCAATAGCTGTATTACAAAAATACTGTATCACTTCCTGGTCCGTCACCTGCTGGGCCGTCACCTGCTGGGCCGTCACTTCCTGGGCCGTCACTTCCTGGGTCATCACTTCCGGGGTCGGCGGCGCTGCCTCAGCGGTGGTCAGCCCAACGACTTTCTGATCTGCTCCAGCACATCCTTCGCACTTGCGGGTATCGGCGTGCCGGGGCCGTAGATGCCTTTGACGCCGGCTTCGTACAAAAACTCGTAATCAGCGCGCGGAATCACGCCGCCTACAAAAACAATGATGTCGTCGGCACCCTGGGCTTTCAGCGCCTGAATGATTTCGGGCACCAGGGTTTTATGGCCGGCGGCCAGCGTGCTGACACCCACCGCGTGCACGTCGTTTTCAATCGCTTGGCGCGCGCATTCTTCGGCGGTTTGAAACAGCGGGCCCATGTCGACATCGAAGCCCAGATCAGCGTAGGCCGTGGCCACTACTTTGGCACCGCGGTCGTGGCCGTCTTGGCCCAGCTTGGCGATCATTACGCGGGGCCGGCGGCCTTCGGCTTCGGCGAACTCGGCGATTTCGGTTTGCAGTTGCGCCCAGCCTTCGGCGCTGTCGTAGGCCGCGGCGTAAACACCTGACACCTTTTGGGTATCGGCGCGGTGGCGTCCCCACACTTTTTCAAGTGCGTCGCTGACTTCGCCCACGGTGGCGCGCAGCCGCATCGCGCGGATCGCCAGGTCGAGCAGGTTGTCGATGCTTTTGGCGATCGGGTGGCCGTGTTCATCGTGGGCACCGTCGCTGGCCACCGCACAGGCGGTCAACGCCTCCAGCGCCAACTTCACTGCGGCGCTGTCGCGCTGGGCGCGAATACTTTTCAGCCGCGCGACCTGGTTGTCGCGCACCGCCACGTTGTCGATGCTCAGGGTGTCGATGTGGTCTTCGGTATCGAGCCTGTATTTGTTGACGCCGACGATCACGTCGCGGCGCGAGTCGATGCGGGCCTGCTTTTCGGTCGCGCTGGCTTCAATTTTCAGCTTGGCCCAGCCGCTGTCGACCGCCTTGACCATGCCGCCCATCGCGTCGACTTCTTCGATGATTTTCCAGGCTGCGTTGGCCATGTCGTGCGTCAGCTTTTCCATCATGTAGCTGCCGGCCCACGGGTCGACCACGCTGGTGATGTGCGTTTCTTCCTGAATGATCAATTGCGTGTTGCGGGCGATGCGTGCACTGAATTCGGTCGGCAGCGCAATCGCTTCGTCGAGCCCGTTGGTGTGCAGGCTTTGGGTACCGCCGAACACCGCGGCCATGGCTTCAATCGTGGTGCGCACCACGTTGTTGTACGGGTCTTGCTCAGCCAGGCTCCAGCCTGAAGTTTGGCTGTGCGTGCGCAGCATCGAGCTTTTTGCATTCTTCGGGTCGAACTCGCCCATGATGCGAAACCACAGCAGCCGCGCGGCACGCAGCTTGGCAATCTCCAAGCAGAAGTTCATGCCGATGGCCCAGAAAAAACTCAGGCGGCCCGCGAACTCGTCCACGTCGAGGCCCTGGGCCAGTGCGGTTTTCACGTACTCCTTGCCATCGGCCAGCGTGAACGCCAGCTCCAGCGCCTGGTTGGCGCCGGCTTCTTGCATGTGGTAGCCGCTGATGCTGATCGAGTTGAACTTCGGCATTTTTTTTGCCGTGTACGCAATGATGTCGCCGACGGCACGCATGCTCGGCTCGGGCGGGTAGATGTAGGTGTTGCGCACCATGAACTCTTTAAGGATGTCGTTTTGAATCGTCCCGGTGAGCTGGTCTTGCGGCACGCCTTGTTCCTCGGCCGCCACCACAAAAGCGGCCAGCACCGGCAGCACCGCACCGTTCATCGTCATGCTGACGCTGACCTTCTCGAGTGGGATGCCGTTGAACAAAATCTTCATGTCCTCGACGCTGTCGATGGCAACACCCGCCTTGCCCACATCGCCGGTAACGCGCGGGTGGTCGCTGTCGTAGCCGCGGTGCGTGGCCAGGTCGAACGCCACGCTCACGCCCTGCCCGCCGGCGGCCAAAGCCTTTTTGTAGAACGCATTCGATGCTTCAGCGGTGGAAAACCCGGCGTACTGCCGAATCGTCCATGGCCGCACCGCATACATGGTGGCCTGCGGGCCGCGCAAATACGGCGGAAAACCGGGCAGCGTGTCGGTGTGTGGCAGGTCTTTAATGTCCGCCGCGGTATACAGCGGCTTGACGACGAGCCCCTCGGGTGTACGCCAGTTCAATGCGTCCACCTGCCCGCCCGGTGCCGATTTGGCAGCCGCCTTTTGCCATGTGTCCAGCGCGTCGGAATTCAGGTGGGGTCGGTCAGGCATGGTGGCTCCGGGCGGGGGTCGAGTCGACAGATTTGCGGTTCATGTTGTCACGATGACGCTGGTACGGTGCACCGCAAGCCAAGCCGCGGACTACGCATCACCACCAACTTCCTAGCAATACGGCACAGCGCGCGCTGGAGTACGTGCCGGTCGATGCGTTGATGGGTGCGTTGGTTTGTGAATTAGTGGGTGCGTCAGTTACTGCATTACTCGATGCGCTGATCAATGTGTTGACCGCTGCACGTCGGTGCGCTTCACACCGCGCTGACGACAACCGCTGTGAACATATTTGTAATTCAAAATTGAATTATAGGTGCAATAATTTGAACATGCGACCCACTGCCACCGCTACTACTGCTGCTGCCACTGCTGCCATTGCGGTGCGAAAACTGTCACCGTCCAAGGCGTCTTTCGCTGACGGGTTGAACCGCGCGCCGCCGGCGGGTGCGGCATCGACTGAATCAAAGCGGGCCGACCGTGCGCCGCCCCACACCACCTCGGTAAGCACCGACGCCGCCAGTGGCCGTGCAATCAACCGCGCAACCGACCTTGTGGCTGCGGGCCCGCTGGCCCGGCCGTCGCAGGCGCTGTATCAGCAAGTGGCCGAGGGCTTGCGAACCAAAATCATCGCGCACACGCTGGCACCTGGCAGCTGGATCGACGAGCAAGCGCTGGCGGCTGAATACGGCACCAGCCGCACGCCGCTGCGCGAGGCGCTGAAGGTGTTGGCCGCCGAAGGCCTGGTGACGATGAAGCTGCGCCGAGGCGCGTATGTCACCGAGGTCTCGCGGCGCGATTTAACCGAGGTGTTTCACCTGCTGTCGCTGCTGGAATGCGATGCGGTGGCCAGCGTCGCAAAACAGGCCACCGATGCGCAATTGGCCGAATTGGCCGCACTGCATCAACAGCTGGAGAAAGCCGCCACCGATGCCGATGCTTTTTTCGCCGCCAACGAGCGTTTCCACATTCGGTTGCTGGAAATTGCCGACAACCGATGGCGCAATCAAATCGTCGCCGACATGCGCCAGGTCATGAAGCTGAACCGACACCACTCGCTATTGAAAGCCGGTCGGCTGGCCGCGTCGCTGCAAGAACACCGCGAGCTCATGGCCGCGCTGGCCGGCCGCGACGCCAGCCGCGCGCAGCGGCTGATGCGCCTGCACATGGCGCAAGGCAAAGACGCCGCCATGCTGCCGTAAACCGACTGCGCAGAATTTGCTGGAGGCGGCATCGATGGCAGCCGGTAATCGACAGTCGCAATAAACCGCCGCAACACACTGCCGCAACAGACCGCCGAGGCAACCATCCAAGACCACCATTCAAGACGGTGATCGCAGCGGGTCACCGAAGCCGATGCGCCGCGCTGATCGAAGCGTTTGGCCGCCTCAGGCCGGCGCTTTTAAGGCCGCATTAACTCCACAGCGCGCAAGCTGAAGCGATGCACTCGCCCGCCCACACCTTGCCGATCGGTCGACTGGCCAACCAGCGCATCGGTGCGCGAAGCCGCATCGCCTTCCAAGCCACACGCCCGGCCGATCAAACCGCGCGCCGCACCCGGGTTTCGGTGTTCGTCATCTGCCACAACGAAGTCGACCGCATTGAGGCGTGTTTGCAGTCGGTTGTTGGCTGGGCTGATGAACTGGTGGTGCTCGACAGCGGCAGCACCGACGGCACGTTGGAACTGGTGCGCCGCTACACCAGCGAACTGCTGCAAACCGATTGGCCGGGGTTCGGCGTGCAGCGCAACCGCGCGTTGCAGCATGTCACCGGCGATTGGGTTTTTTCGCTCGACGCCGACGAGCGGTTGACGCCCGCACTGCGCGATGAAATCGACCGCGTGCTCGACGATCCAACGCTGCGGGCCACCTTGTTGATGGTGCCGTGGCGAACTTATTTTTTCGGCCGACCGTTGCGCTTCGGCCGCTACGCATCGCCGCAGGGCAAGCTGTTCAAGCGAGACGGTGCGCGCTACCGCGAGCACCAAGTGCATGAGTCGTTGGTCTTGCCGGTACACCAACAAGCGCTGCTCAAGTCGCCGCTGCTGCACCATTCCTGGCGTGGTTATGAACACGTGCAAACCAAACACCTGAAGTACGCCTGCTTGTTGGCGCAACAAAAAAATGCGCAGGGTCTGCACGGCAGCCTGGCCTATGCGAGCTTGCGGTTTTTCACTGATTTTTTTCAGCAGTTCGTACTGCGCGGTGGCTTCATCGACGGCTGGCGCGGTTTTTTGATGGCGGTATTACTGGGGCAGTATGCGTTTCACAAATACGCCGCACTCGCGGTCATGCGGGTAGGCGATCGGACGGGCGGGGATGCGGGTGGTGACCCAAGACAGGACCCAAAAGATCACGCAAGCGGTGACGCGCGAGATGACTCAAAAGCAGGCCCCACTGAGCGTGCAGCCGATCATGCGCCGCTGCCGGCGGACGCCCGCACGCAACCGTGACACCACCGCCTGCGTGGCGCTTGCTCAACGTGTGCCGGCTTGCGTTGCTCAGGGGCACGCGCTGTTTGGCCAGCTGCCACGCGTAACTTGAATCGGGGCAGTCGATGAATCCAGCGCGCGGCGGCGAGCGCATTGCGTCGATCAACTCCGCACTGCTGGCGGCCATGTTTTTTTTAATCCCGACCAAGATCACGCCGGTCTACGCGCTGTCGGCACTGGTGTTGGTGCTGTGGACCGCAGAAGGCCGTTGGCAACACAAGTGGCACGCGGTGCGCGGCAACACCGCGCTGTGGCTGGTGCAGGCCACTTTTTGGCTGTACCTGGTCGCCACACTTTGGTCGCCTGACCCGGGTGCCGGCTTCAGTATGAGCAACCGCTATTTGTTGTTTGCGATCGCACCGTTGTATTTCACGGTCGCACAGCGCGCGCACACCACCCGCTATGTGGCGGCCTTCGCGGCCGGCGTGTTGGCGTGCGAAACGCTGGCGGCCTACAACTGGCTGCAGTTGCACCACTACCCGGCCTGGCCGGTTGGATTTTTGTCGTCAAAAGACGCGCTGGAAACCGCACCGTTTGTCGACCGCATCATGTTCGGTCCCATCGTTGCGTTTGCCTCGTATGTGTGCGGTTGGTATGCACTGCACACGCGCGGCGCGCGCCGCTGGTGGTGGGCTGGCGCGGCCGCACTGGCAGTTGCAGGTTTGACTATTTCGGCCAGCCGCGTTGGCCTGGTCGCAGCGGCGCTGTTGATGGCGCTGCTCACGTTTCAGCGCCTGCACCGGCATCGCTTGCTGGCCGCTGTGGCGTCGGTGGTGGTGTGTGCATCGGTGGCCGTCGCGCTGTATGCAGTGGCGGACCACACCACACAGCAACGCGTGGTCGAAGGCGTCGACGAGCTGCACGACGTGCAAGGCCACGGCGCGACCTCGATCGCCCAGCGCTACACGATGGCGACCAACACGCTGCACATCATTGCGCAGCACCCGCTATTCGGTGTGGGTACCGGCGGCTTTCGCAGCGCCTACCTCGCGATGAACGCGCTGCGTTCACCGGGCGCGCGGATGACGCGCAACCCGCACAACGAAATGCTGTTTGCGGTGGCCAGCTGCGGTGTGGCGGGTGGCGTGTTGTTGTTGGCGATGTGGTTTGTGCCGCCGTGGCTTTGGCGTCGACACGACGACGGCTTGCAGGCGTTGCGGATCGCGCTGCCGCTGTTTTTTTTCGCGATTTGTTTTTCCGAGTCGTATCTGTGGCTGCCCAACACCGGGCTGATGTTCGTGCTGTTCTCGGCGCTTTTGTACGGGCCTGCCACCGGCCAATCGACCTGATTCGGCAACGCACCACGCTGCCAAAGCGCCGTGGTGCTGCGCCTGGATCCAATCGGCATCGCAATGCCCGCGTGCTGACCGGTGGGTCGACGCCACGGTTCGGTGTGCGGGCTGCGTTGCCGCTACGGTGCCGAACGAAGCGGCACCGAGCCGTGCGCTGGTGCCAAGCCGGCATACACATCGGCGGTGGATGCCACCATGCGTGGCGCTGAAAAGAGTTGCAGGTAACGCGTGCGGCTGCGCGACCCCAACGCGCTGCACAGCGCCGGATCGCTGGCCAGGCGGGCGATCGCGGCCGCGATGTTCGCGACGACCGCATCGGCGTTTTGCACCGGCACCAGCAAGCCGTTGACGCCGTCGGCGACTACCTCTGGCACGCCACCCACTGCGGTGGCCACCACCGGCAAACCCGCTGCCAATGCTTCGGCCAGCGACAGGCCGAACGCCTCACGCGACGATGCGCACAGGTAGGCGTCGAAGGCCGGCAACAGCGCGCTGACATCGTCGCGAAAACCGAGGAATCGAATGCGCGGGTCAGCGCCGGCAAGCGCGCGAACTTCGCGGCCAAAAGGCGTGTCGGCGTTGCCGATCAGGGTCAGGCTCACATGCGCTGCAGATTGCAACACCGCACGAACCATGGTGTCTTGCCCCTTGTCGTGAACAAACCGACCGGCGCTGCACAGCGCGAATTCGTGGTCGCCTAGGTGCAGCGCACGGCGTACCGCAGGCACTCGGGTGTGTGGTCCATCGGGCACGCCGTTGTAGACGGTGGTGACGCGTTCGGGCGCATGGCCGTGGCCCACCAGGTAGGCGTGCACCGCCTGCGACACCGCGATCACCTGGTCACAGCCTTGCATGTGCTTGAACGACTCGCACGAGTGCGCCGTACTCAGCGTGCCGAATGTGGCAGCCGCAGCGCGGCAATGCCCGACATACATCGACGCACGCACGCCGTGGGCGTGCACCACATCGGCCTGCCACTGCTGAGCCAGGCGGCGCAGCTGCCAGTGCGACAGCACATCGAGCAAGCCGTTCATACGCAGGTGCCGGGTCGGCATGTCGATGGCGTGAAACGACTCGGTAAGCCAGCTGTCGGCCGGCCCCGCGAACAGCACCGCATGACCCAGCCCGCGCAGCCCGCGCGCCAGCGTCACCACATGGCTTTCGGCGCCGCCCCACCCGTGGCTGTGCATGACTTGGATGATCCGCATCGGTGCCTGCGGTTTACAAAGATGGCGCCGCAGGCGCGGCTGCGCTGGCGGTTTCAGCCGCGTTTTCATTCGCGTTCGCGGGCCGCGCCGGGCCGCCTTTGCGCGCATGTTTCATGTGCAGCTTCCACGCCAAACCGATGCAGTTGTCGCCGAACGAAATCGCCTTGCGGGGAATTTCATACGCGTTGCTGGCGGTGTTGGCCGCGCCGCGCAGACAGGTCAGCGCGAGGCGGTAGCCGGCAGCGGCGGTCAGGTCGCGAACCCGCGCGTCGTAGTCGCCGTACGGATAGCAAAAATCGGTGACGGCCAACCCCAGGGTGTCTTCGAGTACGGCTTTGCTGTCGCGCAATTCGCGCACCAGTGCGTCGTCGCCCAAGCCACTCAGGTGCACATGCTGCCACGCATGCGAACCAATCGACACGCCTTGGCGCGCCAGCCGCCGCAAACATGCCGCACCCATCAGCGGCGCCGCGGTGTAGCTGCTGTCTAGCCAATCGGCCATGCCGCCCAGCTGCCCGGCCACCGCAAACACGGTGCACGGAAAACCGTAGTGGGCCAACACCGGCCAGGCGAAGTCGGCGAAATTCAGGTAGCCGTCATCGAAGGTCAGCACCACCGAATGCGTCGGCAGCGCCTCGCCACCAAACAGCCCGCGGTACGCCTGCTCGAGGCTGATGACGTGGTAAGGGCCTGCATGCAGCCACGCCATCTGCGCACGAAACCGCGCAATGCGGCACAGCACCGACTTGTGGCCATTGCTGCGCACGAACGCGCCGACCTGGTGGTACATCAACACCGATACCGGCGGCCGGCCCGCAGCGGGCGCGGCGAACCGGTCAGCGTTCATCGGGCGATGTGCCTGGCGTGTGGCGGTATGGGTTCATGAAGCGATACACATCCATTGATCTTCGATAAGTCGTCGATACATCGTCGAAACCAGCGGCGTGCCCACCGGCGCGGGTCATGCGCCGGCTCAATGCTGCCAACCATGCGGCGCGCCGCGGTGGGCCCGCGCCTCGCACACCGCGCGGTAGACCGCCAGGTTGCCCTCGACCATCGACTGCAGCGCAAACCGATGCACCGCCAGCGCACGTCCGGCGGTTCCGTAGCGGCGGCGCAGTGCGGTGTCGCGGAGCAAACGAATCAGGTGTTCGGCCAACGCCAGCGCATCGCCCGGCTCGATCAGCTCGCCATTGATGCCCGGCTGCACCACATCGGGAATGCCGCCGGTGCGACCCGCCACGATCGGCAGGCCACACGCCGCCGCCTGCAACAACGCCACGCCCAAACCTTCCATCGACGCCGGATGCGCCAGCACATCGATGCACGGCAAGATGCGTTCGAGGTCGCCGCGAAAGCCGGCAAACACCACCTGGTGGCTGAGCCCTACTGCGGCCACCTGTGCACTCAGCGCTGCCATATCGGGGCCCTGGCCGAACCACAGCACCCGCGTGCGCGGAAACGCCGCCAGCACCACCGGCAACGCCGCCAGCAAGGTGCGGTGGCCTTTGCGCGCAATGAACTGCGCCACCATCGTGATCGTCATTTCGTCAGCCGCCAACGCAAACTCGCGCCGAAACCACGGCATGTCGTGGTGCCCCGGGTGAAAGCGCACTGAATCGACCGCGTCGTGCACCCGCGTGACCTTGGCCGGTGCCAGCCCGGCGTGCAGCAGCACGTTCTTCACGCCGTCCGAGATGGCGATGACGTGGTCGAACAGCCGGTACTTCAACGCAAACCAGCCGCGCGGTTCGGGGTTGTCGACACGTCGGGTCAACACGACCGGCAGGTGTTCCAGACGTGCCGCCAGCGCGCCCCACACATCACCGCCACGGCGGCTGTGCAGGTGCACCACATCGGGCTGCTCAGCCCGAATGACCGCGCGCAACCGACCGACCATGCCGATGTCGAGGTCGCCGTTCATCACGATCTCGTGCACTGCAACACCTTCAGCGCGCGCCACCGCCGCAATCGCGCTGTTGACGGGGCACACCAGCACCGCCGCCTCACCGCGGGCTTTCAAGCCTTGCAGCAAAAACATCACCTGCAATGGGCCGCCGTAGTAGTGCCGGCCCGCTTCGACATGCAGCGTTTTCATCGGCAAGGCGCAGCCAGCTTCATCGGCGGCGTGGCGCGGCCACCACCGCGCAGGCAGCACCACGGTGCGAATTGCGCACGCGGTTGGCTGGCTGGTGGCGCATCAGGCGCGACCCTGCAGCCGATCCATCGTTTGCAACACATGCTTCAGCGCCGGTTTGCAGTCCCCGGCGTTGGGCATATCGGCGCGCAGTGCCTTCAACGCACCGTCGATCGCTTTGTCCAGCACATGCCAATCGTCGGCCGCACGGGGTTTCAAGCCGGCCTCGGCTGCGTCCCACGCCAGTTCCAGGTCTTTAATGCGGGTTTTGGCTGCCACCAAATCGCCTTTATCGACGCTGGCCAGCACATCAGCCGTGATGGTGCGAAAGGCCGACAAATCGCCGAGCCTGGACGTTGCGGCCGCACCGCCGGCGGCTGCGTGTGCGGCGGTTTCAGCCCCGCCCACCGACGCGCTGGACGATTTTTTCGAGCAGCCCGCGGCGCCCGCCAGCCACACGCTGGTGCACAACAGCGCAAGCGCCCCGCGGGTCAGGGATGAAGGTGATTTCATGCGGTTTGCTTTCGGTTGGTAAATCGGTAGCGGCGTGGCAGTGGCAGTGGCTGCGGATGTGCGGTGGTGGGCGCGAAGCGGCTGAACGGCAGCGTCGGCGTCAGCGGCTCAGGTCGGGCCCGCAGTGGACCGGCGCGCAGCAACTTGCTCAACTGCCACCAGCAGCGCAATCACCGTCAGAAAAATCGCGCTGGTGCGCGTGGCACCCAGGCCCAGGCCGCCGTAGGCAGTCGCCTGCGTCAGCAAGTCACCCAGCGCCGCGCCGAACGGCCGCGTCAAGATGTAGCCCAGCCAAAACGTCAGCACCGCATTGCCGCCCAGCCGCCACGCCAAGGTGATGGCCGCAATCAACATGCCGAATGCCACCGCGCCGCGCGCAAAGCCCAGCCCCAACGCTTCGGTCGCCAAGTCGCCGGCCGCGGTGCCCAGCGCAAAAGTGCACAGAACGGTGGCCCAGTAGAACCACTCGCGCCGCGGTGTGTAGATTTCATGGATCGACAGGCTGCGTTCAACCCGGTACCAGACCGCGAACAGCAACGCCAACAGTGCCGCAAAAACTGCGGTGCTCAGGTACAGGCTGACGCCCAACCCGTCGGTCAGCAGATCGGTGATTTGCGTGCCGACCACGCTGACCAACACCACCGTCAGCCAGTAAATCCATGGCGTGTACCGCAGCGTGCGGCGTTGCACCCACAGCGCACCGATGAGCAACGCCGCCATCACGGCGCGGGTCGCTCCCTGGCCCCAGCCGGCGTTGACCGCCAGGTAATCGGCGACGGTTTCACCCACCGTGGTGGACAAGATCTTGATGACCCAAAAGCCGAGCGCGACCTCGGGTACTTTGTTCAGCAAATGCTGCAACGCCGGCTCGGCGGTCGGCACCAGTGGCGCTGTGGTCGATGAAGAAGCGAAGTGCATGCGCCGAACTATTGACGCGGCTCCATTAACGCAGCATTACGGGTAGTGCCGTTGCGGTGGGGACGCCGCCGCCAGCGGCTGAGTCAGCCGCTGGCGGCGGCAAACACCACGCGCACTTCCAGTCCATGGCCGTGTGCAGGGGTGTGCAAACTGACCGCAGCCGAATGGCGTTCGGCTATCGACTGCACGATGGCCAGGCCCAGGCCACTGCCGCCGCTGTCGCGCGCCAGCGTGGGGGCCGCCTGGCCACGATAGAAACGGGTAAACACCTGACCCCGTTCGGCTTCGGGAATACCGGGGCCGTTGTCGACCACGCGCAGCACCGCCCGCGCGCCGTCGACTGCGGCATCGACATCCACCACGCCGCCGGCAGGCGTGTAACGCAGCGCGTTTTCGATCAGGTTGTTGAGCAGCACCGTGAGTTGGTTGCGGTCACCGTCGATCCACACGCTGGTGCTTGCCTGCGCACCCAGATCGATGCCGCGTTGCTGCGCTTTTGCACTCAGGTTGCCGACTGCCGAACGCACCAGCGCGGCCAAATCAAACCGTTCTTGTTGAGGTGCTGCGCCGTCGGGTTCGCTGCGCGCGACTTCCAGCAATTGCTCGATCAAGCGTTGCGTGCGGTCGATGCCGCGCTCCAGGTCGACCAGCGCGTCGGCGCGCGACGCGGGGTCGTCGGTGCGTTGCAGCAACTGCAATTGCAACCGCAGCGCAGTCACTGGCGTGCGCAATCCGTGCGCGGCGTCGGCCAAAAAACGGCGCTGCGTCGCAAACGCTTGCGCGAGCCGGTCGATCAAGTCATTCACCGAGTGAACCAAAGGCGCGATCTCGGTCGGCACGCTGGTCAATGCAATCGGGTCGAGCGCGGTGGCACTGCGGCTGGCGACGTCGCGGGCCGCACGTTTGAGCGGCCGCAGCCCGCGGCGCAAGCCCACCACCAGCAAGCCACCAACCACCAGCACCAGCAGCAGCATCGGCCACAGCACGGTCAACGCCGATTCGCGGGCCAACTCGCGGCGGGTGGTGGCGCGCTGCGCTGCTTGCGCCACACCGCCCGCGCTGACATCGGTGTAGAGGTACCACCGCTCACCGTTGATGTGCGGGTGCGACAACCCCTCGACCGATTTGAATGGCAGCGGCGCACGCGCATCGGAGGCATAGGTCAATTGCCCTGACCGCGTCCAGGTGGTGATCAAAAGCTGCGAGCTGTCGGCGGGGTCGGCCTTGTCGAGCGGCCGCAGCGCAGCGATCGCATCAGGCTCACGTGCATGACCCGGCCCCGCGTGGGCAAACGTGCCCACGGCTTCGGCGACCTCGCGCAGGTGCACATCGAACACCTCGTTCATTTCTTCGAGGGTTGCGCGATAGGTCATCACCGCCATCAGCACCGAGCCGAGCACCAGCGCGCCCAACGTCCACGCCAACAAATAGCGCTGGATCGAGCGCATTCAGAAGGTGTGCATGAATCTGGCGTGCCCGAGCGGGCCGCCAGATGGCGACCCATCAAGGCGCAAAGCACCGCCGCAGTTCGGGCTACCGCACGCGTTTGCAACGCCGAGTGGGCGCGCAATTACAGCGCCGAGTGGGCGCATCGGGGCGCAACGGGCGGGCATGCCGGATTCGTTCACACCGGCTCAGTCTTCCGTTACGCAGTAGCCGACGCCGCGGATGTTTTTGATCGCTAACACGCCGATTTTTTTACGCAGGTGGTGCAGATGCACCTCGACCGCATTGCTGCCGACCTCGTCGCCCCAGCCGTAGATCGACTCTTCCAGCTTCTCGCGCGACAACACCACGCCGGGGCGCTGCATCAGCGCTTCGAGCAGGCCGAATTCCTTCGGCGACAGGTCGATCGACTCGCCGGCTCGCATCAGTGATTTGCGCATCGGGTCGAGCACCAGCGTGCCGCAGGTCAACAGCGGTGAGCCGCTGCCTGCGTGTCGGCGCAGCAAGGCACGCACGCGCGCTACCAATTCGTCCAGATCAAACGGCTTGAGCAGGTAGTCATCGGCACCCGCGTCCAAACCGGCAATACGGTCGGGCACGGTGTCGCGCGCGGTGGTGATCAATACCGGCAGCGTGTTGCCCGCGGCGCGCAGCGTGGCGAGCACCGCCATGCCGTCTTTTTGCGGCAGGCCCAGATCGAGAATCGCGAGGTCGTACACGCCGTTGGCCAAGGCCAGTTCAGCGGCACGGCCATCGGTGACCCAATCGACCGCGAAGCCTGCTTGAATGACACCGGCACGCACCGCTTTGCCGATCATCGCGTCGTCTTCAATCAACAAAATGCGCATGGCGTAGGTGGCAGCAAGCCGGGGCAACGAAACTGGCTGATGCTGTCACGGGCGCACTTACGGTCGCCTTAACCCGAGGTGTTCGGCGTGGCCGGCGTGGCGATGGCCGCCCAGTGGTTGTCGAGTCGGCTGATGTCGGGTGCGGTCGATGCGCGGTGCGGCAACCCGGTGGCGACCAATGCGGTGGCAGCCCACGCGGTGGTAACCGATGCGGTGGTAACCGATGCGCCAGCCGCGTCGGCTGCTTCGGGCCAGGCGGCCACCGCGCTGCGACCGGCCACCCACAGTCGGTCGCCGCTTGCTGATGGAACCGCCGCCAATGCACACGCGTCAGCCATCGGTGTGAAATCACGCCAGTCACCTCGGGACGAAAAATGCGCCACGCCTTGGGCACGCGGGCAGCTGACGATGAAGCCATCGCGGTGCGCAGCGATGTCGCCGCCGTACCCCGCGAGTGATGGCAGCGCCAACGACGGGGTCACCGGCGATGCGCCCACAAGTGACGTGCCCGCAGGCGATGCACTCACCGGTGGCGGCAGCACAGCGCGCACTCGCTCGCCATCGAACACCGCGAGCACCGGCGCAGCGGCTTTCGCCTCGGCACCTGCATGCTCGGATTGCATCGCAATGCCGAGCGTGGCCGATGTATCTGTGCTCCAGGCCAGATGCCGCATGCTCAAGCGCGGATCGGCCAGCCGCCACTGGCCATCGAGGCGGCCGCTGCGCGCATCGATGCGCACCAGCGAGGAGTCCATGCGTTGCAAATTCAGCTTGGCGCGGCCGGTTTCCGGCGCGGTCGGCACGCCACCATTGGCGACGATCAGGTGCTCGGGCTTGCTGCGGTCCCACAGCAACTGGTGCGCATCGATACCGTGGGTCGGCCACTCATCGCGCTTGACCATGGTGCGCGCATCGCGCACGCCGATGCAGCTGTCGCCGGTGTCCAGATTGGTTTCGGTGGTGTACAGCGTGCGGCCGTCGGCGCTGGCCACCACATGGCCGTTGAATGCACGCTGCGGCTCGATCCAAAACAGCAAGGGCATCGCTTGCGGCGCATCGCCATCGCGGTTGGCAGTGGGACGCCAGCGCAGCAGCCAATCACCCGGCCGGCGCGCCACCACCAACACGCTGCCGCCCGCTTCAGCGCACAAACCATGGGCGCGTGTCGGCACGGTGAACGACGCGATTTCGCGCAGCGGATCGACGCCCAGCACGCCCACTTGAAATTGGTCGCCACGCTCCCAGCATGCGGCAAGCCAGGTCGGCACGGCGGGCACCGCAGTCGGCACCTCGCGCAGCGGTGCGGCGGCAGTCAACCCCGCCGCGAACGACGGCGCAGCAACGCCGAGCGCACCAGCAGCCGACAACCATTGAAGAAGTTGCCGCCTGCCGGCATGGAACGAAATCGGATCGAAAGGCATACGGTTCATGTGTCGGGGCGCGGTGATTCACCGCGGAGTCGGCATCGTAGCGAGCGGCTGCCCGTGCTTCTACTGCGCCAATGCCAACGCCCCACTTCGTGTGGTGCCGTCAACGACCCGACGCACTGCCGGGAAAATCCCAACCGCCCTGTTTGGTTGATGCTTGATGCTTGATGCTTGATGCACAATAATCACAGTAGTGCCGCTGCTGCATTCGAACCAGGAACACCCAGCATGAGAACCACCCTGTCCATTGACGAAGATGTGTTGCTCGCCGCGAAGAACCTGGCCGCCCGCGAACACAAAACGTTGGGCGAGGTAGTGTCTGATTTGGCTCGGCAGGCGCTGAGCCGCAATGCGCCGCGCGGTGGTGTTCGAAACGGTGTGCCGTTGCTCGCAGCGAAGCAGACCAAAGGTGCGCCAGTCACGATGGAGTTGGTCAATCAATTGCGCGACGAATTACTGTGAGCCGCTATCTGCTCGACGTGAACGTGTTGATCGCCCTGGTCGACCCTCGCCATGTGCAGCATGACGCGGCGCACGGTTGGTTTGCCCAGCGTGGGCACACCTCGTGGGCGACTTGTCCGCTGACCGAAAACGGACTGCTGCGCATCGTTAGCCACCCGCGCTATCCCAACTCGCCTGGCACCCCGGCGTCTGTAGGGCGGCTGCTGGCCGGCCTGCGCGCCCTGCCCGGCCATGCGTTCTGGCCCGACGACATCAGCCTCACCGATGCCGCTTGCGTCGATTTGTCGCGCATGCTGCACACCGACCAAATCACCGACAGCTATTTGCTGGCACTGGCACATGCGCACGGCGGCAAGCTCGCCACGCTGGATCACAAATTGGTGGCGGCAGCGGTGCACCACGGTGTGCGCGCGTTGCATTTGATTTGATCTTCCACGCCCATCACCGTACGTTCCATGAATGCTTCATCGCCAGTGCACCCGCGCCCCACCATCAGCCTGATTGCGGCGGTTGCGCGCAATCGCGCTTTGGGCAAAGACAACCACCTGCTGGTTCACTTGCCGGGCGATTTGCCGCGCTTCAAACGCATCACGCTCGGCCACCCGATCGTGATGGGGCGCAAAACATTTGATTCGATCGGGCGGGCACTGCCGGGGCGACACAACATCGTGGTCACCCGCAACGCGGCGTGGACGGCCGAGGGCGCGGGCCGCGCTGGCAGCTTTGCACACGCGCTGGCGTTGGCGGGTGATGTGCCGCTGATTTATGTCACCGGCGGTGCCGACATTTACGCGCTGGCGTTGCCCTACGCGCATGAATTGCTGTTGACCGAGATCGACGCCGACTTCGAGGCCGACGCGTTTTTCCCCGACTGGCCACGCAATGAATTCAGCCTGGTCGACAGCGAGTCGAACATGACGCCCCACGGTCTGGCGTACCGCTATGTGACCTACCGGCGCAATTTGCCTGGCTGATGTTTGACAAAAACGTTTGACAAAAACGTTTGCCAGCAACGCTCGACAACGATGGTCGACGAACATTTCCGACAAACGTGCCCGCCAGTGATGTACGCCAGTGAGGCACGCCAGTGATGTACGCCAGTGATGCACGCCAGTGATGCCCGACCCCCCCCCGAGTTGCAGCCACCGGCAACCTCGCCATGCGTGCATGCGGCGCGCCGGTGTCAGCACGTCTGCGCATCGTGAGAATCAGCGGCGCGGCAGGTGCCGAAATCAACCGCTGCGACGTTTTGCGTTGCGGCTGCGCACGATGAATTTTCAGCAACTGAGAGCAGTTCGCGAAGCGATTCGCTGCGGCTTCAATTTGACCGAGGTGGCCGAGGTGCTGCACACCTCGCAACCCGGCATCAGCCGCCAAATACGCGAGCTGGAAGACGAGCTCGGCATCGACATCTTCGTGCGCGCCGGCAAGCGGCTGACCGGGCTGACGCCGCCCGGTGCAGCGGTGCTGCCCATCGTCGAGCGGCTGCTGCTCGAGGCCGACAACCTCAAGCGCGTCGGCGACGATTTCAGCGCGCAAAGCACCGGCCGGTTGCTGATTGCAGCCACCCATTCGCAGGCCCGCTACGCACTGCCCACGGTGGTGCGCGACTTCCGCCAGATCTACCCCAACGTGACGCTGCTGCTGCACCAGGGCTCGCCGAAACAGGTGGCCGAGATGCTGTTGTCGGGCGAGGCTGACATCGGCGTGGCGACCGAGGCGCTGGCGCAATACGAACTTCTGGTTGCGCTGCCCTGCTACCGCTGGACCCACAGCATCGTGGTGCCGCCCGGGCATGCACTGCTCGATGTGGTGGGCCCGATCACGTTGGCGCAGCTAACGCGATTTCCGATCATCACTTACGAAGCCGGCTACACCGGCCGCGCGCACATCGACGACGCTTTCGCTGCGGCCGGGTTGACGCCCGACATCGTGCTCAGCGCGATGGATGCCGACGTGATCAAGACCTACGTCGAGCTGGGCATGGGCGTGGGCGTCGTTGCCTCGATTGCCTTCGACGCTGAACGCGACCGCACGCTGCGCGCGCTCGATGCGGGTCACCTGTTCGAAGTCAATTTGACGCGGCTCGCCATTCGCCGCGGCGGCTGGTTGCCGGGTTATGTGTACGCTTTTATCGAAGCCTTCGCGCCGACGCTGACGCGGGCGGTGGTGGAACGTGCGTTGGCGGGTGGTGGCGACGTGAACTGAGCGACGAACCGAACAGGCAGCCCGACGCCGCTTGTTCAGCCCGCCCTCAAATCAGCGTGGCCGGATCCGCAGGTTCGCTGGCGAATCGCGTCACGTGCCGAGGCAGCAGGTGCGCAGCGCTGCCCGGGGCCAGCGACACTCGCTCGCGCAGCAAGCGGAATTCAGCTCGCGACAGTTCGACGTCGATATCGCTGCCATCGTCGACGCGCCTGAATTCGAGCCGCGTGTTCGGTCCGACCGTCAGCGCCTGCACCAGCGTGACGGCCACCGAGCCTTCTTGTGCCGCGGCGACGATCTGCAATTCATGCGGGCGCACGTAGCTCACCTCGCGGGCATGCGCAGCGGCATGGCCAACCGCGCCTTGCGCGTGGTCGAGTCGGCCGTGAAACAGGTTCACGTCGCCGAGAAACTGCAACACGAACGGTGTGGCCGGGTGGTCGTAGACCTGGTCCGGCGTGCCCACCTGTTCGATGCGGCCCTGGTTCATCACGACGATGCGGTCGGCCACCTCCATCGCTTCTTCCTGGTCGTGGGTGACGAACACGCTGGTGACCTGCATTTCGTCGTGCAGCCGACGCAGCCATCGGCGCAACTCCTTGCGCACCTTGGCATCGAGCGCGCCGAACGGCTCGTCGAGCAGCAGCACCTTCGGCTCGACCGCCAGCGCGCGCGCCAGCGCAATGCGTTGCCGCTGGCCGCCCGACAACTGGTGCGGAAAACGATCGGCGATCCAGTCGAGCTGCACCAGCTTGAGCAAATCGGTCACCTTGGCGCGGATCTGCGCCTCGCTCGGTCGCGTCGCGATACCGGAACCCGGCTTCGCCGTGCGCGGCCGCACGCGCAGCCCGAAGGCCACGTTCTCGAAAATCGACATGTGCCCGAACAACGCGTAATGCTGGAACACGAAGCCGACCTGGCGCTCGCGCACATCGGTGCGGGTGGTGTCTTTGCCGTGGAACAGCACCGTTCCCGAATCGGCCACCTCGAGCCCCGCGATGATGCGCAGCAGTGAGGTCTTGCCCGACCCCGACGGACCCAGCAACGCCACCAATTCGCCCGACGGGATGTCGAGGTTCAGGTGGTCGCACACCACGGTGTGGCCGAAACGCTTGTTCAGGTTACGAACTTCAATGCCCATGGCGTGCCTTTGTGATCATTCGCTTGCACCAGCAAATCGCTTTTGCGCTTTGACGCGCTGCTCGACGAGGTACTTCAGCACCAGCGTCACCAGCGCCAACCCGGCCAGCAGCGACGCCACTGCAAAGGCCGCTGCGAACTGGTATTCGTTGTAGGCGATTTCGATGTGCAGCGGCATCGTGTTGGTCTGGCCGCGGATGTGTCCGGACACCACACTGACCGCACCGAACTCGCCCATCGCCCGCGCGTTGCAAAGAATCACGCCGTACAGCAGTGCCCATTTAATGTTGGGCAGCGTCACGCGCCAGAAAATCTGCCAGCCGCTGGCACCGAGCACGCATGCGGCTTCTTCCTGCTCGACCCCTTGCGCCTGCATCAGCGGAATCAGCTCGCGCGCGATGAACGGAAACGTGACGAAGGTGGTGGCCAGCACGATGCCCGGCACCGCAAAAATGACTTTCAGGTCGTGGTCGCGCAGCCACTCGCCGAACCAGCCTTGCAAGCCGAAGATCAGCACGAAGATCAAGCCCGAGATGACCGGGCTGACCGAAAACGGCAGGTCGATCAACGTCAACAACACGTTCTTGCCGTGGAACTCGAACTTGGCAATGCACCAGGCCGCAGCGACGCCGAACGCCAGGTTCATCGGCACGCTGATGGCGGCGGCGATCAACGTCAGTTGGATCGCCGACAGCGCATCGGGCTCGGTGATGGCGGCAAGGTAAACGCCCGCGCCCTTTTTGAATGCCTCGACGAACACCACCGCCAGCGGCACAAAAAGGAACAACGTGAGGAACGCCAGCGAGACACCGATCAGGCTCCAGCGAATCCAGGTCGCCTCGTTGGTCGCCGAAGTGATGCGGCGTGGAGCGGTGCCGTACGGCGGGCCGGCAGTGCGCGAGACGGTGGTTTCCACCCCCGTGCGGCCGCTGCTCATCGCCCTTGCCTCGCCCGCGTCCAGGCCTGCAACGCATTGACCGACAGCAGCAACAAGAACGCCGCGACCAGCATCACCACCGCGATGGCGGTGGCACCCTGGTAGTCGTACTGCTCGAGCTTGGTGATGATCAAAAGCGGCGTGATCTCACTGACCAGCGGCATATTGCCGGCAATGAAAATGACCGAGCCGTACTCGCCCAGCGCACGCGCAAACGCGAGCGAAAAACCAGTCAACAGCGCCGGCATCACGATCGGAAAAATCACCTGCGTGATGGTTTGCCAGCGGCCGGCCCCGAGCGTTGCGGCCGCTTCTTCGAGCTCTTTTTGCAGGTCTTCCAACACCGGTTGCACGGTGCGCACGACGAACGGCAGCCCGATGAATGTGAGCGCCACGAACACACCGATCGGCGTGTAGCTGACCTTGAACGGCAGCCGTTCGCCGATCCAGCCGTTTTGCGCATACAGCGCAGTCAGCGCAATGCCGGCCACCGCGGTGGGCAGCGCGAACGGCAAGTCGACCAGCGCATCGACGACGCGCTTGAACGGGAACTCGTAGCGCACCAGCACCCAGGCGACGATGAAGCCGAAAAATGCATTCAACAACGCTGCCGCCAGCGAAGCCCCGAAGGTCAGCCGATACGACGCCATCACGCGCGGCGAGGTCACCGCGTCCCAGAACGCCGGCCAGGTCATCGTGGCGGTTTTCAGGAACACCGCGCTGAGCGGAATCAGCACGATGAAGCCGAGGTACAGCAGCGTGAAGCCGAGTGCCAGGTCGAAGCCCGGCAGCACGCTGTGCCGCTTCAACAAAGTGGGCGAGAACCGCACCGCCGCGTCCTATTTCTTCGTGTAGATCTGATCGAACACACCGCCGTCGGCGAAGTGCGTTTTCTGCGCTTTGGCCCAGCCGCCGAACACCGCATCGACAGTGAACAGCGCGATCTTCGGAAACTGTTTGTCGTACTTCGCCTGCGCCTTCGGATCGATCGGCCGGTAGAAATGTTTGCCCGCCAGGTCCTGGCCTTCAGGCGAATACAAGTACGCGAGGTAAGCCTGCGCCACCACGCCGGTACCTTTTTTGGCGGCCACTTTATCGACCACCGCCACCGGCGGCTCGGCCAGGATGCTGACCGGCGGGTAGACGATGTCGAACTTTTCGGCACCGAACTCTTTCAGCGCGAGATGCGCTTCGTTTTCCCACGACAGCAGCACGTCGCCGATGCCACGTTCGGCGAAGGTCACCGTCGAGCCGCGTGCGCCCGAATCGAGCACCGGCACGTTGTTGAACAGCTTGCCGACGAACTCGCGGGCGCGTGTGTCGCTGCCGCCCGGTTGCTGCAGCGCAAAACCATACGCAGCCAGATAAGCCCAGCGCGCACCACCCGATGTCTTGGGGTTGGCGGTGACGACCGCGACACCCGGCTTGGTGAGGTCGCCCCAGTTGCGGATGCCTTTCGGGTTGCCTTTGCGCACCAGGAACACATAGGTCGAGGTGTACGGCGCGCTGTGGTGCGGCAGGCGTTGTTGCCAGTCGTCGGGCAACAACTTGGCGCGCTGCGCGATCTCGTCGATGTCGTAGGCCAATGCCAGCGTGACGACATCGGCATCGAGCCCGTCGATCACCGAGCGCGCCTGTTTGCCCGAGCCGCCGTGCGACTGCCTGACGCGGACGGTGTCGCCGGTCTTCGCCTGCCAGTGCTTGGCAAAGGCGGCGTTGTATTCGACGTAGAGCTCGCGCGTCGGGTCGTACGACGCATTGAGCAAGGTGATGTCCTTGGCGGCTGCCCCGGCTGCCCCGGCGGCCGCAATGCCGATCGCCAAGGTCAGCAGCGCAGCGCGAGCGCACCGTCGCACTGGCAGGTAAAACGCTTGAATGGCCTGCATGAAAACGCTTTCGAATCGAGTGAAGCGCTCATGTTGCCGGCCCGCTGCAACCCGCGAACGAAGCATTCCGCGCTTGCTTATTCGGTTTTCAGATGAGCCCGCCGAGGGACCAGGTGCGCCCTCTCGCCGTTGCGCCGGCCAGTGTGCGCAAACGCCGACGCGAGCGCATCGGCTACGGCTTCAGCACCACATTCAGCCCCGGCCGCAGGTCGGTTTGCGCGACGTAGCCCACCGCACCCGGCGTGGTTTGCACAAAGTCGATGACCTCGGCGGCGGTTTTTAGCTCGCGCGGTGGTGTGCCTTTGCCGATGTGTTTGCGCACCGTCCAATAGGCCACGTATTTGGCGTCTTCCTGGTTCATGACCTCGACCATGAAACGCTCGCGCAGCTTGCTGCCGGCCGATGCGTTGACCACCGTGACGTTCATGCCCGCAACCTCCACCGCGCGGCCGGTGTAGAGCCGCTGCACGGTGAGCACATCGAGCCGACCAACCGACGCATTGCCGATCAACACCGGCGCGTCGGTCTCGCTCGCCGCGCCACAACAAGCCACCGCGCACAAGGTCGCGGCGAAGAAAGTACGTATCCAGTGCATGGCGTCCTCCTTCAAAACGCGATGCTGTAGTTGACCGACAGCGTGTTGACCTTCAGGCCCCGCGCATCGGGTTTGCCAGGCGGCGTGTCGAAGTGATTCGACCCGTCTGCGACCTTGGTCTGCATCCACTCGACTTTCAACTTCGATGAGGTGGTCACGGCCAACGCCAGGCCCAACGCGAGCGAATGCTGGTTGAACGCGTACAGCGATTCGCCGCTCAAGCGCTGCGCTGCGTTGACGGCAGCAGCGCCGGGCAGTTGCGCCGGCAAGCCGGGGGTTTTCAAGCGCCGCGCCCAGCCGCGCAGTTCGGCGCTGCTGCGCTGTCCGGCCACAGTCACATAGGGCGTGAAATCACCCCAGCGTTTGAATATCGCAAGGTAGCCCGCCACCGAGTCGGAGCCGACCTCGGTATCGAACTGGTGCATCTTCGCGAACTCGCCGAGCACGCGCCAACCGCCACCCAGTTGCCACTCGGCACCGCCCGTCAACAACAGGTTTTGCACGCTGCTGACCGACTGCACGCCAGGCCCTGGAATGGCATCGTTGACCTGGTAGTAGCCCAAGCCGGGTGCCAAGGTGACGCGCGGAAACCGCGTCGGAATGCGTTCGCCGTCCGACTTTTTGGTGTCGCTGAAATGCAAGCCCACGCGCCAGGTCAGCGCCGGGTCGCGCACGGTCAACACGGTGCCTATCAACTTGACGTCGAACTCGGTGAACAAAGCCCCCGGCTGCACTGCCGGGGGTGCGCCGTCACGCGACCAAAAGCGCGCGTGGCCGCTGGCCTTGCCTGCGTAGGCATCGACGGTCACGTCGCGCTCACCGGCGTTGAAACTGCGTGACACATAAGCGCCGTACACATCATTGGTCGGCGCAATCGAATACATCTCGTTGGGCAGGCGTGCCAGGTCGTGCGAGACGCCGACGTCGAGCGACTCGGAATAGAAATACAGCGGCACGCGCAACTTGCCCGCGCGCAACAACCAATCGTTGTTCGGTCGCCAGGCGACGAATGCCCAGCTCGGTTCGACCCGCCAACGCGAATCGTGGTTGTCGGCAGGTGCCAGCCTGAGCTGCACGGTTCCCGACCACTGCGGTGACCACCGCACATCGAGCTGACCGCCCAACACCGAATCGGCTTTGATGGTGCCGTCACGGTCGATGAAACGTTGGTAGGTGTAGTCCGAGTTCGAGCGGGCGTAGCCCAGTGTGGCAAAGCCAGACCAGCTGGTGTCGAGGGCCAGCGCAGGCGGCACCCACAGCGACGCGCCCAGCGCTGCCAGCGTTGCTGCCGTATTCCATACCGATGGTTTATTCATCGCGGGCTCAATTCAGTGTCAGGTGTTTAATCTTGAAAATGGTCGGCGATGTCTATCAACTGCGACTGCACCTCGACCAGTGCATTGACGATGGCCGGGTCGAAATGGATACCGCTGCCCTGCGTGATGCGCACCAGCGCAGCGGCGTGCGTCATCGGTTCTTTGTAGGGTCGGCGGCTGACCAGCGCGTCGTACACATCGGCCACCGCCATCAGCCGGGCCGACAGTGGAATAGCGGCACCACACAGGCCATCGGGGTAGCCGCTGCCGTCCCATTTTTCGTGGTGGTGGCGCGCAATCTCGATGCCGTAGCCGAGCAACAAGCCTGCGCGCTCGCCCAACTGCGCCGCCGCGCGTTGCAGCAAGTCGGCACCGTGGCGGGTGTGGGTTTTCATGATCAACCACTCTTGTGGGCTGAGCGGTCCGGGCTTGAGCAAGATGCCGTCGGGTATGGCCACTTTGCCGATGTCGTGCAGCGGCGCAGAGCGCGCCAGCGCGTCGATTTGCTCGTTATCCAACTCGGGCGTGCCGACCGCATGGCGCATCAGGCAGCGTGCCAGCACGCGCACATACTCCTGCGTGCGCTTGATGTGGTTGCCGGTGTCTTCGTCGCGAAACTCGGCCAGCGTGACCATCACGAACAGCGTGGTTTCGCGTAACTGCTCGACTTCTTCGAGGCGTGAATTCAACTCATCTTGCAGCCAGGCGTTGCGGTCGCGCAGCGCCGCGTGCCAGGCCTTTACTTCGAGGTGCGTGCGCACCCGTGCCAGCAGCGTGGCCGGGTTGAACGGCTTCGACACGAAGTCGGCACCACCGGCGGCGAACGCCATGGTTTCGTCATTCGGCTCGCTCAGCGCGGTTAAAAAAAGCACCGGCACATCGCGCGTGCGCGCATCGGCCTTGAGCTGGCGGCACACTTCGTAGCCGTCCATACCGGGCATCATCACATCGAGCACGATGATGTCGGGCGCGCGGCGCTGCGCCAGCTCGAGTGCCTTCGGGCCCGATACCGCCAGCTGCACCCGGTAATGCGGCCCCAGCACCTGCGACAACAAGGTCAGGTTGGCGGGCGTGTCATCGACCGCCAGCACGGTGGGCCGATGCGGGCTGAGCGCGGCCTCGAGCAACGACGCCGGTGCAGATGCATTGAAGTTCAACCTTGGAACGGACACGGGTGCGCTCACACCAACTCCTGAAACTTGGACGACGCTGGTTGCACGCGCATGGCGACCAGCGCGGCATCGAAATCAAAACTGTCGAGCGCCAGCCCGACGCTGCGCATGACCGGAGCGGGCAGCGCTTTGCGCAACGCGTGGCGGTGCGTGAGCCACCAGTCGGCGGCCTGCGCATCGCTTTGCTCGATCAACTCGCGCAGGCCGGCCAGCGCTTCTTCGGGCGACAAACTCAAATCTGCATACATGCTTTGCGCGCCCGACAACGACTGCGGTTCGAGCGCCCGGTCGAGCTGGGCAATCAAGTCGCTCAACAACGCATCGACCGCGGCCAGCGCAACGCGAGCGGCATCGCCGTCGTGTGCGCGGGCGTGCAATTCCAGCTGGGTGGCGCGTTCGCGCAGCGGTGCCGCGCCGATCGTCGCGGCCAGGCCTTGCAGCGTGTGCGCGGCCATGCGCAGTTCGTCCCACAAGCCGGCGTTCAGGCAACGGTGCCAGTCACCGACGCCGCTGCCGTACGTGTGGGTGAACGCGCGCAAGGTGCGCAGCAGCAGCGCATGGCTGCCATCGACATACGTGAGCGCGCGTTCGGTGTCGATGCATTTCAGCACTGGCAAGGCCGACTCGGCGTGCGGTGAGGTTGCTCGCAACGACACCGCAGGCCGCGATGCCACTGACCGCGCCGCCGCTGTCGTGGCGGCACGACGGCTTGATTCATTGCCGGAAGCCGACGCCACCGACGACACCACCGACGACACCACCGCCGACGCCACCGCGGTGGCATGCGCCGCGCGCGCACTCTGTGTGTCGGCGCGCAGATACGGTTGCAGCTCGCGCACCAGTGCGGCCACTTCCAGCGGCTTGGTGATGTAGCCCTGCATACCAGCGGCCAGGCTGCGCGCGCGTTCTTCGGAAAACGCATGCGCGGTGAACGCAATGATCGGCAGCGCAGCAAAGCGCGGTTGCAGGCGCAACCTGCGGGTGGCTTCCAGGCCGTCGAGCACCGGCATTTGCAAGTCCATCAGCACCACGTCGAATGCATCGGGGCCGCTGGCCGCCAACCGCTCGATCGCCTGCAGGCCGTTGTGCACCACTTCGACAATCGCACCGCGGCGCAGCAGCACTTCCACCGCTACTTCCTGGTTCACTTCGTTGTCCTCGGCCAGCAGCACGCGCAAGCCGTCGAGGTCGTTGACCGGCACCGCATCTGCCGCATCTGCCGCGCGCGCCGGTTGCCCGGTAAACAGCAGCCGCAGGTCGCCCGGCAGTACCGGCTTGTCAAGGAACACCTGCACGCCCGCGGCCACGCACTGTTCACGCAAGTCTTCCGAGCCGTAGGCCGACATCACGACGATGCGCAGGTCGGCTTGCACCGCACGCAGGCGCGCGATGACCGCGCTGCCTTCGCCGTCGGGCAGCACCCAGTCGAGCACCACCAGCTGAAACGGCAGCCCCAATTTGCGCGCCAGCGTCAACGCATCGACCGCGCTGGTGGCGTCGTGCGCGCCGGCCAGCTGGCCGTGGCGACCGATGCCCAGGGTGTGCATTTGACCGAGCACCGCCGTGCGCGTGTCGGCCTGATCGTCGACCACCAGCACCCGCAGCGCGGCGGTCGATGCCGGCAAATCAGACGCCGTCGCCGAGCGGTCGACTGCCAGCGGCAGCCGCACGGTGAAACGGCTGCCCACGCCGACCTGGCTGGTCACCTCGATGCTGCCGCCCATCAATTCGACCAGCCGGTTGGCAATCGCCAAGCCCAGGCCGGTGCCACCAAAACGGCGGGTCGTCGATTCATCGGCCTGCACGAATTCTTTGAACAACCCGGCCTGCTGCGCCGGCGTCATGCCGATGCCGGTATCGGCGACCGCCAGCAGCAACTGTGCTGGCGCAGCGCCCGCCGCCGGCTCGGTGTTGACCACCAGCCGCACCTGCCCGGTCGGCGTGAACTTGACCGCGTTCGACAGCAAATTGGTCAGCACCTGCGTCACGCGCAGCGCGTCGCCCAGCAACACCGAGCGTTCGGCCAGCAGCGACGGATCGGCGTACTCGCAGACCAGCTCGATCTGCTTGTTTTGCGCCGACTGGCGCACCAGTGACACCGCCTGCGACACCACTTCTTCGATGCACATCGGCAGCGCTTCCAGCGTCATGCCGCCGGCTTCTATTTTCGAAAAGTCGAGCACGCCGTTCATCAGCGCCAGCAACAAGCGCGAGGCGTCATCGACTTTGCCCAGATAGTTGCGCTGGCGTTCGGTCAAATCGGTTTGCAGCGCCAGGTTGGTCATACCGATGATGGCGTTCATCGGGGTGCGAATTTCGTGGCTCATGTTGGCCAAAAAGCTCGACTTGGCGACCGCCGCCTGCTCGGCTTTTTCGCGCGCTACGCCGAGTTCGCGCTCGGTACTGTCGCGGCGGCGCAGCTCGTCTTGCACCGCTTCAGCCATGGCGTCGAGCGCGCTGCCCAGCACCTGCAACTCATTGACCCAGGCCGGCTGCGGGTTGACACGCCCATCGCGGTCGCCCGCGGCGTGGCGCGCCGCCACCACGCCCAGCCGCGCAATCGGCCGCAGCACCCGGCTGCGCATCAACAGCAGCATCGCCAGCAACAACGGCAGCAGCGCCAGGTTCACCGCAATCGCCACCACGATCATGCGGGTCAGGTCTTTACCCGATTGATCGACCACCGCCTGGGTGCGGCCCAACGCCAGGTCGCGCAGTGCCACACCCGCGCCGACCAGGTCGGCGCGGGCGGTCTCGTAATTGGCCGCATGCACCAAGCTGACCGCATAAGCCGGGTTGGCTTGACCGTCGGAGGTGAACTCGCCGGTCTTCGCGTCGAACAAACCCTGGGTGGCGGCGAATGCCACCTTTTCGATCGCCTGCATGCGCGCCGCAGTGGCCAGCATCTGCCGCGCCGATTGCAGCTCATCGGCGGTGAAGGCCAACGCCTCCATGCGCTGCAACAAGGTGCGCGGCACGCCGGCTATGGGCAGCGTGTGCGGCCGCCGCGCGGCGATGACTTCGCGCCAGTACAACGAGGTGTCGGCTTCGGGGGGCGGTGGCCGCTGGCCATCGCGCACGGCCAGCATGTCGTAGTAATAAGTGAGGTAGCGGGTGTCCGCGGTAGTGGTGAAGCTTTGCACCAGGTTGCCGAGCAGGTCGTTTTCTTGTAGCAGCTGACCCACGAAGTGTTGCGTCAGGTCACGCCGCAGGTAGGCGCTGCGCGATGCGCCGTCGGCCCGTTGAATCGCCGCCAGCAAGCCGAGGTTGACCAGCAATGCGAGCAACAGCGCGGCTAAAAAAGCGCGTGAGATAGAGATCAACTTCATGGATGGGATGTGCGCGCGCGGTCACGCGGCGGTCGGAAACACTGCATGTCAGCAGTCTCAAACAGGCACCCGCTCGGTGAAACGCCGATATCGGCCCGGTTCACCGACCAGTTGTGCGGCCGCTGCCCGGCGGGCAACGAATCAAATGGTGGTGACGTCGGGGCGATCGGCAGCTGCGCGATCGGCACTGCGCCGCCGCCGTCCACGGCCCGAAACGGTGGGCTCGAGAACGGGGACGGCGGTTGCGGTGTCGGCCGTGCCGTGCGCACGGCGCGCTTCCAGCCAGATCGTCAGTGCGGCCGCATCGCGCGGCTTGCTGTACAGATAACCCTGCCCGCGGTCACACCCCAGCGCACGAACCAGCGCGGCCTGCGCTGGTGTTTCGACGCCTTCGGCCACGGTGCCCATTTGCAGCGTGCGCGCGACCCGCACCGTGGCCTCGATCAACGCACGGTGGTACGCGCTGTGCTCGGCTTCCACCACAAATGAACGGTCGATCTTGACGGTGTCGACCGGCAACTGGTGCAGGCAAGCCAGCGATGAGTAGCCGGTGCCGAAGTCATCGAGTGCCAGCTTCACACCGAGCGCTTTCAACGCATGCAACCGGCTTTGCACCAACGGGTCTTGCGCGGCCAGGCTTTCGGTCACCTCGAGCTGCAAGGCGTTGGGTTGCATGCCGCATTCCTGCAGCGTGCGTTGCACCGTGCCCACCAGCTCGGCATCACGCAATTGCGCCACCGACAGGTTGACCGCCAACAGCGCAGGCGCGCGGTCGGTCAGCGTGCGTTGCCAGTGGGCAAATTGGCGGCATGCGGTGCGCAGCACGAACAAGCCCAGCGCGCCGATCAAGCCCGAGTCTTCGGCCACCGCGATGAACTGCACCGGCGGCACCACGCCGCGGGTCGGATGCCGCCAGCGCACCAGCGCCTCGACCGCAGCGCAGCCGACCCCGTTGGCGGCGGCATCGGCTGCGTCATCCAGTGCGACCACCGGCTGGTACTCGACGAACAACTCGCCGCGGTGCAAGGCGTCGCGCAAATCGGCTTCGATGCTGGCGCGCTGGTGCACCTGCTCATGCATTTGAGGCTCAAACATCACCCAGCGGCCGCGGCCACTTTGCTTGGCTTCGTACATCGCGGTGTCGGCATGGCCCAGCAGCATGTCGACGCTGTCGCAGCGCAAGTCGGAAGTCACCACGCCGATGCTGGCGCTGGCATGCACCGGGTGACCACCGATGTCGTACGGCTGCGCCAGCGCGCGCAGCACACGGTCGGCCACCGCGTGGACATCGGCGGTGCGGTGCAGCCCTTCCACCAGCACCACGAATTCATCACCACCCAATCGCGCCGCAGTGGGCACCGGGTCGCCGGCGTGCAGCTGGCTGCCGACCCCAAACGCATCGCCCGGGCGCAGGGTGTGCTGCAGCCGTTGCGCAATTTGGCGCAGCAGCTCATCGCCAGCCGCATGGCCCAGCGTGTCGTTGACACGCTTGAAGCGATCACAGTCGAGAAACATTACCGCAAAGTGGCGCGCGCGATGGCTCGACGCCGATTCGGTGGGCACCGTGTCGGTTCGCGCGCGGTCCATCGCAGATTGCAGCCGCTGCACCAGTGCCGCGCGATTCGGCAGCCCGGTCAGTGCATCGGTCAACGCGCTGTCGCGCAGCAATTGTTCTTGGCGCTTGCGCTCGGTCACATCGATTTGCACGCCGACCATGCGCAGGTACTGCCCGGCGCTGTCACGCTCGACGATGGCACCCATCACTTCGACCCACACCCAGTGGCCCTCGCGGTGGCGTATGCGCAGGTCGACCCGGTACGGTTGAGAGGTGTCGAGGAATTGCGCGCGCAACGCCATCAAAAATTTCTGGTCGTCGTCCGGGTGGATGCGCTCGCGCCAGGTCGGCAACAGCGGTGCAAATTCTTCCACGGTGTACCCCAACATCGCGCAGCTGGCCTTACTCCACACCCGCTCGTCGCGGTCGATTTGCCACTGCCAGGTGCCGATGTGGGCCACCTGCAGCGCCATCTCCAGCAAGGTGCGCTGCGAGCGGCGCTCGGTCACATCGATGAACGATGTCACCGCGCCACTGACGTCACCACCGGCGTTGCGCAGCGGCTCACTGTGGATCAGCAACCAGCGCCGCTTGCCGAGCGCGGTCACCACGCCGATGGTTTCGTCGCGCACGCTGACGCCGTCGCGCAGCGAACGCGCGGCCGGGTGTTGGGCGGCCGGGTACGGGCTCATGTCGTCACGCACTGCCAGCGCGAATTCATCAAATGATTTGCGGCCCATCAATTGGCCACGCGCAAGGCCCAGCATTGCCGCCGCGGTGGCATTCACATCGACGATGGCACCGGTGGCGGCATGTTCAATCACGCCGGCCGGCAGCGCATCGAACAGCGCGCGCTGGCGTTGGCGCTGCAACACCTGCGCGGTGATGTCGGTTTCGATTTCGATGAAGCCGGTGACGCTGCGCAAGCCATCGCGCAGCGGCTGGCTGTCGACGTCGATCCAGTAATCACGGCCGGTCTGGCTGCGCTGGAGCAACTCGACCCGCACGCCCTGGCCGGCTCGCTTGGCCTCCATCAAATGCGCCACGGTGTCGACATCAGTTGCCGGTGCATGCAGCAATTCAAACCGCGTGCGGCCGCTGGCCTCAGCCAGTGTGTAGCCACTGGCCAGCGTGAATGCGGCGTTCACCCAGACGATGCGGCTCTCGGCATCGGTAATAACCACCGCGTTGTGCGTGTGCTCGGCCACCAGCGCCAGCCGTTCGAGTTGCGCCGACTGGTCCGCCAACCGCGCATGCTGTTTGCGCACAACGCGCGCCGCCGGTTCGACCACCGCGATCGCCAACAGCAGCAACAGCGCGCCACCGAGTGCAGCGAACCAACCGAGGTCACGCACAGCCGAGGCGTCATTGACTTCGGCCCGGTGCTGAATTTCATCCACCAGCTGCTGCGCGGCAACCAATGCGGTTTCGGCGTCGCGCCGCAGCTGAGAGACTGCGGTATGGGTCGTTGCATGGTCGCCGGCGACGTCGGCGTTGGCGTTGGGGTTGGGGTTGGCATTGGCATTGGCATTGGCATTGGCATTGGCATTGGCATTGGCATTGGCGTCGGCCGCGACCCGCGCCGACACCGCAAGCGCAAGCGCACTGCGCCACAAGCTCAGGCTGCTGGTTTGCCATTGCCGCACCGCACTGGTCACGGCTGCGGGCAACCCGGCATGGCGCCCACTGCGTGCCGCCGTCAGCAGTTTGTCGATACGTTGCGCGTCGATCTGGGCCCGTAGCACTGCCGACTCGAACGCATTTACGCCGCTGGGGACACCGGCAAACAACGCAATCCGCTGCGACAGCATGCGCTGTGCGCCGACCACATTCATCAGCTCGACATCGGCGGCGCGGCGTTGCCAATCCAGCCAACCGGTCAAACCGGCTGCGGCCAACAACAACGCCACCGCGAGCAGGCTGCCGCGCATCGACCAGCTCAGGCGTTGATCGCAAGCGACGCCGACCGCACCGGCGCGCGCGGTTGTCGCTCGGCTGGCGGCTGGGCTGGTCGTACCAAGTAAGGGGTCGGGGAGGTACTGCAAGCCAGTGGTCTCAAGACGGGGAGGCGTGCGCCTGCGTCGGGCGCTTTAGTGGCTATCGGTAAGCGACCACGCAACTTGAGCGCGCGCCCCGCCAATAGACTGGTGCCATGTCGCCACCATCCATGGAGCACACCAGCCGAGCGATGCCTGCGCTGCCCAGAGCCATTTGGGTGCTGGGCACCGTGAGCCTGTTGATGGACGTGTCTTCGGAGCTGGTGCACAGCCTGCTGCCGTTGTTCATGGTCAGCACGCTGGGTGTCAGCGTGCTGGCGGTCGGCGTGATCGAGGGGCTGGCCGAATCCACCGCGTTGATCGTGAAAGTTTTTTCCGGCAGCCTGAGCGACTACCTCGGTCGCCGCAAAGTATTGGCGGTAGCCGGCTACGCGATGGGTGCGCTCAGCAAACCGCTGTTCGCCATGGCCGGTGGCATCGGCTTGGTTGTCACCGCACGGCTGATCGACCGCATCGGCAAGGGCGTGCGTGGCGCGCCGCGCGATGCGCTGGTCGCCGACTTGGCACCTGCGCACTTGCGCGGTGCCGCGTTCGGCCTGCGCCAGTCGCTCGACACCGTGGGCGCGTTCATCGGCCCGCTGCTGGCGGTGGCGCTGATGCTGCTGTTTGCGAACGACTTCCGCGCGGTGTTCTGGATCGCGGTGGTGCCAGGTCTATTGGCGGTGCTGCTGCTGGTGGTCGGTATCAAGGAACCACCGCGCACCAGCACGGCATTGCGCGTCAATCCTTTCACCTCTGCGGCGATGCGCCGGTTGGGGCGCGCCTATTGGTGGGTGGTGGCGACCGGCGGCGTTTTCACGCTGGCGCGTTTCAGCGAAGCGTTTTTGGTGCTGCGCGCGCAGCAACTCGGCGTTGCGCTGGCGCTGGTGCCGTTGGTCATGGTGGCGATGAATGCGGTGTACGCATTGACCGCGTATCCGGTGGGCAAACTGTCGGACCGCACCAGCCACCGGCGCTTGCTGGCGATCGGCTTGCTGGTGTTGATTGCCGCCGACCTGGTGCTGGCCCGCAGCACGCACTGGAGCGGGTTGCTGGCCGGGGTCGCGCTGTGGGGTTTGCACATGGGTATGACGCAGGGCTTGTTGGCCACGATGGTGGCCCACACCGCGCCGGCCGATTTGCGCGGGACCGCCTTCGGCTGCTTCAACCTGGTCAGCGGCCTGGCGATGCTGATCGCCAGCGTGGTGGCCGGCAGCTTGTGGGACCACTTCGGCGCACCGGCCACGTTTTATGCCGGCGCCGCATTCAGCGTGTCGGCACTGCTCGGCGTGCTGTGGCGCGGCATGCCGAACCAACCGCACGATGCGAAAATCGGTCGGTGACGACGCCACCGCCCGCCCCGCCCGACCCGCCCAGCGACCACCTTGCGCAATCGCGCAACCCGCTGCACGGCTTGACGCTGGAGCACATCGTCAGCGCGCTGGCGGCGCATTACGGTTGGGCTGAATTGGGTGAGCGCATTGCGCTGCGCTGCTTCACCAGCGACCCCAGCGTGGCATCGAGCCTGAAGTTTTTGCGCAAAACGCCGTGGGCGCGCGAGAAGGTAGAAAGCCTTTACCTGTTCATGCTGCGCGAGGTGAAACGCGGCAGCACGCCGACCACGCCCAGCGGTTGAGTCGCGGCGCAGGCCGCGCTGCGGTCGCCCGTTTTCAGTCCCATCGTGCGGGCGGTTTTTTGCGCCACCGCCATGCCGCCGAAGCGCCGCACACCGCCACCGCGGCCAACAGCCCCAGCACCCACGGCGTCGCCGGGCTCGGCATATTGCGGTTCAGCGTGGTGACTTCCAACATGAAGATCAGCGCGATCACGGCCACGCCCAGCGCGATGCGCGATTTTTGTGAGTCGTTCGACATGCTGGTTTCCTAGGTTTGCTGCAACGCATCGAGGCAGCGCGACACGACCTGCAACGCATCGGCATCGGCGGCTGGCAAATGCACGCCGAGCGCCAGGTAGCGCGTGATCAACGCGGCTGTAAATCGCGCCGGTTTGCTGGCGGCGCACTCGATGAAAACACGGCCAGACTCGGTCGGCTGCAAACCGTCGAGTACGTCCAGCAGCATCGCCATGTCGTGTGGGTCGAAGCCGGGTGGCCACTGATCGCCGCAGCGTGCATGGGTGCTTTGCAGTTGCGCGATTTCGGTTGCCAATGCATGCCGTAAATGCGGCAGTGCCCGCACCGGAACTTGTACCGCGTTCGACAACGGGTTCATCGCGGTCAGGCCTGTTGATATTCAATCGCGCACGCTCGCCGACACATGCTCAGGCAATCATGCTCACCGAACCACGATGGTGTAAGTCACCGCCTGCACCATGTTGGGCAGCACGCCGCCGAAGTTGATGGTGTGGGTGCCCACGCTGAGCGGCTTGAGCATCAGGTAGTAGCCGTTAGCCGCCGCAGGCAAAGGCTGCGATGGCGAGGTGGCCAGCGCACTCATGTCGAAGCACTGCGCAGTGGCCTGCCGGTGTAACGACAAATTGGCGAGCTGCTTGCCGTCCACATCGGCCACCAGCGCCGTCGCCCTATTGGTGCTGAGTGCCGCTTGCCTGGTCAGCGCCGTGCAGCCGACACGGGCATCGGCGGGCGGCATCACCACATAGTTGATGAGCGGAAAAAACAGGTACTTGCCTTGCGGCACGCTGCAGGTGCGCACCGTGCGGTGGGTCTCGAAGGTGCCGGCCAAAAACCACACCGCGCCACTTTGCTTGGACCCGCACAAGGCACCGGTTCTATCAGCCACCGGGCTGTCGGCTTCATCGAACGAGCCGGCCCACTGCCACCAGGCCGCAGACCACTGCGCCTGCGACTTGCCGGCCACTGATTGGCCCGGCGGCACCGGCACGGCGGTGGTAGCCGCGGCAGGCGCAGCAGCACATACGACAGCCGCCGCCACGGTGGTGGCGAACGAGGTTGCTGCGGAAACAAAGTTCATGGTGAACCTCCTTGGTAGTTCGGTGGATGGTGCGTTCGGGTGCGGGTGCCAGCGTCAGTAAGGCGCTTCCAATCGTTGAAGGCGCATGGGATTGAAGTCGCACAGCACCCGAGAGTCTGACAAACCTTTGGCACCCAAGCGCGCAGCATGCAGCATGCCGTCGGCCGCCCACACCAACCGGCCGCGATCGACATCGGCCCACTCCCATGCGTTGAAAATTAGCAACTCGCCGCTTTGCGGGTGGTGCAGCGCATGCGTGTCGAAGTAGCAGCCCCGGCCCACCGGGTGATTGACAGTGGCGTGTGCGAACTTGCGCAGCGTCCAGTGGTTGTTCACCCGCTTCTCGAATACCGTGGTGCGGCCTTTCTCGTTGTCAGGCTCGAGGTGTTTCAAGACCCAGCCATCGCGCTGCAAACGCAGGTAATACACGCCGAGGCATTCGCCGCCATAGGTCTCAGGTGACGGGGATTGCGCATGCATGACCAGTTGCGTTTGATCGGTATGCAATCGGTGGTGTTCGCTGCCGTTCAACCAGTAATCGCGGTTCGTCTGAAACAGCCCACCGCCTTGCCAGCAGTCGCCCTTGGCGTACAGCGTTAAAGCGCGCAGATACGGCGCACGTGAAATCGCCGTCCACGAGCCGCCCACCGCCGACTGCCAGCGGCCGTTCATCGCAAAGTAAATCAGGTGGCGGCCGTCGGGCGACAGATCGCAGCGGCGCTCGTAAATACGGCCGTAGAGCCATTGCCCCACGGTGAATTCGTCGGTTATGCGATTCCACCCGATGACCGCGGTGTGGCGTGTGGGGCCGCGCCGAATAACGACCGCAGTTGCTGTGTCTCGCGCCAACAAAACGTGTACGCGGGCGGGTACGGAATGCGGCATCGGCAGGTGGTCCTGAAAACGGTTGGGCGGCAATGGTGAGCTGAACGGTAACGGCTGGTTTGTCGTGAAGGCGCGCGGGCCGCTGCAACGCAAGCGCTCGGCCGCCCAGTGAGCGAACCTGTGGTGACAAACCGCACAAGCCATTGGCCACGCCCGCGCTTCGCACCGACGCAAAGCGTTACCTGAAAAACCCCTGCCGAAACTATGCTCCGGCGAATGTCTGCTGCATCAAACGTTTTGGAGACCGTGCCCGTGATTGCTTGCTCAAAAGTTCCGAGGTCGGTGTGTGTGCAGTTATTTGCAGCAACGGCGGTATTGTGGGCATTGACCGGTTGCGGCGGCGGCAGCCGCACCGCCGACCCGACCAGCGCGGCAGATGGGTTGCAGCAGCCTGCCGCAGCCGGTGGCACGGATGCGCACGCGCACCTGCTGGCCGTCGGTGCAGCTGCGGTCAACGCAGCGATCGTCCCCACCAGCACGAGCATCCGCTGGACTTCCGCGGCCCGCGAGGGGCAAACCTTCAGCGTCCAAGGAACGCAAACCGTGCGCTACGGTGCGGGCACGCGCTGGATCCAGAAATCGGTGTCGGGCAAAGTCAACTGCAGCAATGCATTTTTCGGCAGCGACCCGATCGTCGGCACGCGCAAGACGTGTCAACTTCAAGCCGCAGCGCAGCCACCGGTGACGCCGCCGCCGGCACCGGCATCGGCACCAGCACCTGCGCCGACCCCAACCCCGACACCGGTACCCACCACGCCACCCGCTGCCGCGCCGATTCGACTCAGCGCGCTCGGCACGCCGCGCATCTTGATCAGCGATGCAGCCACACTCGCACGCCTGCGGGCATCCCTCAGCAACCAAACACCGGCAGCCACGCGCTTCAAAACCATCGTCGATGAACAGATGGCCGACCCCACGAATTCAAAGTACTGGGGTTTTCAGATTTGGCATGCGGCACTGTTGGGTCAGGTGATGCTGCCAACCACCACCAGCGCCGCGTATTGCCGTTACGCCGTAGCCCGCACCGAAGCGTTCGTGCAAAGCGAAGAAGCGTTGATCAACGCGAACCAGCGCGCCGCGGTTGCGGCCGACAGTTACCTCGATGTCGGCGGCCTGATCGGTAACGTGGCCATCGTCTACGACTGGTGTCGCCCGCAAATGACTGCAGCGCAGCGCGGGCGCTGGACTGCTTACGCCAACCAGGCGGTATCGAACGTGTGGAACCACCACGCCGCCACCTGGGGAAACACCGCCTACCCGTGGTCGGGCTGGTCGGTCGACAACCCGTCGAACAATTACTACTACTCGTTTTTGCGTGCCACGATGTTGTTGGGTTTGGCCACCGCCGGTGAGAACCCGCAGGCGCAGGGCTGGCTCGACAAGTTCCGCACCGAAAAAATCGCCGGGCAATTGATGCCGACCTTCAACCGCGACCTCGCCGGTGGCGGCTCGCGCGAAGGCACCGGCTACGGCGTCGCGATGAAAGGTTTGTTCGATCTGTACTACTGGTGGGAAAAATCGACCGGCCAACGCATCGCAGACGACACGCCGCACACGCTGGCGTCGCTCGACAAGTTTTTGCACGACATCGTGCCGACGTTGAACTTCGTCGCACCCACCGGAGACCACGCGCGTGAATCGACCGCCGCGCTGTTCGACTACCACCGCGAGTACCTGCTGGTCTTGTCGCAGCTGTACCCGTTCGATGCAATGGCGGGCGTGGCGAAAACGCTGCTCGCGCAGTCGTCGGTGCCACGCATGGCGAATGCGTTCGAGGCGTGGGTCGACTATTTGTATGACCCGACCCACATCACCGCGCAGCCGCTCAGCCGCTTGCCCACTGCGCACTGGGGCAGCGGCACCGGACAGTTCTCGATGCGCTCGGTGTGGACGCCCGACGCCACCTACGCCAACCTGGTTTGTGGTGCTTACAGCGAGAGCCATGCGCACCACGACCAAGGCAGCTTCGTACTGTTCAAGGGCAGTTGGCTGGCGCTCGACGCCAATGTGTTTTCGCACTCGGGCTTGTCGCAAGACGAAGCACCGCACAACCTGGTGCGCATAGAGCAAGGCGGCAGCGTCGTGCCGCAAACCTACGGCCGCAGTTGCCAGATGCAGGCACTGGCCGACACGCCCGACTACAGCTACGCGCTGGCGGTGGCCACCCCGATGTATGCAGGCCAAGCCGCTGTGCAAAAGATGGAACGCGAGTTCTTGTTCATCAAGCCTGGCGTGGTCGTGCTGGTGGACCGGGTGCAAACCAGCGCCGGCGCGGCCGGCAGCCCGACCCAACGCATCTGGACCTTGAACCTGCCGAGCGCGCCGACGGTGTCGGGCGACCGCCTCACCCTGACCCGCGGCGCGAACCAACTCGATGTGCTGCGCCTGGCCCCGGCAGGCCTTGCTACCACGGTCAGCACGTGGCCGCAACTCAACGCCGACATGGCTGCCGGCGTGCGCATCGATGTGGCCGACTCGGCGGGCAACCGCACTTTGTTCTTGCACGTGCTCGGTACCGACCGCGCATTCAGCAGCGCCGTTCGGTCCGATGCAGCCGGTCAGATCGGCGCAGAAATCAAGCTTGCCAATGGCAGCACCGTGACCGCGCGGTTCAACCTCGAACGCACCGGCGGCACGCTGGAAACCAGGTCGCAAAACGGCAGTGTGGTTTCAGCACTGGCACTGCCAACCACCGTGCAAATGTTGCCGCGGCTGGTGAATTGACGCGGGCAGATAAATGGCCCGACGACAACGGTGACCAGAGCCAAACCAATCGCCGCCGAGATTGGCCAGCCAACGTGACCGCGCCCGGCACCGCACTAGCCCCAGGCCTTTATTACCGCGTCAACTCGACTTGGTGTGGCGTCGTGCCGTTACGGTCAAACCCGCCAGACCAAGCGCCATGCACGCCCAGGTGGATGGTTCAGGAACCGATGTTGCAACCGGAACATCGCCCGACTTGAGTGCCCAAACGTTGTAGCTGCTTTCGAGAAGCGAAAGCCTCCTGACACTTTCGGTGCTGGTGAATGCGATGGTTGCGTCAGATATGTAGAAGCTAAGGGTCGGTTCGCTGGTGCCGCCTTGATATCTGATGGGTTCGCCGAGGCCCACCCAAGTCCAGTGGCTCTCGTTGACGCCACCCACGTTCAGAAACGGCCCCGTGTTCACCCACCCCGAAGTTGGGGTGTACCCCCGTGTGTTGTTGCCGAGCACGGAACGGTACAGATTGGCGATGTTGTCACCTGGGTAGCCCCAACCCGTAACGCCATACACATTAAGGCCGTCAAGCCATGCCTGCCCGCTGGCATAGGTCGCTTCCCCGTCTGCGAGCCGGTAACCATCGTCGAACACCGTACCGCGAATCGCTTTGGCGTCGGCTAGCCAGGTGACGTTGCGGCTGGTGTCGTAGTACGCATCGACCACGCCATCTCCGTTGATGTCGCGTGCCTGAAGCGTGGTCTCCCAGGTGCCGCGGCCCGCAATAGGAGCGGCGTTGCTGGCGAATGGTGCTGACACCGCGACCGTGCAAAACAGCGCGGCTGTGACTTTCCTGCGACTGAATCGACCGTTGCGGTTTCGGGAAAACAGTGATTTCATGGTGGTGGCTCTGGTGGCGGACGCGTGCGAATTGCACGCGCCTTGAAAGTACCGCCGCATGAAAATTTTCACCATCCCTAGGTTGATCTCAGCTCCTGGATGCCGCACACCGTAGCGGCTGTAGCTTGCCTCAATCGCCTTTCTGATCTGTCGATTTGAACCGTGTCGCCTCGGCGGGTCGGCGCGCACCGTGTTTGGTTTTGCGGCCGGTGACCCGCTCGCGCCAGACCTCGAAGCTGCCGCGTTTAAGGTGGCTGCGCATGACCTTGATGACTTCCGATTCGGCCACGTCGAACTGGGCTTTGATGGCATCGAACGGCGTGCGGTCTTCCCAGGCCATTTGGATGATGCGGTCGATATCTTGCGCGGTGAGCGTGCCGTGGTTCATTCGCGCTGCCGCCTCATGCCAGCCCGCGCCACAGCAACCACATCAGTGCGGCCAACTGCACCAGGTTGATGGCGATGCTGCCAATATGCAGCGCGGCAAATTGTTTTTTATTGCGCGCATCCGATGCCCGGTTGATAGCCGGCGTGAGCACCAGCAGTGACAGCACAAACAACGCCGCGCAGGTCCACACGACCCACTGCGCAACATCTGATTGCGCCCACACGCCAGCGGCCACGCACACCGCCGCCAGCACCGCGTAGTACTTCGGGAAAAACGCCCGCACGTACTTGCTGGACCATTCCTGCGGCAGCACTTTGAACACGGTGGGGGCCACCGCGACGCTAAAAAACAGCATCACGCCGACCACCGCTGCAATCAGGTACTGGCTCAACATGGACGCGTTCCGGTCGATGCTGCCCAGCGTGCAGGTTGCCGCCGTGCCGATACCCGCACCACTGGCATCGAACCGGATTTCACGCGGCCACCAGCAAACGGTTTTTCAGGTGTGCAAACTCTGCCTCGTTCAACACGCCGCGCTGCTGCAATGCGTCGAGGTCGCGCAGCAGCGCCACCATCTGCGGGCCGTCTTGCGGCAGTACCGGATTGACCCGAACGCACGATTCGGTCAGTGCGCGGGCCGACGCGTTCAACGCGCCGGGCGACAGCGGCTTCATCTCGATCTTCCAGGGCAGCGCGGGCAGGCGTTGCGCCAACGCGGCCGCAAAAGTAAACGCCAGGCCTTCGTCCACCGCATACAAACCGATGCGCTGGTTGCCTTGTTGCAAGCCCAGAGCGGCACCGTAACGACCGCTTTTGCCTTCCAGCTGCAAGGTGTGATTCAGCGCCACCGTGCCGCGTTGGTAGGTTGCCATCTCGAACGTCAACAGCCGCCGATCGGTCAGCACCCACAACGCCAATTTGGCGCGTGAACCCACCACGCGGCCGCGCACGAAGCACACCATCTGCTCATCGCCGTCCAACGCGTCGCGCACCCGTGCGGCTTCGCGGTCATTGAACGCACGGCCCGCCTCAGCTTCGGCACCACCCATCAACACACCCAACAATTGCAACAAGATCCACTCCCAATTTCGAAAACTTGGATTTTGTTAGGGATGGTTGCCAGGGCGCGGCGTAGGGCTAAGCGCAAGCCGCGCGCATCGTCAGCAAGCAGCACACCCGCGGTGTTATCGCTTGCGGGTGGTCTCGGTCGCCCGCTGGCCCACCAGCTGCGCCACCGCATCGGCAATCGCCATCGACGCGGTCAAGCCCGGTGAATCGATGCCGAACAACTGCACCACCCCGGCGCAGCCGTGGCTCTCGGGGCCGTCGACGCGGAAGTCAACCGCCGGCTCGCCCGGGCCGCTCAGCTTCGGGCGGATGCCGCTGTAGGCCGGTGCCAACGCGCCGCTCGTCAGACCCGGCCAGTAGCGGCGGATTTCGCTTTCGAAACCCGCTGCGCGGCTGGCGTCGACGCGGTAATCGCGCACCGACTCGGCGTGCGGGTGCGCCGCATCAAACGCCAGCCATTCGACATCGGGACCGAACTTCGCTTGTCCGCCGAGGTCGAGGGTCAGGTGTATACCCAGTCCGCCGTGGGTCGGCATCGGGTAGATCAACCGTGAAAACGGCACCCGGCCTTGCAGCGAAAAGTAGTGCCCCTTCGCCAGATGCTGCAGCGGAATTGCCGCCGCCGGAAAGCCCTGCATCCGTGCCGCCACCGCCTGCGCGTCGAGGCCTGCCGCGTTGACGATCCAACGTGTGTGCAATCTGAAATCAGGCTCGCCCGCAGCGGCTGAGCGCACGCTGACCTGCCAGCCGCCCGCAGCGTCGTCAACACTGCCGCTGTCGTCGCCGCTGCGGTCAGCGCCTTGGTCACCACCGAGGTCAGCACCGAGGTCACCACCACCGTTGCCGTCGGGCTGCGCACCGACCACGCCGCCGTTGACGGCCAACACCGCACCCGCGTTTTCAGCATCGCCGAGCAGCGCGGTCATCAAGTGATGGCTGTCGACAATGCCGCTGTCGGGTGACCACAGCGCGGCCACGCATCGCAACGCAGGCTCCATCGCCATGGCCTGCGCAGCCGTCAACAGCGCCAGTGACTGCACGCCGTTGGCCACACCACGGGCATGCAGTGCCTCGAGCGCGCCCACCTCGGCCTGGCTGGTGGCCACCAACAACTTGCCGCAACGCCGGTGCGCAATACCGCGCTCGGCGCAATAGGCGTACAGCAGCTGCGCGCCGCGCACGCACCACTCGGCTTTGCGGCTGCCTGCGGGGTAGTAAATACCGGAGTGAATGACTTCACTGTTGCGCGCTGAGGCACCGGTGCCGAATTTGGTTTCACGCTCGACGATCACCACCTCGTGCCCGACCAGCGCCAGCGCCCGCGCGCACGCCAGGCCCACCACACCCGCGCCGATCACGACGCAATCGACTTGATCCATGCGCAATTACCGCTCACTGCCACATGTCGCGGGTTGATCGCAATCAGCGCAGGCCCGGTGCCAGCAAAGTCACCGCCAGCCCGACCGCCGCACACGCGCCCAACAGTGGCAGCACGCCCGTTTTGAAACGAAACAACGCCACCGTGGCGGCCACCGTAATCAACGCCGACAGCGCGTCGAAGTGCCCGCCGAAACCATGCGGCCAGAACACGTGGAACGCAAAGAACAACGCCAGGTTCACGATGACGCCGACCACCGCCGCGGTAATGGCCGACAGCGGCGCGGTGAAGCCCAGCTTGCCGTGCGTGGCCTCGACCAGCGGGCCGCCCGCGAGGATGAAAACAAACGACGGCAAAAACGTGAAAAACGTGACCACGCAGGCCGCCACTGCACCACCCAAAAACAATGCGTCGGGGCCGAACACCTGCTTGAGCCAACCACCGACAAACCCAACGAACGCCACCACGATGATCAACGGGCCCGGGGTGGTTTCACCTAGCGCCAGGCCGTCGATCATTTGTGCGCCGCTGAGCCATTGGTGGTGCTCGACCGCGCCTTGGTACACGTACGGAAGCACCGCGTACGCACCGCCGAACGTGAGCATCGCGGCCTTGGTGAAAAACCAACCCATCTGCGTCAACGTGCCCTGCACGCCTTGGGTGGCCAGCAACACCGCCATGGCTGCGGCCCAGAACCCGACGCCTGCGGCCAGCACGCGGCGCAAACGGCCGCCGCGGTACACCGCATGCGGCGGTGTCGGTGTGTCGTCATCGATCAGCGCGCGCCCGTATGTCTTGTCTGATGTGCCATGGCCACCGCCCAAGGCAAACAGGTTCGGTGCCACCCGCGCACCCAGGCTGCCTACGCAGGCAGCACACACCACGATGACCGGAAACGGCACCTGAAACGCAAACATGGCCACGAACGCCGCCGCGGCGATGCCCCACATCCAGCGATTTTTCAACGCCCGCCCGCCAATGCGCCAGGCCGCGTGAAGCACCAGCGCAGTCACTGCCGGTTTGATGCCGTAGAAGATGCCGGCCACCACCGGCACATCACCAAAGCGCAGATAAATCCACGACAACGCAATCAAGATGAACAGCGACGGCAGCACGAACAACGCGCCGGCCGCAATGCCGCCCCAGGTGCGGTGCATCAGCCAGCCGATGTAGGTGGCGAGTTGCTGCGCCTCGGGGCCGGGCAGCACCATGCAGTAATTGAGCGCATGCAAGAAGCGCTTCTCGCTGATCCAGCGGCGGCGCTCGACCAGTTCGGTGTGCATCAGCGCAATCTGCCCGGCAGGCCCGCCGAAGCTGATGAAGCCGAGCTGCAGCCAAAAGCGCAGCGCTTCGGCGAAGCCCACCGTGGCAGGCGGCACCGTCAGGTCGGTCGACAAAATCGTTTCCGCAGTCAGACTCATACGGTGGCTTCCGGTGTCACGATGCACGCTGCGGTGCCGTGTTGATGGACACGCGAACGGGCATCCGCGTGCCATCGATTTTGCTGCCTGCATGTAATTTGTCAGCCGGTCGAATCGACATGCGGTGGATCGACATGACTGGCAAACATTCACAAGGAGCATGGGATGAAAACGCAATCCGTACTGATCGCAGCGGCGCTTATTTCCTCAGCCACGGCGGCATCGGCCGTCGATGGTTTGGTGACGATGAAAAGCCCGTTTGCCGCCAAAGAAACCATGGATCGCCTCGAAGGCAACGTCACGCAGCGCGGCTTGAATGTGTTTGCGCGCATCGACCATGCAGCCGGTGCCGCCAAGGTCGGCAAAACACTGCGTCCTACCGAGCTGCTGATTTTCGGCAGCCCGCAAGGCGGCACGCCGCTGATGGAATGCGCACAAACCGCGGGCATTGATTTGCCGTTGAAGGCGCTGGTCTGGGAAGACGCCAAAGGCGCGGTGTGGCTGAGCTATAGCGACCCGAACTGGATCGCAACCCGCCACCACCTGGCCGACTGCCCTGCGGCGCAGGTTCTGGCAAAAGCCATGGCAGCGATGTCGGAGGCGACGCTCACCAGGTGAGCGTCGGGCCCAGAACTGGCTTGTCCTGAGCCCGAGCCGAAGTGGTGAGCCGTGCGAACGGCTTACTGCTGCCGCACCTGGTAGGTAGCCGACGGTGTTGGCCAACCGGCTTCTTTGCAGACCCGAACGATGGCCTCGTTGGTGTCGAAATACACCTGCCAATAGTGGTCGGTGTGGCAATACGGGCGCACCGAAATTTGCGGGCCTTCGAGCTTCATGTCGAGCAGGTTCACTTCGGGCGGCATCTCGGTCGAGATGTTCGGAATCAACGCCACTGCGGCCTTGATGCGGGCAATCGCATCGAGCGGATCGACCCCGTTGGCCAGCTGCGCAATGCGCTCCACACGCCGCGCCGGCAGCACCGAAAAGTTGGAAATCGTGTCGCCCAAAATCTTGCCGTTGCCGACGATGGTCAGCACGTTATCGGGCGTGACCATGGTGGTGCCGAACAAACCCAGCTCACGCACCGTGCCGGTGACACCGCCCACGGTGACAAAGTCGCCGACCTTGATCGGATGCAAGATCAACATGAACGCACCGGCTGCGAAGTTGCCGAGCAAGCCGCTCCAGGCCGCACCAATCGCCACGCCTGCACCGGCCAACATCGCGGCAAATGAAGTGGTCTCGATACCGAAGTAACCCAGGATGCCGAGCACCAGCGCGATGTTGAGCGCCACGGCAATGATCGAGCCGAGGTACTTGGTCAGCGTCGCGTCGACATGATTGCGGCTCATACCGGCCTGCACCAACGCGATTACCTTGCCGATCAGCCAGCGGCCGATAATTCAAACCGCCAATGCGGTGAGCACCTTCAGGCCCACGGTCAATGCGGTGGTGCCTAGAAATGTTTGTACGGATTCGAGGTTCATTCGACAGTCCTTCAACTACTTTAAAAAAAGCAATCCACCCAACTCACGTTGCGATTCAGGTAGCGATGTGCGCACACCCATGATGCTGCGCGCCGCGATTATGTTGCGGCTTCGGTGACTCAAACAGCCGTCAACTCGGCGGCTCGCTTGGCGCAGTTGCGACCGAACGGTCGCGCAAAAGCTGCAGTTGCTCACGCTGCATTGCGAGCAGTGCTTCCCACTGGGTTTCGCGCAGCAAATCGATCTTGTCGTGCAGCAGCATGATCTCCAACTCGGCCTTCAGATTCACCTCGTAATCGTGCTCGGCGCTCACGCGGTCGCGCTCACTTTTTCGGTTTTGCGACATCAAGATGACCGGTGCCTGGATGGCTGCCAGCATCGATAAAAACAGGTTCAGCAAAATGTACGGATAGGGGTCGAAGGTGCGGCCCAGTTGCCACAGCAGCATGCCGTTCACGCCGATCCAGCTGACCATGACCGTGGCAAAAGCGCCGACAAAAACCCACGATCCGCCGAACCGCGCCACTGCGTCTGCGGCACGCTGACCTGCGCTTGCAGGGGTCTCTTTCGGGTGCGCCAGATTGCGCGCAATGTGCTTGCGGCAGGCCACATGGCGCGCTACTTTTTGCGTGCGCTCATCGAGCTGGGCATACGGCAAACCCAACAGCTTCGCGGCGATGTCTTCGGGCTGGTGCGTGGTGCGTTTGGTCATGGCAGCAATCGGTGACGGTGAAAGCGGTTTTGCCGACTCGAGTGGGCAAGTGCGTTGCCTGCAGCGTCTGTTCGCCATCGCACTGACAACACGGCGATCAGCGCCTACGGTGGTTCGATGGAATTCAAGGATTACTACGCCACGCTCGGCGTGGCTAAAACCGCAACCGACGCGCAGATAAAACAGGCGTACCGCAAGCTGGCGCGCAAGTACCACCCCGACCTGAGCAAAGAAAAAAACGCCGAGTCGCGGTTCAAAGAAGTTGCCGAAGCCTACGAAGCGCTGCACGACGTGGAAAAGCGTGCGGCCTACGACCGCTACGGCACGCTGCGTGATCAACAGCCTGGGCCGCATCCACGCGGCCAACCAGGCACCTCGCACACGCCGCCGCCGGGCTGGGACAGTGGGTTCGAATACCGCGGGCGCGGGGGCTATGACGATGCAACTGCCGGCTCGACATACGACCCGACCGAGGCCGAGGCCGAAGCAGCCGCCCACAGCGACTTTTTCGAATCGTTGTTCGGCCGTCAGTCGGCAGGCACCTCCGGCCGCCCACCACCGCGCGGCAGACGTGCCCATGCCGGTGAAGACCACCACGCAAAAGTTGAAATCGACCTGCAAGATGCTTACCTCGGCGCGCGCCGCATGGTGTCGCTGCAGGCAGCGCAAGTCGATGCGCAGGGCCGGGTTTCGCTACATACCCGGCAGCTCGAAATCAACATCCCGAAAGGCGTGCGCGGTGGCCAGCACTTGCGGCTGTCGGGTCAAGGCGGCGCGGGCACGACCGACATCACGGCCGACGGCGCACCGACTGGCGCACCTGCGGTTGCCGGTGATCTGTACCTCGAAATTCATTTCACAGCGCACCCGCTGTTTCGCATCGACGACCGCGATGTCTATATCGATGTGCCGTTGGCACCGTGGGAGGCCGCACTCGGTGCCAGCGTGACCGTGCCGACGCCTGCAGGCGAGGTGCAGGTCAGCGTGCCGGTCGGCTCAGCCATCGGCCGCAGGCTGCGCCTCAAAGGCAAAGGCATTCCGGCCAACCCACCCGGCGATTTCTACGTGGTGCTCGGCCTCGCGTTGCCCGCGGCCGACACCGCTGAGCGCAAGGCGGCGTATGCGCAGTTGGCCGCGGCGTCGGCCGATTTCGACCCGCGCGCCGCGCTGGTCACACCGCGCAAGGAGCCCCGATGAACGAGCGAACGCAACCACCGCAACCGCCGCAACCACCGCTGCACCCGGTGCTGGTCGAAGAACAGGTGCAGTTCACGCTGCTGGAGTTGAGCCGCGCTTGCCGTGCCGATGCCGATCAATTGAAGGCGCTGGTCTACGAGGGCGTGTTGGTCACCTTGGCAACGGCTGGCGACGACGCTGGCGACGACATTGGCGACGACGTTACCGCGTGGCGCTTCGAAGGGGTCGTGCTGAAACGCGCACGGGTTGCCCTTCGGCTGGCGCACGACCTCGAACTGACCCCCGCCGGCGTTGCGCTGGTGCTCGACCTGCGTGACCAGATCGAGCAATTGCAAGCGCAGCTGCGCCGAATCGGGCTCGCCTAAGGCGACGCGGAACACGCCCCATCAACGCACCGAAGGAACCCCACCGTGACCACCCATATTGCAGTCATCGTCGGCAGCCTGCGCCGCGACTCGTCCAACCGCCAGCTTGCTACCGCCATCGCCCGGCTGGCACCGGCCGACTTCACATTCACGCACGCGCCCATCGGCGAGCTGCCGCTGTACAACCAAGACGACGACGCCTCGCCCGCGGCCTCGGTCACCCAGCTCAAAGCCAGCATCACCGCCGCGCACGGCGTGCTGTTCGTCACCCCTGAATACAACCGGTCGATTCCAGGCGTGCTGAAAAACGCCATCGACCACGCGTCGCGCCCGCACGGCCAAAGCGCGTGGGCAGGCAAGCCGGCCGGCGTGCTGGGCGTGTCGCCAGGCAGCACCGCGACTGCCATGGCGCAACAACACTTGCGCAACATATTGGCCTGCCTCGACATGCCCACGCTGGGCCAACCGGAGGCGTTCATTCAAAAGAAAGACGGCTTGTTCGACGAGGCGGGCAACCTCGGCGCTGGCAGCAAAGCGTTTTTGCAAGGCTGGATGGACCGGTATGTGGCGTGGGTTAAAAAACACCGCGCATGAAATCGGCGGCACACCGCGCTCGGTCACCATGCGCCTTTCCCATCACGCCAGGAGCCCGCCATGCCGCTCGTCACCCTCACCGTTCGCAAACCGAAGTCGACTGAATTCAAATCGATGGTGCTCGATGCGGTGCATGCTGCGTTGGTCGCCTCGGGCGTGCCGGCCACCGACAAGTTCCAGCGCGTGATCGAGCTGTCAGCCGAAGACTTTCGCTTCGATGCCAGCTACCCCGATGCCGCCACGCCGCGCACCGACGACTTCGTGCTGATCGAAGTGCTGTGGTCGGTCGGCCGCAGCGTCAAGGTCAAGAAAAAATTACTCGAAGAATTGATGGCCAACCTGCAACGCGGTGGCATCGACCCGGAACACGCGATGGTGTGCTTCAAGGAAACCACCTGGGAGAACTGGTCGTTCAGCGGCGGGCGGCTGATTCACACCTGAACCGAACGGCGCGCCGAGGCCACATCAAGCGGGCGAGGCGGCCGCTACGCACTCCCTCGCCCCCGTGTTTGGGGGCGAGGGTTGGGGTGAGGGGCCGGTGCGCGACGTGGCTGGGCATCGTTGCCCATTAAAAAGGCGCGTGGCTGAATGAACGCTGCCAGTGGAACCTCCTGCAACCCACCGTCCGTCACGCCCGCTTGCGAACCGCCGACTTGGGCGCGGCCTTTTTCGCCGCGCCCACAGCCCCATCGCTGCTGCCGCTGGCCGACTTGCGCGTGACGAGGCTTTGCGCCAGCAGCGCGGTCAGGTCGACAACGTTGCTGCTGCCCGATGCCTTCGGCGTGTCTTCCAGCGACGCGACCGTTTGTGTGTCGCCCGCGGCGACTTTCTTGCTGACCAGCGCCCGAATGGCATCGCCGAATTTGTCGCGGTAATCGTCGGATTTCCATGGCCCCGTCATGTCGCTGATGAGTTGCGCCGCCATCTTCAATTCAGCTGGTTTCAAGCCCGAAGCCGACTTGCCTTCGGCAGGTAATTTGAGATCGGCCATTGGGCGAATTTCGCTGGCCCAGCGTAGGGTGTTGAGCACCAGCGCGGCACCCGACGGAATCAGCGCGGCAAGGTGTTCCTTGGTGTGCATGACCACCCGCGCAATGCCGATCACGCCCGCCTCGGCCATCGCCTCGCGCAGCAATGCGTACACCTTTTCGCCTTTGGCGAGGGGCTCGAGGTAGTAAGGCGTCTCGAGCAATGTGAACGCAATCTCACTGGCCTGCACGAACGATTCGATCTCTATCGTTTGCGTCGATTTCGGGTACGCCGCCTTGATTTGCGCTTCGCTCAAAACCACGTAATCGCCGTCGTCTTGTTTGATGCCCTTGACGATGTCGTCGGGCTGCATGTCTTTGCCGGTGCGCTTGTTGATCCGCTTGTAACCCACCGGGTCCATCGACCGCTTGTCGAGCCAGTCGAAGTCAATGCCGGCTTCTTGCGACGCCGGATACAAAGCCACCGGCACATGCACCAAACCAAAGGTAATGGCACCTTTCCAGATCACGCGCGACATGGCGACTCCTTGTTCATTGCTGGTTCAACTTTGGCGCTTCGCCAGGCCCAAGGCGACCATCACGTGGCCGAGACCACGCGCTGCTTTCGCGTAACCGGCCCAAGGCGCGTTGCCGACGTCGAGCCGCTGGTGCACGTTGTCGATTGTCCAGTGATCGCCGCCGCGCAGGCTCGGCAATTCGCTCCAGTCCACCGGCACCGAGATGCCCAAACCGGGCCGCGCCCGCGCCGACCATGCGCACACGGTCGTGGCCCCCAAACCATTGCGCAAATAGTCGATGAAGATCTTGCCCACGCGATTTTTCGGCCCGCTGCGGGCGACGAACCGCTGCGTAATCGTCTTCGCCATGTGCAGCACCACCGCTTCGCTGACCCCTTTCACCGCGTCCCAGCTGTGCATGCGCCGCAACGGCACCAACACATGCAGGCCCTTGCCGCCGCTGGTTTTCAGGAACGACGTCAAACCGAGCTGCATCAAAAACGCCTGCACCAGTTGCGCTGCTTCCTGCACCTGCGCCCACGCCACACCTGCACCAGGATCGAGATCGAACACCATGCGGTCGGGCTGCGCAAACGACGTGCTGACAGCGTTCATCGTGTGGAACTCAATGACATTCCACTGCGCCGCCGACAACACACCGCGCTTGCCGGTAACCGCCATCAGCGGAAGGTGCCCGACCGAGAGTGATGGATCCAGTTGCCGCATGCCCGGCAGCTTGGTGGTGATGGCGTGCTTCTGAAAAAAGTGGTCACCCTCGACGCCGTCGGGCGCGCGCAGCAGCGACACCGGCCGGCCCGCCAGGTGCGGCAGCATGAGCTCCGCGACCCGGGCGTAGTACGAAATCAAATCGATCTTGGTCGTGCCGGTGCGGGCGTCGATCAACCGCTGCGGGTGGGTGACCTCGAGCCGCGTCGACAGCGGCGGCGAATGGTGTGGCGGCGGCTTACTCAACGGCTTTTCGGCTGGCGAGTTTTGGTTCGCCACAGGCTGCGCGGTTTCACGCACGACCTCGCGCGCCGGCTTGTCGGATCGCAAGCCACAAAACACCGCGTGGCGAATGCGCCCGGCGCGCGTCCATTTCGCAAAGCTCACTTCGGCCACCAGTGCGGGCGTGACCCAGTGCACTTTGCGCTGCTTGTTCGGCGCGATTTCGGACACTGATTCATCGGCAAACGGACTGGTTTTTCGCGGCATCGCTTCGAGTTTTGTCTTGAGGTCGGCCAGCGTTTTTTGACTGAAACCCGTGCCGACATCGCCTGCGTACTGCAGCTCGCCGTGCGCATCGTGCACACCCACGCACAACGCACCCGGGCCAAAGCGAGAGCCTTGCGGTTCGGTGTAGCCGCCGATCACGAACTCTTGTCGTTGGCTGCATTTCAGCTTGATCCAGTGTGCACACCGCACCGACTGGTACGGTGAACTGCGGCGCTTCGCCATCACGCCTTCCAGCCCCAGCTTGCAGGCCGAGGCCAGCAGGTTGTCGGGTGCGGCATTGAACGCTTCGCTGAAACGGATGTGTGCTGAGGCCGCCGCACACAGCAGCTGTTCAAGCACCGCCCGCCGTGCATCGAGTGGCGCGCTGCGCAAATCGTTGCCAGCCGCGTAGGGTAAATCGAACAGGTAGAAAACAACCGCATCGGTGCGTTGGTTTTCGACGGCTTGCTGCAACGCGCCGAAGTCTGGAACGCCTGCGTCGTTCGGCACCACGATCTCGCCGTCGTACCAACCCGGCGGCAAGTTCAGCTGCTCGAATTCACTTTGCAGCGACTGAAATTTGGCGGTCCAGTCGAGCCCATTGCGGGTGAACAAACGCGCGCCCGAGGCGTCGTTGCGCAACAGCATGCGGTAGCCGTCGAACTTGATCTCGTAAAGCCACGCGGCGGCTTCTGGCGGCAGGTCTGCCGCCAAAGTGGCCAGTTGCGGCGACAGCGCAGGCGGCAGCGGTGATGGCACGGCTTCGGGTGGCAAGTCGACTACCGAGATGGGTCGAGCTATGGGGTTGAGTTTGGATTTGACTTCGGGTTTGCCTGCCGCGCTCAGATTGAGCTGGGCGTTAGCGATGGAATCAACTGTCGCAACGCGCGCCGCGCCGAATGACTTCACGCTGGCCGGCATGTCATCGACCACGCTGAACTCGGCGGCTGCGCGCGCAAAGGTGTCGTTGTCTTTCATCAGCAGCCACGGTGCCTGCTTTTCGCCTTGGCCTTTCATGCGCACCAGCACCCAGTTGCCATGCAGCTTGTGGCCGTGCAGCTTGAATTTCAGATGGCCGCTGCCGAGGCCCTGATGCGCGTCGTGCAACGCGGTCCAGGTGCCGGCATCCCACACGATGACCTCGCCCGCGCCGTATTGCTTCGCGGGTACGGTGCCCTCGAAGCCGGCGTACGACAGTGGGTGGTCTTCGACCTGAATTGCCATGCGTTTGACCGTCGGATCGAGGCTCGGTCCTTTGGGCACGGCCCAGCTCTTCATGACGCCGTCGAGTTCCAGCCTGAAGTCGTAATGCAAGCTGCTGGCCCAGTGCTTTTGCACCACGAAAGTCAGTGTGTGGGCGGCTGCCACGCCAGCGGTGGTGGCCACGTGACCAGTCGCGCCAGCGGGTTCCGGCGTGCGCGCGAAGTCACGCTTCGACTTGTAAACGCGCAGCGGATCGGCGTCTGGCTGACGCGACGGTGCCCGTTGGTTGGTCATGTGCCGACCCATCGATCCAGGTCGCGCAGCAACGCGGTTCGGCATCGGCCGACACCAATGTGTGGCTTCGTGCTGACGCACTGGGCGGCGAGAAGCAGAACGGGGGTCATCAATGCGCGGTGAAGTATTGCTGCGGCCAGCTTGCATTGACAACGCACCACACCGCGTCGGCTTGCAGCGCACATCGATGTAGGAGCGCACCAGATATTCACCGCTGGCTTGGCCGTGGTGGGCGCGCGGTCGCGGCTGTGCGTGACCCGCTGGATGCGCCAACACGCGGCGCGCGTTCCTACGCCGAAGCGGCGCTTGCTGCCATTGCCAGCACGTTCGGTGCGCGCAAAAGTGACGGTCGAATTGCCCCACAGCAGCTGCCGCTCAATCGCAAAGGAGATTCGACATGCTCAACGACATCAACGCCATCGCCACGGTGGCCGTGAAAGATTTGAAAGCCGCTGCGGCGTTTTACGGTGGCCAGCTCGAACTGGAGGAAATGTCGCGCGAAGGCCAGGAGGTGATCACCTACCGGTGCGGCAGCTCAGGGCTCAATGTGTACCGCTCGGAGTTCGCCGGAACCAACCGCGCCACTGCAGTCGCCTGGACCGTGGGCGACGGCCTCAAAGACATGGTGGACGCGCTCAAAACCAAAGGCGTCGTGTTCGAGCACTACGACATGCCGGACATGCGGCTCGACGGTGACGTGTACGTCGCAGGCGACCTGCAGGTCGCGTGGTTCAAAGACCCGGACGGCAACATCCTGCATCTGGTCAGCCGCTAATCGACGGTGATTCGTTGATCGGTCGCGACGGTTTCGCCGACCAAATGAACGCCTGCCGTTCACCGCTTCAGGAGACACCCCATGACCCGCAAGAACACGATCTGCCTTTGGTACGAGGGCACCGCGGTTGACGCTGCGAACTTCTACGCCGAGACATTTCCAGACAGTTCGGTGGGTGCCGTACTGCGTGCGCCGGGCGACTATCCGGACGGCAAGCAGGGCGATGTGTTGACGGTTGAATTCACCGTCGCCGGTATTGCCTGCATTGGTTTGAATGGCAGCCCGCAGTTCAAACACAGCGAGGCTTTCTCATTCCAAATAGCGACCGACGACCAGGCCGAGACCGATCGCTTGTGGAACGCCATCGTCAGCCATGGCGGCCAGGAAAGCGTGTGCGGCTGGTGCAAAGACGCCTGGGGGTTGTCGTGGCAAATCACCCCGCGCGCGCTGATTGCGGCGATGGCCGACCCCGATCCAGCCGCAGCCAAGCGGGCATTCGACGCGATGATGAAGATGCGAAAAATCGATATCGCCGCGATAGAAGCCGCACGACGTGGCCACACCGCAGCGGCCAACTAGCTGATGTGTCGAAGCGCACAGACGCACCGCCAGCGGAACGTCAACCTCTCCACACGCTAGAAATTTCTAATCACCCAACAGGAGAAAAACCATGAGCTACATCGACGGATTTGTTGTCCCGGTGCCGGCGGGCAACAAGGAAACCTACCGGGCGGTCGCCACCAAAGCCGCAGCGATCTTCAAAGAGTGTGGTGCGACGCGCATCGTCGAATGCTGGGGCGATGATTTGCCCGAAGCCAAAGTCACCGGCTTCAAGCTGGCGGTACAGGCCGAGGGCAGCGAGAACGTGGTGTTTTCGTGGATCGAATGGCCGTCGAAAGCCGCGCGTGACGCGGGCAACGCCCAATTCATGGCCGACCCGCGCATGCAGGAGTTCAAAGACATGCCGTTCGACGGCAAGCGAATGTTCATGGGCGGCTTTGAGCCGCTGCTCGATTCCTGACCTGCGCGTTCGGGGCACCGACATTCGTCACCAGCATCAGTCAGCAACTTGCCGCACTGGTGAAAGCCCGCTGACTGCGCGCGACTGCTGGGCGTGTTCTAACGCGCCAGCCGCGCAGCCAATGCCACGCCCAGCGTCACCACATGCTCGAACAACCGCATGTCGCTGGTGTCGTAGTTGAATTCGATGCGCAAGCCTTTGTCGTCGCGCACGATTTTTATCTCGCGCAACGGGTCGAACTTCGACTCGACGGCGCGCGGCCAGTTCAACAACAACGCCTCGGTTTCAGCGTCGATCAACTGCGACACCTCAGCGGGCGAGCGCGATATCGCTTTCCACTTCAATCGAAAGCGACCGCTGCCCAGTGTCTGCACCTGCGCTTCATTCGCGAAGTCGATTACGTGGGTTGGGCTGGCCCCCACCACCCGGCTCAACAAGCTGATGCCCGCAGTCACGCCTTGCACCAGCGGCTTGCCGAGTGCCGTAAAGGCTTTGCCGTTGGAGATTTCAAACTCTTTGCGCAGTACGGCCAAACTGGTGATCTCCCAAATGATTTTCGGCGTCGCGCCACTGCTGCTGGCATCACTGTCGTAGCGCAGTTCCCAGGTGCGGCCTTGCGCTGCGGTGCCGAAAAAACGGTAGCGAATGTCGCCTTCGTAGGTGCCGTGGTAGCGCCAGCCGAGTTGCCGCGCACGCTGCTCGCGCTGCTGTGACAGCGGCTGGTCTTTCACCGAGTGCCGGTGCCGTTGCCACCTTGCGTACCAAAAGGCGAGCGCCGCAAAGGCAATGAAAAATTGCAATCCGGGGTCAATATGGAACTGCATGCAATGTCCAGGTCTCACTGGGTACGGACTGCCGATATGGACCGACTCAATAGGTCGTTTGACGGTTCACACCCAGCCCGAACCGGTCTGGCAGTTGAGCGAACCGCCCTGGGGCCCGAGTTCAATTCCCTACCGATTTCGGCACACCGGCGCAAAACTTGACCCGCCCTACCGCTTGCAATGACCATCCAACCCATGCGCACACCAAACTCACCACACACGCCACACACGCCACACACACCACCGACCCGCCGTCGCATTGCCTTGATGGCGGTGTCGATTGCGCTGGCGGCTACCTTGATGACCACTGCCATGCCGAGCGCCGCAATTGAAGAACCGCCATTTGCAGTGGTACGAAAAACCGACGGCATCGAGGTGCGCACCTACCCGCCGTATGTGGTGGCCGAAGTGGTGGTGGACGGCTCGGCCGATGAGGCGGGCAACGCTGCCTTTCGCATTTTGGCGGCCTACATTTTTGGCAAGAACAAGGGCGAGAAAAAGCTGTCCATGACCGCACCAGTCACCCAAACCGCAGCGCCCGGGGCGACCCCAGCTGCACCAGCTTCACCATCTGCACCCGCCGCCAAGCTCGCAATGACCGCGCCAGTCACGCAAACCGCGCGCAGCAGTACCGAAGGCGGCGGCTACCTGGTGCAGTTCGTGTTGCCTAAAGACGTGACCCTGGAAACCGCGCCTGAGCCGCTCGATGCGCGGGTCAAGTTGCGGTTGATGCCGCCGCAAAAAGTAGCCGTCATCACCTACTCGGGTTTTTGGTCTGAGGCCAACTACGCCGAACACCTGCAACAACTCAAATCGGCGTTGACCAAAGCGCAAATCGAGTCGTCGGGCGAGCCGGTGTTCTCGCGCTACAACCCACCGTTCATGCCGTGGTTTTTGCGGCGCAACGAGATTTGGCTGGCGGTGCCGTAGCCGCCTATCGACCTATGCGCGGCACCGCACAGTGCAACAGCCGCTTTGCGCAGACCATCCGACGACATGGGCTGGATGGGCGAGGTTGCGATGCACACCGCTGAAAAACACATTACCGATGCACCGTGCTACGTGTTCAACACGCACGCCGACGCGTCGGCCGCGATCCAGGCGCTGCAGCGCAGTGGTTTCGATGTGGGCAAGTTGTCACTGGTCGGCAAAAGCCTGCACCAATCGCACCACGACCACACCGACGGGCATTCGTCGGGCTTCTACACGATCGGCAACAAGATCAAAGCCTGGGGCAGCGCGGGCGCACTGACCGGTGGTTTCTGGGGTGGCATCTGGGGTTTGCTGTTGGCCCCCGCGGTGTTCTTCTTGCCGGGCTTCGGCATCGTCGCCATGGCCGGGCCGTTTGTCACCACGCTGGTCGGCGCGCTGGAAGGCGCAGCCGACATGGGCGGCGCATCGGCGATGGCTGCCGCGCTCGCCGACATGGGCTTGCCTGAAGACCAGGTGTTGCATTTCGAGGCCGCCTTGAAGGGCGACAAGTTCGTACTGATGGTGCATGGCACTGCCGACGATGTGGCGGCAGCGCGCGCGGTGTTGCATAGACCCACCTTGCCGCCGAAGGTTGGTTGCTGATCACGCGTCAGGTGGCTTGAAACGACGCGCAAACCGAGCGGAAATTAAACGAGAACCGATCGACGCAATCGCCAGACGGCGTTCGGCTCGATTACCGTTCGCATATGCCTCCTCACTTTGAACGCCACCGCACCGCACGCATCGGCTGGCTGCGCGCGGCAGTGCTGGGTGCCAACGACGGCATCGTATCGACCGCCAGTTTGCTGGTCGGCGTGGCAGCAGCGCATGCCGATCACCGCAACCTGATGCTGACCGGCATGGCTGCGTTGGTTGCGGGTGCAATGTCGATGGCGGCGGGCGAATTCGTGTCGGTGCATTCACAGGCCGACACCGAACAAGCCGACCTGTCGCGCGAACACGCCGAGATCGAAAAAGACCCGTCAGCGGAACAACGCGAACTGACTGCGATTTATGTGCAGCGCGGTTTGACGCCGGTGCTGGCGCGTGAGGTGGCGACGCAATTGATGCGCCACGACGCATTGGCTGCGCATGCGCGCGATGAGTTGGGCCTGACCAGCGCACACAGCGCACGGCCGCTGCAAGCCGCGCTGGCGTCGGCAGGCAGTTTTGCCGTCGGCGCTGCCTTGCCGCTGGCGGTGGCCGCGCTGGCGCCGCCGCGTCACACCCTGCTGGCGATCGCCGCAACCTCGTTGGTTTTCTTGGCCGTGCTGGGGGTGGCCGCGGCCCGGGCGGGCGGTGCCAACGCGGCCCAAAGCGCAGCACGCGTGACCTTTTGGGGCGCGTTGGCGATGGCGGCAACCGCTGGCGTGAGTGCGTTGTTCGGCACGGTCGTCTGACTGTGGATCAGCCCGGTCGGGCCTGAGCGGTGCGCTTTGCGCGCTGCGATTGGCTGGCGACAGCCTCGTTGAGTAACGCACCACGCCGGGTTGCGCCCCGGCCGGCTGCCCCACCTGTCGGCGGCACTGCAAAAACCAGCCTGACCCTGCGGTATCGGCCCACCTTGGATGCCGCTATGTCAAACCCGACCTGCGGCGTCAGGTCTTTAGGCCACGCGCTACCGATCTGCGCTGTGTCACTGACACCACGGCGTGAGATAAGCGACATCAGTGACGTCAGCGACATCAGTGACGTCAATAACCTGAGTGACAGCCTCCGCTCCATCCTAAAGACCTGACACCGCGGCATAGAGGCGGACCCCAGCGCACTCTGACGCAGTGCACTCACCGATCGTGTTGCACCGAAGTAGCTTCGAACAAATGCGGCAATGCGCGCACGGTGTGCCGCGCGATCATCAGCCCCTCATCGGTCGGAACGACCGCCAGCGCCATGGTGCTGCTTGCAGCGTGGATCAATTCGAGGTCGATGCTGTTGGCGGTGTCATCGAGCACCGCGCCGAGCCATGCACACGCAGCGCAAATGCGCTGTCGAACGGCGGCAGCGTTTTCACCGACACCGCCGGTGAACACCAGCGCGTCGAGGCCGCCCATCGCCGCGGCCATCGCACCGATCTCCACCGCAGCGCGGTACACGAACAAATCAATCGCCTCGAGCGCACGCGCATCGCTGCTGGCCAGCAGCACCTGCATGTCGCTGCTGATGCACGACACGCCGAGCAGGCCCGATTGTTCGTACAGCAGGGTGCTTACTTGCTGCACGGTTTTGCCCAGGTGTTGCTGCAAGTACAGCACCACGCCAGCGTCGAGCGCGCCGCAGCGCGTGCCCATCACCAAGCCGTCGAGCACTGAAAAACCCATCGTCGACGCGACGCTGCGCCCATCGACCAACGCGCACAAACTGGCACCGTTACC